>JAAYIR010000075.1 GCA_012523355.1 candidate division WS1 bacterium
CGATGCGGCGATTGACGCGACCAATACGGAGAAGCTGGTGGAGATCATTGAGACCTTCGCCGAACATACCCAGTTCATCGTTATCACCCACAACCCGCGCACCATGGAAGCCGCTGGCGTGCTCTACGGGGTGACCATGCGCCAGGGCGGAGTCTCCAGACTGATCTCGGTCACCCTGGAGCAGGCCAAGCGCGAGGCCAAGGAACATGCGAAGAGCAGCAAAGGCGGCGGGGCCAGCAGCCGCGTGCTGCCGGTGACCATGTAGGGGAAGCAGGTTCACGATATCCCCAGGAGAGCCATCCACCATGCTCGTTGACGTTCACGGCCATATCGGGCGGGTGCTCACCGACCGGCGGGAGTTCGTGGAGGTTACCAACCTGATTGCCAAGATGGACGCCTGGGGTATCGACCGCACCTGCGTACTGCCGTTGAGTGAGAGTCCCGAGGGCGGGTATCTGGAGTGTGACACCGAGGACGTGATCGCGGCCTGCGCACGCTATCCAGACCGTCTCACGCCCTTCTGCCTGATTGATCCGCGCTTCCGCAACCATCCGCAGATTGACTTCTCGGACCTGCTGGAGGAGTATAAGGCGCGCGGCTGCAAGGCCCTGGGGGAACTGCTCCCCAAACTGGACTTCGATGACCCGCGGGCTCTGAACCTGTACCGGCAGGCGGGGCAGTACGGGCTTCCGGTGCTGTTTGACATGATGGATAGCGAGACCGGCTACGGCCTGCGCGATGGTCACGGCCTGCCCCGGCTGGAACATGCCTTGCAGACCTGCCCGGAGACCGTCTTCATCGGGCACGGCCCGACCTTCTGGGCGGAGATCTCCGCAGAGGTTCCACCCGGGGAGCGTACCGGATACCCGCAGGGAGCGATCGTCCCGGGCGGCGCGGTCCCGCGCCTGCTCCGACGCTACGACAACCTGTGGGCAGATATCTCCGCCGGCAGCGGATACAACGCGCTCACCCGTGACCCGGCATTCGGCCTGGAGTTCCTGGAGGAGTTCCAGGACCAGCTGATGTTCGGGACTGACTCCTGCGCGCGCAGTGACGTGAACCGGATACCTCCGAACGTAGCGTTGTGGCGAGACCTGACGGAGAACCGTAAGCTGCCGGAGGCGGCGCTGGAGAAGATTGCCTGGCAGAATGCAGAGCGGTTACTGCAGTCATAGGACCAGTGAAGATAGCCATTGGAGAGGCCACCATGCCGCAAGAGACTGTTCGCTCCCGTGTGCGCAAAGTATTGGCCGGCGAGACACCGACAGACCGGCTGCCCGTGATGGAATGGGCGGGCTGGTGGCAGCTGACCATCGAAAACTGGCGGGCGCAGGGACTGCCGCCCGAGCTGGAAGGCCACGGCGTAAAGCGTTTCTTCGGCCTGGATGTGGATTACCAGCTCTGGTTTGAGCAGCTCGCCCCTGAATGCCCCTTCCCCAACCCGGAGCATGGGCGGGGGTGGTTCTCGGTAGCCGGTGACTACGAGGCGCTGTTACCCTATCTGTATCCCGACCCCGTCCCGTTCGACCGCACGTTGTGGGAGGCACGCGCAAGCGAGCAGGCACAGGGCGAGGCTATCCTCTGGGTGACTTTCAGCGGCTTCTTCTGGTGGCCACGCGTGCTGATGGGCATTGAGCCGCACCTGTATGCCTTCTACGACCAGCCCGAGCTGATGCACCGCATTAACCAGGACCAGGTGGCATATACTCTGCGGTGCTTTGACGCCTGTTGCGAGTTTTGCACCCCGGACTATGTCACCTTCGCTGAGGATATGTCATACAACCACGGCCCGATGCTCTCCAAGGCCTTGTTTGAGGAGTTCATCGCACCGTACTACCGGCAGGTCATCCCGGCCTTCCAGGCCCGGGGCATTCCGACGATCATCGACAGCGACGGAGACGTGGAGCCGCTGGTCCCCTGGTTCCTCGAGTGTGGCCTGGAGGGCATTCTGCCACTGGAGCGCATGGCCGGCGTGGACGTCAATCGCCTGCGAGGCAACCACCCGACCTGGAAGATGGTCGGGGGGTTCGATAAGACCGTCATGCACCAGGGGGAGGATGCTCTGCGCGCCGAGTTCGAGCGTCTCCTGCCCGCCATGCGGAGCGGATACTACATTCCTTCCGTGGATCACCAAACGCCACCGGCGGTCTCGCTCGAGGATTACCGACTCTATGTGCGCCTGCTGCAGGAATATGCAGAGAAAGCCTGCCATCCAGAGGAAGATACGGTGTGATCACCCATTCCCGGCCTTTGGCTTGGAGTTCCAGGAGGAGTTCCAGGACCAGCTAATGTTCGGGACCGACTCCTGCGCGCGTAGTGACGTGAACCGGGCACATCCGAACGTAGCGTTGTGGCGCAACCTGACGGAGAACTGTATGCTGCCGGAGACGGCGCTGGAGAAGATTGGCCACAGCAGCGCGGAGAGGTTGCTGAATTTGCAGGGCGGGGGCTTTTACCCCGCCGTCTGAATCTGGACACCGCATGTCCCAACCACCCCCCAACCCGGCCAGCGATCTCCCCAACCGCAAGCATCTGCGGCGCCTGCCTGTTGCCTTCATGGCCCCGCCCATCTACTTGGTCACAGTCTGTGTTCTAGAGCGACGGAAGGTGCTCGCCGAGCAGCAGATGGCAGAGATGGTGATCTCCCTGCTAAAGGAAACGTCAGAGCGTCACGGATGGTTAGTGGGCAGGTATGTCGTTATGCCCGACCACGTCCACCTCTTCTGCTCGCCAGTCACCGGCTTGAGCAGCCTGGGCACGTTCGTCGGCGGCTTCAAGGAGAGTTCCACGCGAGCAGCCTGGACCTTGGGCTGGGAGGGACGGCTCTGGCAGCACGAGTTCCACGATCACCTGCTGCGCTCTGCGGAGAGCTATGGTCAGAAGTGGCACTACGTGCTGCTCAATCCGGTCCGACGCGGCTTGTGCAGCCAGCCAGAGGAGTGGCCTTATCAGGGTCAGATCGAGGCCTTCTGAGAGAACACACGGCGGGGTACAAGCCCCCGCCCTACAGAACAGGCACGGGGTACAAGGCCCTGCAGAACGGATGGCAGGGCATGGGCCTCTGCCCTACAGAACAGACGGCGGGGTACAAGCCCCCGCCCTACAGAACGGACGGATGAACCATGCTCAAAGGCCTATTCAAACGCGTGGCGGCGGTGTTTACCGGCCGTGCGGTCATTGACGAAGACCTGCTGGAGGACCTGGAGGCCGCGCTCATTCAGGCGGATGTTTCAGCCACGCTGGCCGTGAAGCTCGTGGAGGAGCTCCGCGAGCAGGCCGAGCGGGGGAAGCTTACCACCCCCGACCAGCTTCGCCAGGCGCTGCAGGAGCAGGTGGCAGCGCTGCTCCAACCCTACGAGGCGCCTCTGAACAAGGGCAAGGAGAGGCCGACGGTCTTCCTGATTCTGGGTGTCAACGGCACGGGCAAGACCACCACTATCGGGAAGTTAGCCTACCGCTACCAGCGCCTGGGACAGAAGGTGATGCTGGTGGCCGCCGATACCTTCCGCGCGGCAGCGGCAGAGCAGCTCAAGATCTGGGCTGAGCGGGCGGGCTGCGATATCGTGGCCCAGCAAAGCGGCGCGGACCCGGCTGCGGTGGCCTACGACGGGGTCAAGGCGGCCCAGGCGCGAGGGCATAATCTGGTCATTGTGGACACCGCGGGGCGCCTGCACACCAAGGTCAACCTGATGGAGGAGCTGAAGAAGATCGGGCGAGTCATCGAGCGCGAGCTGGGCCGCCTGGCGGACGAGCGGCTGCTGGTGCTGGACGCGACCATTGGGCAAAACGCGCTCTTCCAGGCCCGCCAGTTTCATGAGGGGATGGACCTCACGGGGTTGGCCGTGGCCAAGCTGGACGGTTCAGCGAAGGCGGGGATCGTGCTGACTATCACCCAGGAACTGAAGCTGCCGATAAAGCTTATCGGCACCGGGGAAAAGCCGGAGGACCTGGAGCCCTTCAGCGCAGCGCGCTTCGCCGAGCAGATGTTCGCGGAGTGAGGCGGGAGCCAGGGGGCGTGGCCCCCACCCTGTGGCCGGAGACGAGCGAGACGCTCATTCTACCGGAGCTTCGCCACCGCGTCGGAGATGGCTGCGCAGAGGTACTCGTTGTCCTCGTCAGACATCAAGGGATGCGTCGGCGGGCAGAAGAGCCGGGCCGCAATCTCCTCCGAGCGCGGAGTGCTCTGCCCGGGCGTCATCCGCCGCACATAGGCGTCGGCCTGGTACACCGGCGGGTTGGCCACCACCGTATCCACGCCGTACTCCTCCCGCAGTAGCGCCATGAGCTGGTCGCGCTTCTCCCCCGCCCACTCCCGCGGGACCAGCAGGTTGTACAGGTAGTAGACCGGTGCGCAGTCTGCCGGCTCATAAGGCAGCGTTAACTCGGGTACATCGGATAGCATCTCGCTCCGCTTGCCGGCCAGAGCGACGCGCGGGGCAATCATCTCGTCCAGGCGTCGAAGCTGGACCAACCCCACCGCCGCCTGGACCTTGGTGAGCTTGTAGTTGGAGCCCCAGCCGGCATCGCCGGTGCCGCGCTTCCCGCGGGCAATCTCCAGGTCCTCGGACTCCACGATTCCCCACTGGCGCAAACCACGCAGACGAGCCATCAGCTCGGCGTCGTCGGTGGTGATCATGCCCCCCTCGCCGAGGGTGGTCATCATCTTCATGGTGTGGAGGCTGAAGACAGTCATCCAGGCTCCGGTGCCGATCTTGCGGCCCTGGTAGCTTCCCCCGAGAGCGCGAGCGGCGTCGCCGAGGACCTTCGGCGGGCCATACTTCGGATGAGGATGCCGCTCGGCGATCTCCAGATAATCGGCAATCGGTGCCGATAAGCCGTTCATATGCGTAACCAGAATGGCCCGGGTATGGGGCGTCAGCTTGGCCTCGACATCCGCCGGGTCGGCGTTGAGGGTCTCGTCCGACTCACACAACACCAGCTTTCCACCGCAGCCGAGGACCGCATAGGGGGCAGCGCGGAAGTTGAGCGCGGGGACGACAACCTCGTCCCCCGGCTCCAGATCCAGGGCGCGGACCGCCACGTCCAGACCGGTACCCGCCGAGGTCACCGACAAGGCGTAGCGGGTGCCTATGTAGGCGGCGAACTTCTGCTCGAACTCCACGATCTCATCGCAGAAGAAGCCAAACCCCACCGCGGGATCGAACGAGGCGCGGATAGCCTCGTTGGCCGCCTCAATCTCTTCCTCAGTGTACCAGCCACCCAGCATCGGTTCGGCCGGCCACTCGCGGCTCAGCCCTCCACGAGCAAGAACCTCCCGACAGCGTTCTGAATCCATGAGACTCCCTCCTGCCGCAGTGCATGTGTACCTAAAGCCAGGGCAATCCTGCGCAACCGTGAGAGTGACTCCCGCCCTCTGAGGAGAGGGCTGGGGAGCAGTTCCGCCTCCACGGCGAGCGGACCTTCTCGAGTTGAGGTCGTAGGCTACTTCCAGTCGTCGGTCCGGAAAGGTGGAGCAGCCAAGCCCTCCTGATTGTAGAGATTGGCGCCAATCGGGTGGGCGCTCCAGGCATAGCGGACCGCCACCGGATTGGGCACCTGGTCGGACCAGACGAGTACCGTATTTCCGTCAATCTGCGCCTCCGCGGGCACCAGGGAAGGCGCATAGGGCGCGCCAGCGATCTGGAACTCCTTGAGCTTATCGCCTCGGCACTGGAGGCCCTGGTCCGCGTTGCGGAAGAAGAGACGAATCTTGTTGCCCTCCACCGCAAAGTGATCGTAGGTCGGCCCCTGGTAGGGGATCTGCTCGTCATAAGCCAGGGCACGAGCACAGAGCGCCAGCCGCCGCCCGACCTCCTCCTTGTTCTGCGGGTGCAGATCGCCGTCGCTGATGTCAATCGAGGTGGCCATGCCGACCCTGGGCAGGGCCAGCGCGGCAGTCTGCGAGTCGCGCAGCACCGCCCAGCCGATGTTGCCGGGCGAGACAACCTGCAGTTGAACGAACATGAAAGGTAGCTCCGGCTGGCCCCACTGCTGGCGCCAGTCCTGGATCAGCGCGGTAAGGAAGTGGCCATATTCGCGCGTCTGGCCAAGGTTCGATTCGCCCTGATACCACAGCGCACCGCGGATCGGGAAGTTCGTCCAGGGGGCGATCATGGCGTTGTGCAGCAGGCACGGGCCGGGGTAGCCACCCCCGAACACGGGCGGGGCCTTGGGGTACGGCGGCAAGAGGCCCTGGGCCGTGATCTGCTCGGCTACCGCGGACTTCCACTCCTCCAGTTGAAGCCAATAGGCGGCGAGGGTCTCAGGAAGCTTGCTGCGGGCCTCGAGGAAGTTCTGGCCCCAGGGGGCGATAACCGGGTCGCCGGCGAAGGCCTCGGGCCGCATCCAGGCCTGGATGGTGGTTCCGGACCAGGAGGCGTTGATGATGCCGATGGGGACCTGGCGCTGGGCCTGCAGCTCCCGGGCGAAGAAGAAGCCCACGGCGGAGAAGCTGTGGGCTGCCGGACCCGTGCAGACGGTCCAGGAGCCGCTACATTCGACGCGCGGCCAGTGGCTCCAGACCTGCTTGACGTTGAAGGCCCGTATATTGGGCAAGTCCGGCGCGGGGATCTTGCCAGTGGAGTCCTTGGCGCGGCCCAGTTGCCATTCCATGTTGGACTGGCCGGAGCACAGCCAGACCTCCCCGAGGAGGACATCGGCAAGCATTATCCCCTGACCGTCGGCGCCGGTGACCGTGAGTGAAAGAGGCTGACCGTCAGCCTCCATGGCGGGCAACTCGACCTGCCAGCGGCCGTCAGCCGCGGCCTGCGTGCTGGCCTGACTGCCGGCGAGGGCGACGGTGACCTGCTCACCGGGCGCTGCCGTGCCCCAGAGGCGGATCGGCATCTGCTGCTGAAGCACCATGTGGTCCGTGAAGATAGGGTTGAGGCTGACAGCGGCCTCGCCCAGCGAGGCGCTGGCCATCAGGGCGAAGAGAGGGGCCAGAGTCAAGACACGGCGCATAGAGCACACTCCTTTGGGGGGCTACCTCGCAGGCCTGATCAGGAAGTCTCGCGGCGCAAAAAGGGCGGCCTGCTCGCCCGGGCGCAGGGTGAGGCGATGCCAGCCAGGGGCAGCGGTTGTCACGAACAAGTGCGCGCTGGCAGAATCGGGCTGTGCCAAGGCGGCGGGCTGGCCATCGAAGTCGGCCAGCACGCCCGGGGGCAGCGGCCCTGAAAGCGCGCGCGGATAGATCTGCCACTCGCCAGCCGGGAGATAGAGCGGCCAGACAGCGCTATCGCCGGGGCTGAGCAGGACCTGCTCACGCCGCTGTGCCCCCTCGACCGGCTTCTGGGTGAGACGGCTGGCGACCAGATTCAGCGCCCCGGCGTGGAGCACCAATGCACCTTCGGGACCGGCCAGACACGAGGTGACTGCTTCCTGATAGGCCAGGAGATAGTCGGAGGGATTGGTGCCGTCGGAGGCTTGCAGAGTCACCGCTAGCAGAGCATCGCCGTGGGCAGCCTGGACCCAGAGCATGAAGCCGAGGAAATGGGAGAGCGCGGCCTCGTTGCCCTGGGTCAGAAGCGGAGACGCGGCACCGGCCTGGGTCCAGGTGTCGAGCAAGGGGCGACAGCGCTGGGCCAGGTAACCGGCGAGAGGCACGGCTTGCCCACCCCAGAAGGTGCGGAGATGCTCCTGCGCGGCGGACGCGGGCCAGGGAGCTCCTGCGGCCAGGCCGGCTTCCTGCGCGAGCCACTGCAGGCCCAGGCGCTCGCCCAGGTGGCCATTACCCCAGGGCTCCGGCTCCGTGAAGCGCCCGACCTTGGGCAGCAGGACATGGCCCATTTCATGCGCCGCTTCCCGTAGCCACTCCAGGGGCGTACGGAGCTCGGGGAGATTGTAGAAGTACAGGTTCTGGTCATAGGTCTCGGCGCCGGTGGGACCCGCCTCGCAGAGGTAGGCCGAGGTGTGCCCCCGGGGAGACTCAAGGGCAAGATGCAGGTCGTATTGAGCATAGAGACGCGTGAGCCAGCAGGTGAGCAGACGGGCGAGGGGGGCATAGTCGCGGCCCTCTAGCGCGAGGGTGGGAGAGGGATAATAGAGGGCCACGCGCAGGGCCAGAGTCTCCTGGCCGGAGGGGGCCACAAAGCCATAGCAGACGCGATTGCAGCGCAACTTGTGACCGGAGTCCGTGCCGGCAATGGGTAGCGGGAGCTCTAGCAGCGCGCCACCTGCGCGCATCGTCTCAGGATAGAGCAGGCCGGTGGTGTAGGCGATCGTCTCTCGCAGCGGCCCGGTGCTGTGAGGACTGCCGAGGGCCAGGACCTCTTCTGCCGCCATCTCCACGGGCAGCCGCGAAAGGTGGTTGAGGGGCAGCGTCCGGGGGAACTGCTTGCCGTAGACCAGGCCGCGAAGACGGCTGGAGTCGTAAGACAGATCCGGGTTCAGTGAAAGCGCTTGAAGGTAAGCGGCTACGGCGGCCTCGACGTGGCCTTGCAGCTCCTCCAGGTAGCCGAGATTGGTGTAGACCTCAGGGGCCTGGGGGTCGGCCTGGCGGGCCCGGGTGAGGAGGCCCCGAGCTTGCTCGTGGGCGCCGCCCTCAATGGCGACGCGCGCCTGGTTCACCAGGGCTAGAGCCTGGTCGCGCGAGGCGCAGGCGGGCCCGCAGGTGAAGAGCAACAGTGCCAGCCCCAGGCTGCCCTGTCTTGCGCCCCACCAAGAGCAGGCAAGACTTCCGCCGGAGCGCCTGCCTGTTACTCGCGGGTGGCTTTCAGCCCTCATTCGTGGCATATTGTTCGATCCCGGATCTGATCTAGGAGGTCGCGGTGGGTCACGTCTACCATCCCGTACACGACGTAAATCCGGTTGGAGGGCGCACAGTGCCAGACGTAGCCCACAAGCTGGTCGGCATGTGACTGCTGCACCAGGTGCTTGCCCAGGCGTACGGCCATGCCCAAGGGGGCCGCGGCCTCACCGGTGATGCGCAGCCCCTCGTGGCCGCGAAAGCTGAACTCCTCGGAGTTCGGGCGGAAATTGCGGAGCGCCTTCCACAGGCGCGTAACAGCCCAACTGCGGAGCGTAGTGCCCCGCAGGGCTGTCTCAGCCATGCCCCAGCGGGCGGTCACCACCCGCTCCGGCTTGCGGTCAAAGGTCAGCTCAGTCAGGCCGGCGCGAAGCTGGGTCTTCGTGAGCTGGAAACCCTCAGGCAACTCCGTGGACAGGTCATAGAGCGACCATAGATTCCAGCCCTGGCGAGCATGATCCTCCAGGTGAGAGAGAATCTCCACCGCCAAGGCCTCCAGACCGGGCTCGTCGCGATCGCCCAGGACCTGGGCGAGAACCAGGCGACCACACTTGCAGATCCAGCCAACACCGTAGCCGGCGTTCTCACCGCGCCACAGGAAGGGCCGGATTTGGTCCTTGCCTACCTTGCGGCGACTGATGAAGCGCGTCTGATCATCGGTTTCCACCGGCACTTGGCTCTTGGTGCGCGTCAACTGCTGGAGGTAACGTTGTACCGTCTTGTCCAGATCGGTCTTGCCGGCCTCACTCCAGCGCACTTCCAGCCGTGGGAAGTCGGGGCCGTCCACCCGCAGGTAGCCCTCGCGGCGGTCGCCCTCTACAGCGCCCACCGTCCAGTCTTCGGGCACAACGACGCTGAGGCCTTGCCAACCGATTACCTGAGATGAAGTATTCATAAGAGGATGGGCCGCCAGAAGGGGCACCGTGGCGCCGCCGACGGCGGCCAGGGGACCCCGGGAGTTAGAAGGCTATCTTGTGGCGGCGCATGTACACGCTCTCGACCAGGCCGATGGCCAGGAAGTTGGTGAGGGTGGCGCTGCCCCCATAGGAGACGAAGGGCAAGGGCAAGCCCTTGACCGGCATCATCCCCAGGACCATGCCAATATTAACCACGAGCTGGAGGCTCAGCATCGCCGCCACGCCTACCGCCAGGACGCGCCCAGCGGTGTCTTTGGCCTCGACCGCGGCGACGTAGCAGCGGAAGATGATGGCCGCCAACAGACCCACCAGCACCAGGGAGCCGAAGAAACCCAACTCCTCTCCGACGACAGCAAAAATGAAGTCCGTCTCCTGGTCGGGAATGAAGGCCAGATTGCTCTGGGAGCCCTGGAACAACCCCTGGCCCAGGAAGTGACCCGAACCGATAGCGATCAGAGACTGGCGAAGCTGCCAGCCGGCCCCCCAGGGGTCGGCGTCGGGATTGATGAAGGCCACGATACGAACCTTCTGATGGGGACGCAGGATGTTGGTGTGCCAGGCCACCGCAAACAGGAGCACGCCCGCAGCCAAGGCAGCGCCGAGATGCAGAGGACGCGCTCCCAGAGCAAAGCTCACGACCAGCCAGATGAAGAACAGTACCAGCGGGGTGCCCAGGTCAGGCTGGAGCAGGATGAGCAGGGCCGGGGCCGCGGTCAGGCCCAGAGTGTGCAGGAGGATGCGCGGCTTGCTCAGCTCGGCATCCTCCGCGCGCAGGCTCAGGTAGAAGGCGAGGAGCAGAATCACGGCCAGCTTGGCGAACTCGGAGGCTTGCAGGTGCACCGGCCCCAGGGAAATCCAGCGCGTGCTGCCACGAATGGCGTGGCCGACGACCAGGGTGATAACCAGCAGAAACAAACAGAGGCCCATGATGGCCGGCGCCAGGCTCAGGAGCTTGGAGTAGTCCACGCTCATGATCAGCACCATCAGCCCCAGCCCGATGAGCATGGAGACGATCTGCACCGCCAGCTTCTGGGAGGAGGAGATGCCCTCGGGAGTGAGCACGTGGCGAGTGGCGCTGGCCACCAGGAAAGTGCCAAAGACGGAGAGGGCCAGAACCAGAGCGAGCAAGGTATAGTCGGCGCGCACGTAAAGACGTCTGAGCACGGGGAAAGTATACCAGCCAGGACGGATTAGGGCAAGGAGCAGGAGCTTCCTGCCACGCATGTCACTTCCCGCGGGCAGGAGACGGAGAGCCGGGCGGGGAAGATGACTCCATAAGATAGTGGCGGGAATCCAGGGGCCAAGAAGACCGTCTTCAGGTTATGTTGAGGCCTACTGTCATGCGGAAAGCGGGAAAGCCCAGCACGCACGGGGTAGATGACTCGTGGATGGAGACCTCGGGATGGACAGCATGGGGCTGGATGCGGGTCTGGGCCAGCGAGAGGGGGGTCGTGAGGGTGGAGTGGCCGGAGGAGAAACCCCCTCTCCCCGCCGGCAAACGATGCCGGCAGTACTCTCCCCCGCAAGCGGGGGAGAGCGTGGAGCGCGGCGTCAACTGGGCGGAGGTGGCGCTGCACGAGATTGAAGAGTATTTGGAGGGCAGGCGGCGCGTCTTCACCGTGCCCGTGGACGACGCAGGGCTGAGTTCCTTCGCCCGAGGGGTTAGTCGAGGCTGCCGGCGGGTAGACTATGGGCAGACGATCAGCTATGGCGAACTGGCGGCGAGGGTCGGGCAACCGGGGGCAGCGAGGGCGGTGGGGCAGGTAATGGCGCACAATCGCGTGCCGCTGATCGTTCCCTGTCACCGGGTGGTGGCCGCGGGTGGTCTGGGTGGTTTCGGTGGAGGACTGGAGATGAAGCGCCGGTTGCTGGAGCTGGAGGCGCAGGCGTAGAGCCTCGCGGGTGACAGCCTTAGGAACTGCTTCCGGGGGGATCTGCACCCCCCTCTGTCCCCCCGCAAGCGGGGGGAGGCTGGCGCAAGCGGGGGGAGGCATACGCTCCTGCGACGCGGGTTGGTTCCCGTAAGCGGCCCTTCTCAGCAGGCGTCGGGGCGGCGGTCGGCTCTCGTCTATCCGCTGTCCAGTCCCCCCTCTGAAACGCTTGGCTTGCCAAAGGCGGGAGGGGCGTTGTATAATGGCCATAATTGGGTGAGCCGCCGCTCTTTCCCGACTGAAACATCATATTTACGACGGCTGCGGGCCAGGGTGACTGCGCGTGTCACGCGCAGGGCGGAGCGTTTTTTCGCCCGCACAACCGCAGCACAGCACTAGCTCCATCTGAGAACACGGAGGAATTGGAATGAGAACTACAGCCTTCCGCGGTACTCCCCTCTGGCGATTCTTGCCCGTTTTATTTCTCTTGACGTTCTTGCCCGCCGCTGTCCACGCCACCCCCACGCTGACCCTGATGTTTGGCGGCGACGGCGTGTACCCGAAGCGAGCCACGGAGAACTCCCAGCGCTGGTTCCGTATCCAGGCGACCTGGGACTACAAACTGGTGGACGATGGCTACGGCGTCGGGGGCAAGGTCCGGGCCGAGCGCGTGGACGAGCTGACCCTCCAGGAGCCTCCTTCAAGCTCACTCGGTGCACTGGCCTTCAACGCCGGCTTCGGAGGAAACCTCTGGGACCAGAACGAGACCAAAGGCGTCGCGAATAATGACCAGACCGCAGGAGAGCTCGGTAAGCGGACGCTGACCGTCGGCCCCTTTGCGGGAATGCGGTACGACCACCTGGTAGGCCAGGTGGGGAGCGGCGAGGTGCTCGGGGTGCTGGGCCTCGGTCCCCGCAGCACCCACACCG
>JAAYIR010000076.1 GCA_012523355.1 candidate division WS1 bacterium
GAACAAGACAACATGCTCAACTCTGTCCGAATCCCCCTGCAGGAATTGGGGCGAGAAGCTGCTCGCATGGCTCTGGGGATGATCTCCGGGGAATTGCCCGCTGAATCTCGCGTCGTTCTCCCGACGGTTTACATCCCTCGGCAGTCCGTGGGGCCACCCCGCTGCGGACCACTCGTGTTAGCCTAGAAGCCCATGACACGACGAGCCTCCATCTCATGTCACACCGCCACAAGATCCATTCCGGCCTGACTCCGGTCACGATGTCTGCGATCAATCACCTCGCGAGAGACTGCTGATAGAGATCATATCTCGTCGCGGAGCGGGTATGAGGCGGGCCGACGGGCAACCCGATCACATCCCTCCTGTGATACGTCTCTCCGCACATGCGAGCAGTCTGCCACCATCTGAGCCAGTGAATCTTCACACCACGAAGTTGACCAGCTTGCCTTCCACGGTGATGGTCTTGCGTATGGGCTTGTCCCCGATGAACTTCTGTACCCCTGGCAGTTCTTGCGCCAGCTCCTGGATGCGATCCATGGGGGTATCCGCAGACACCTCCAGGCGGTCCCGTACTTTGCTGTTCACCTGTACCACGATGGTGATCTCCTCCGCCGCAGCGACTGCCGGGTCCCATGCGGGCCACGGGCGCTCGTACAGCGACTCCTCTTGCCCCAGGCGCGCCCACAGCTCATCGCAAAGGTGCGGCGCGGTGGGGGAGAGGCAGTGCAGCAAAGCGGCAATCCCTTCGCTGAGCACCGCCCGGCCTGCGAGATCCTCCTGATTAACCTGGGCTGCGAAGGGCAAGAGCTCATTGACCAGCTCCATCATGGCGCTGATCATGGTATTCAGCCGCATTCCGGAGATATCCTCAGTGACGGTACGAATGGTCTGGTGAGTCTTGCGGCGGATCGCTCTCTGAGCTTCGTTGAGCGCGTCTGCTTGCTGTAAAGAGCCGTCGGGGGGGTAGCTCCACTTCTCCAGATTCTCCATCACTAGCCGCCAGACCCGCTGCAGGAAGCGGTGGCAGCCTTCCACGCCGCGGTCGGACCACTCCGCGTCCTGATCCGGGGGGCCAACGAACAGGATGAAGGTGCGCCCCGTGTCCGTGCCGTATCGGTCGCTGATCTCCTCGGGCCGCACCACGTTCCCCTTGGACTTGCTCATCTTCGCGCCGTCTTTGTATATCATCCCTTGCGTGAATAGCTCACCGAAAGGCTCCACGAAGCTCACATGCCCCAGGTCGTGCAGCACCTTGGTGATGAACCGCGAATATAGCAGATGCCGGACGGCGTGCTCAATGCCTCCCACGTACTTGTCCACCGGCAGCCAGTAGTCAACATCCTCGCGCCGGAAAGCCACGTCTTCTGCGTCTGGGCTGGCGTAGCGCAGGTAATACCAGGAGGAATCCACGAAGGTGGTCATGGTGTCAGTCTCACGTAGTGCCGGGCCTCCGCAGCGAGGACAGGTGGTGTTCACGAACTCCGGCGTCCGCGCCAGGGGCGAGTCTCCGGCGGTGGGGCGGAAGTCAGGTTGCTCCGGCAGCAGGACGGGCAAGTCCTCCTCCGGGACGGGCACGTCCCCGCACTTCTCGC
>JAAYIR010000012.1 GCA_012523355.1 candidate division WS1 bacterium
CACCCTCCCTCGCAAGCGGGAGAGGGTGTGGGGCAGCTTGTGGAGATGGACTTGGCCGACGGCCGGGGACCGAGGCCATCTCTCTCTTTCTCAGGCCGGAGGGTCGTCGGTGCCTCCGGCCTGAGCGCGTATGAGAAGCAGGGATCTGGCTCCTGTACTTCAGAAGAGGACTGGCCTTCTCCGGTAGAGGTGGCCACCCCAGAACGGCAGGTTTCCTGCCCCCACCCGGCGAAGTAAGTCATTCCGCGTTGGTCAGACAGGGAGGTTGACTATCATGGACCGCAAGACCGTGGCTGAAGTTGAGATCTCCGGGCACACCATTCTCGTCCGCGTGGACTTCAACGTCCCTCTCAAGGACGGACAGATCACTGACGACACCCGCATCGTCGCGGCGCTGGATACCATCAATTACCTGCGCGAGCGGGGAGGGAAGGTGATTCTCTGCTCACACCTCGGCCGTCCCAAGGGCAAGCCCGACCCCCAACAGAGCCTGGCGCCTTGTGCCGCCGCGCTCTCGGCCAGGTTGGGCGCCCCGGTCCGGTTTGTTCCTGATTGCCTGGGCGAGGACGTGAGCAGCGCCGTCGCCGAGATGCTTCCCGGAGACGTCATCCTGCTGGAGAACACCCGTTTTTACCCCGGTGAGGAATCCAAGGAGGAGACCGAGATGCTGGCCTTCGCCAAGCAGCTCGCCGCGCCCGCGGACATGTTCGTCAACGATGCCTTCGGTTCCAGCCACCGCAAGCATGCCTCGGTCTACGGCGTGACGCGCTTCCTCAGCCCTTGCGTGGGCGGCTTCCTGATCGAGAAGGAAGTCACGGCTCTTACGCGGCTCCTGCAGGCGCCGGAGCAGGGCTTTGTGGCGGTCATCGGCGGTGCCAAGGTGCAGGACAAGATCGGCACCATCAAGAGCCTGCTCACCAAGGTCGAGAAGTTGCTCATCGGGGGGGCCATGGCCTGGGCCTTCTTCAAGGCGCAAGGCAAGGAGATCGGCGGCTCGCTGTGCGACGACAAGAGCCTGGCCGCGGCCCGGGACATCATGGACACCATGGGCGAGTACCTGCCCAAGCTCTCGCTCCCCCAGGATGTGCACATGCAGAAGATTGACGAACCCTCCGAGACGGCACAGGTGGGGGCGGAGGAGATTCGTCCGGAATGGTCGGCGCTCGACATCGGCCCCCAGACTGGGGAGGCCTACGCGGCGGCGGTCCTGGCCGCCGAGAACGTCTTCTGGAACGGGCCGATGGGCAAGTTTGAGGAGCAGCCCTTCGACCAGGGCACGCTGACGGTCGCCAAGGCCGTTGCGGAGTGCCCCGGCTTCACGGTGGTCGGCGGGGGTGATTCGGTGGCGGCAATCACGCAGATGGGCGTGGCGGACCAGGTGGACCATGTCTCGACCGGCGGCGGCGCCAGCCTGGAGTTCATCGAGTTCGGCAGCTTGCCCGGCGTGGACGTGCTGGATAAGAAGTAGACCCGAACCTTGTGGGTGGAGTCATGTGAGGCAGGGACTCGACGGCGGGCGGCACTGAGGTACCGCCCCTACACTCGGAAACAAAAGAGCTGGAGGTTGACTATGCGTATCCCCATGATGGCTGGGAACTGGAAAATGAATTGCGATAACGACGAGGCCTGGGACCTCGCCAGCGCGGTGTGCGATGAGGTGGAGGATGTCGAGAACTGCCAGGTCGTGCTCTGCCCGCCCTTTACCGCCCTCTCCACCGTAGAGGAGGCGATCGAGGATACGGACTTGGCCCTGGGCGCTCAGAACCTGTACTGGGCCGAGAGTGGCGCTTTCACCGGCGAGGTCGCGGCCAAGATGCTGCTCTCCTGTGGCTGCGAGTATGTGATCGTCGGCCATTCCGAGCGCCGGGGGCGCTTCGGGGAGGCCCCGGAGACCGGCGAGCTGTTGACCGTCTTCGGCGACAACGACGCCACGGTGAACAAGAAAGTCTTGGCCGCGCTCGCCGCGGACCTGCGCCCCATTGTCTGCGTCGGTGAGACCATTGCCGAGCGGCAGGCGGGGCAGACAGACGCTCTGATTCGCGACCAGGTCAAGGCCGCCCTGGCGCACGTGAAGGCTCAGGATACCGAGGACGTCATCATCGCCTACGAACCGGTGTGGGCCATAGGGACCGGCGAGGTTTGCGACGCCAAGGAGGCCAACCGCGTCTGCGGATTGATTCGTGAGGTTCTTGGCGAGCGCTTCGGCCAGGAGTCGGCACAGGAGATGCTGGTGCTCTATGGTGGCAGCATGAAGCCCGATAACGTACGCGGGCTGATGGCGGAGGAGGAGATTGACGGGGGCCTAGTCGGCGGCGCCTCGCTGAAGGCCGAGTCCTTCGCTGAGTTGGTCCGTGCGGCTGCCGAGGAGAAGAGCGAGAGCTAGGCGAAGCGGACGCGGTCGCAGAAGCGGAGTTGAAGACCGCCCTCATCGTTTGGACGGGACTATTACACCTGCCTTCTGCCGAGACTAGGGGAACGGGGAGGTAGCCATGCATCTCCCGCACCAGAGAGAGCACGAGGAGTTTCACCCGCTGGGGATGGCCCAGCGCCAGCTCCGTGAGTCAGTCGAGCGCCTGGGTTTGCCGGACGAAATCCACGCCAAGCTGGCGCACTTCAAGCGCATCGTCGTGGTAGCCGTGCCCGCACGCATGGATAATGGCTGCCTAGAGGTCTTCACCGGCTACCGCGTGCAGCATTCCATGGAGCGCGGTCCCTGCAAGGGAGGCATGCGCTACCATCCCGCGGTAGACCTCGACGAAGTGTGCGCCCTGGCCATGCTGAGGACCTGGAAGGCGGCGGTGGTCAACATCCCCTACGGAGGAGCCAAGGGCGGCGTAGACTGCGATCCGCAGCAACTCTCGCGCGGAGAACTGGAGCGCATCACCCGCCGCTTCACCTCGGAGCTGGTCGAGGTCATCGGCCCCGAGAAGGACATCCCCGCCCCGGACGTCGGCACCGATGCCGAGGTCATGGCCTGGATGATGGACACGTACAGCATGAATCGCGGCTTCGTGGTCCCTGGCGTGGTCACGGGCAAGCCACTGGCCATCGGCGGGTCCGCAGGACGCTCGGATGCCACCGGTCGCGGCTGCGTCTGCATCCTCGAACAGGCACTGGCTGCCATGGAGCGGCTCAGGCCCGGCCTGAAGGTCGTCATCCAGGGCTTTGGGAAGGTGGGGCGAGCGACTGCCCGCCTGGCAGCACAGGCCGGCTTCCGGGTCGTCGCCGTCTCCGACGTCTGTGGCGCCACTCAGAACCCGCACGGGCTGGACATCGCAAAGCTCGAGGCCTACGCGGAGGAGCACGGCACCGTGGCCGGGTTCCCGGAGGGTGAAGACCTGGAGCGCGATCAGGTGCTGCTCTTGCCCTGCGACGTGCTCATCCCCGCCGCCCTGGAGGGCGCCCTAACGGGCGACAACGCGGAGCAGGTGCAGGCGAAGCTGATCCTCGAGGCGGCCAACGGCCCCACCACTGGCGAGGCGGAGGCGATTTTCGCCGAACGGTGCATCCCGGTAGTACCCGACATCCTGGCCAACGCGGGCGGCGTAACGATCTCCTACTTCGAGTGGGTGCAGGACCTGCAGGCCTACTTCTGGAGCGAGGAGGAAATCCACCAGAAGCTGTACCAGGTAATGACGCAGGCCTTCGGAGACGTGTACTGCATATCCGAGGAGAAGAAGCTGACCTTGCGCCAGGCGGCTCTCGATCTGGCGATCGGCCGCGTCGCCGAGGCGCAGGCCCTGAGGGGAATCTATCCCTAGGACAGTGGTTCCGCACGGGGCTAGATTGGCGCAGTCCCGGCCAGGTCCATCCTTACGAAGGGTGATACAGCCCGCCCATGCTCACTCTCACCCCCCGTGAACGCATGCTGCGGGTCATCCGCGGCCAGGACGTGGACCGCGTGCCGGTCACCATCAGCGTGGGCCCGCCCGGTCCGGCGCCTATTCCATCCTGGCAGCCTCTGCACGATCTAGTGGAGCGGTACGAGCTGGACTACGTCTCCGGCTTCGTGGGCCCGCGGAAGCCCCAGGTCAAGCCCTCCAGCGAGGTACAGCGGGACACCAACAACCCGGACTGGTATGAGCTGGTTACCACCTACCCCACGCCGCAGGGCGACCTCACCCAGATTACCCGTTGCAGCCGCTCCGGCAAGCCCGGCTACACCCTCAAGTACCTGATCGCCTCGGTGGAGGACGCACGCCGCTGGCTGTCGCTGCCCGATCCCGAGCCCCCGAACGTCGGGGGCTGGGCCGAGCGTCTCGCGCAGGCGGGAGACCGCGCGCTTCTGCGTGTGGGGATAGACCACCCCATGTACGAGATCAACTGGCGCACGGGCAGCGAGCTGTGGGCCTACTGGATGTATGACGAGTGGGAGCTGGTGGAGGAACTGGTGGACCGGGCTTTCAGGCGCGTGCTGCGCGACCTGCGACACTATATCGCCCACGGCTGCGGACCGCTGTTCGGCTGGGCGGGGCCGGAGCTCTGCATCCCGCCGCTGGCAAGGGTGCAGGACTTCCGGGACTTTGTGCAGCGCTATGATGAGCAGCTCTTTGCCGAGGTGCACAATGCCGGGGGGCTGGTCTGGGTACACTGCCACGGCAACATGGACCCCGTCCTGGAGGGCTTCATCGAGATGGGGGTGGACTGTCTCCACCCGATCGAGCCTCCGCCGGTGTGCACGGCGCCTCTGACCGACCTCAAGCGCCGCACCGCCGGACGCATGACTCTGGAGGGCGGAGTGGAGTCCTCCGCCTTCGAGCTACTGCCCCCAGAGGAGATGGCCGCCGTGGTGGAGGGGACGATGGCCGCAGGCAAACCCGGCGGGCGGTTCATCATCGCCCCCACCTCCTCCCCTGGCCATTGGCCACAGATGAGTTCACACATCGCCGAGAACTACCGGGTGTACGTTGAGACGGCCATGCGCCTGGCGCCGTATATGTAGGACGCCCCAGCGTCTGACCCGGCGGCCATCGGCGCTGATCCCCCGGTGGGCACCCGCGACCCGGCTAGGAAGGGCACTCCTCCCCTTCGCAGTGCTGGCAGACTGGTTTTCCGCAGGAGTCGCAAGTCGCGTAGTCCGCTGCCACGGGCATCCCACAGTGCCCGCATAGGGTCTCACTCTCTGTGGTCTTTGCCCTGCATCCACAACCGCAGCTTGCTCTTGGTTTCTTCTCACACGCCATGATTGACGCCTCCTTGACTCAGAACTAGTGGGCTATATGACGTCCGGCGCGCGCGACAGTTCATCCCGACGACTAGAACAAAATATCCAAAATATTGGGTGAGCTCTTGACAAGAAGCCCTACTTTCGAGTTATAATGTGGTTGTCGTGAATCGGCGCTGTCCGCGGACGGCGCCGCACTTGTTGTAACTTATGGAAAGGAGTGACGCCTGCCGCACACCGCAACGCTGCCTGGGGAGGTCCGTAGGAGGTAGGAGACGCAAATAGGCAGCCGCGCGGACAACTGGTTCGGCCCCCGTCGTAACCGGCCTGCTGTCTCTGGGCCCTCTCGCTAGTCCCGCCTCTCGTTCGCACGCATGTCCTCTTTTGTAGTTGGCATTTCACCTGGTTGTCCCCTGACCTTGGTTGCTGCCCGCGCGCCGGTGCGTCTGGCTGTCTTTACCGCAGCGCGCCCTCAAGATTTCCTCTCTGCCGAGCCTGGCTGGCTTGCCCATGTCTGTCCGAATGAATACTATGTTCGCAAAACTGAATAAGCACCGCACCTATCTGATCGCTTCCCTGGCCGCCGGCAGCCTGTTGCTGCTGGCCGCCAGCCTCATTGCCTTTGCTGATTCTGCTCCCGAACCGCCGACCCCGGCGGTCCATCCCCGGGCGGCCGTCCCCGAGCGGCTCTCCACCACACCACCCGCCAGCTCCTCGGCGGAGGTCTACGTGCTTCCTCTACCCTTCGACCCTCCGGCCAATCGTCTTCATGGGCATCCACTGGAGGGGGTCATCGCTGCCATCCGGACTGGCAAGTCCACCGAAACGCGCGACTGGGTGCTCCCGCTGCTGGTCAAGGCGCTGGCGGAGCCGATGCGCGTGTCTCGGATCACCGGCTACAGCAGCCGGGACGCCGATGGCGGCGGGCCGTATACTCGCTGGGGGACCCGGGTACGCTGGGGCATCTGCGCCGCGGATCCGCGCTACTGGGGACCGGGCAGCGTCATCTGGATGGGTGACCCGGTGAACCAGGTGCTGGTCGTGGAGGATACAGGAGGCGCCATCAAGGGCCGCCATCGGTTTGACGTCTGCTGTGGTGACAGCCGGGAGTCTTCCGCGCGCATTGGCCGGCGCAAAGCCAACTATGTGCCGCTATATGTAGCCCCGCCGACCTCACGCTGGGGCCACAAGCCAAAGAACTGGCAACCTCCTCTGCCGCCCGAGTATCACGCGGCAAAGAAGGCGGCCGCTGCGGCGACCTCTCCCGCCTCCGGCTCCGAGGCGAATCGGTGAGTCAGACGACGGCGGGGAGCTATCCCGTCACAGTGTCGGAAACCATCCGGGCGGCGCCTTCCAGCGCCGCCCGCTTGCTCTCTACACGCCTCCCATGTGCATTGCGCCCAGGGAGTTGATCATGCTGATGATCAGCCACACCAGCCCGCCGAGGATCGCGCAGTACCCCACCGTGATGACGAAGATCCAGCCTAGCACCTTCCCGCCCTTGGGCTCCCCCCGTGCCACCGCAATCATTGCGAAGACCAGTGCCAGCAGGAACAGGGGAGGGAAGATCACCGCCGCGCCCATGGCGGTGCGTAGCGCCGCGTAGCCCCACGGCTGCCCCTCCAGGCCAAAGGCAATCCGGCGGGTCCAGATGGACTTTGCCTGACGCCGCGCACCCGCTTGCGGCATGAGCGCGTCGGTGGCCAGCGCCGTCGGCACGGAGACCTGTGCCCTGGGTGGCACGGGAGGCGGCTCCTCCGGGGACAGGTCCACCACCAGCGTTTTCTCCTCGGAGGCCGGTGCGGCAGGGGTCCCATCAAGCAACGCGCCACAGGACCAGCAAGTCGGATTGCCGGCGGCGTTCTGCTTGCCGCAGGAGGGGCAGGGCCTGGTCAGGGCCTGCTGCACTACCCGTTTGCTGACGCGGCGAGCCATTGCCCCCCTATCTTTTCCGATACGCCTCTATGAGCTTCATATAGTAATCCACATTTTCAACCGGTATGTTGTACGGGATGTGGTTGCCGACGGCGTAGAAGTACCCCGGCAGCTTGCGGCCAATCTCGTAGCAGCGCTTTATTTCAGCCTCAATGGCCTCCCGACTTTTCATCAGCTCGCGGCAGTCCATGTTGCCTATGATCACATGCGTCTGCCCATAGCGCTCTGCTACGTACTCCAGGCTGGTCATCGGCTCGAAGATGAAGCCCTCCGCCCCTACGGCAGCGAGGTCGTCCACGAAACCGGTGTAGTCGCCGTCACTGCAGAAGATGACCTTCAGCCCCTTGGCGCGGATCGGCGCCCACAACCGCTCGTAACGCGGGAAGATGTACTTGCGGTACCAATCGGGATGGAAGACCGGCCCCGAGCTCCACACGATATCATCGTGGCACAGGAATACCGGCATGTCGGTCAGCAACCAGGCCTCGACATCACGCATGGAGATCTCTGTAAAGCCTTCCAGAATCTGGTCAAAGCGCACCGGGTCGTCCACGGCGGCTTCCATGAACATCTCCCAGCCGAAGGCCTTGATGGCCCACGTGAAGACCGTGTTGTAGATGCCGCCGGGGATGACCGCGTCCGACACCACCGACCGGGTGTTGTCCAGTTCAGCCTGGTGGACCGCCGCCTGCTCCTGCAGGTCGGGCAGACCGTACTCCTCCACGGGATTGAGTTCCAGCACCTCCTTCGAGCTGCGGAAACCGTCCACGTGCCCGCGCACATTAGCCTGGCCCTCGGAGTAGGTAGCGGTGCCCATCCAGGTCGAACGCCCCTGTTCCAGGCCCCAGCCCGTGGTCAGCCACATGAAGTCGTAATCCAGCTTGAGGTAGGTCTGCCGGCGGGCCTCCTCCCCCTCCACCGGATCATTGGGGTTCAGGCCGGTGAGGAACTTCATGTAGGCGGGGTGGTCCAGATATTCGGTCCGGGGGATCTCCGTTGGCATCTCCAGATTGATGGCTGCCAGGCCTCGTTCGTAGCTCATTGGCTTACACTCCTTGCTGTTGGCGGTCTCTTCGGGGCGGTGTGGGCTACTGGAGGGCCCCTCGGGCGGCGATGCGCCACACGTCCACCACCTGCTCCTCTGAGATCATCACCATCTCATTGTACAGGTTCAGGCACGTCAACGCCCGGGGCGGAATCACCCGCAGCTTATCCCCCACCTGGGGACGGGAGGAGAGTGGCCCGGTGTTCAGGTACCCGTGCTCATCGTTCAGCCGGTAAAAGACGCCCTCCGGCTCTCCCCAGAGCCAGCCAAACCCCTCACTCACTTGCCCCACCTGCGTGGCCAGGGCCTTACTCCCGGCGTCGCAGATAGCCCGCTCGGGGGTGGGCACGCTAACCACCGTAGTCAACACCGTGGCTGCCACCTCGCCCTCCGTACACACCCCCAGGTCTATCTGATTGCGGTCGTTGAGGGCGTAGGTTCCGGAGCGAATCTCGGTCAACCCACAATCCCGGGTATAGTATGGCGCTGTGGGCGTGCACCCCCCGCTGATGATCTCCACGTTGTGTCCCGCTTGCCGCAACCGCTCCGCTTGCTCGGACAGGAGCTGACACTCGACCCGCACGCACTCCTCCAGGGGAACGCCGGTATAGGCCCTCCCCGCGTAGGCAAACAACCCGCGAATCTCCAGCCCCGGCAGCGCCGCCACCTGCTCAGCCAGCGGTAGCAGCTCCTCGGGCTGCACCCCGCAGCGCTCCGCGCCCCCCTCCAGTTCCAGGATGACCCCGATCTCCAAACCCTCCGCGGCGAAAACCTCCGACAGCCCTCGCGCGCAGGCCACCGAATCCACCGCCACGGCCAGTCGCGGCACATAGCGGGCCAGCGCGGCCAGCCGCCGGACCTTCTGCGGCCCAACAATCTCATGGGCAATGAACAGGTCCTCAAACCCGGCCGCCGCAAACACCTCCGCCTCGCTTACCTTGGCGGCTGTGAGACCTCGCGCCCCCGCTCTCTGCTGCATGAGAGCGATCTGTGGGGTCTTGTGCGTCTTGATATGCGGGCGCAGGCTCAGGGCTGCGCTATCGGCCATGCGCTGCATGCGCTCGATATTCCCGGACAAGATGTCGAGATCCACCAGCAGGCAGGGCGTATCGAGATCATAAATGGACTGTCCGATCACGCAGGCAGAATCCATGGGTATCTTCCTTCCGAGGTAGCGTCCAAGAGTTCGCGCTTCGCGAGAGGAGTCCCTTCCCTCGCGTCAGTGTTCCGGATACAGACCCGGGGTCCGCCGCAGGTGAGAGAGTTTGCCTCTACCTTCGGACCTCGGGGCTGCTGGCCAGCCGCAGCGCATTCGCTACCACCGTCACTGAGCTCAGGGCCATGGCCGCTGCCGCGATCATGGGGTTGAGCAGACCCGCCACGGCCAACGGGATAGCGATCACGTTATAGAAGAAGGCCCAGAACAGGTTCTGTTTGATATGCCGCAGTGTGGCGCGGGAGAGACGGATGGCCCGCACCACTCCGCGCGGGTCTCCACTGACCAGAGTGATTTCTCCGGTCTCCTTGGCCAGGTCTGCGCCGGTCCCCAGGGCCAGGCCCAGGTCGGCCTGGGCCAGGGCCGGGGCGTCATTGATCCCATCCCCCACCATGGCCACCACCTCGCCGGCGGCCTGCAGACCCCGGATGAGGGCCACCTTGCCCTCCGGCAGCAACCCCGCGTGGATCTCCTCAATCCCCGATGCTTGACCAACAGCCGTCGCGGTGCGCTCATTATCCCCGGTAAGCATCACATTGCGCAGACCCAAGGCCTGCAACTCCTGGATGGCTTGGGCGGCCTGCTCTTTGGGGGCGTCCTGGAGCGCGATCAGCCCAATGGCCCGCCCCTCCACGGCCACCACTGAGACGGTCTGGCCCTGGGCCTGCAGAGGGGCCATCTGTTCCGTCGCTGGCTCCAGGGAGACGCCTCGCTCCTCCATCAGCCCGCGGCTTCCCACCAGCAGCGCACGGCCCTCGACCAGGCCCTCCACGCCTCGTCCCACCAGCGCGGAGAAACTCGTCACCGGGGGCAGCTCCCGCTCCTGTTCGCGGGCCCGGGCCGCAATGGCTTGCGCCAGAGGATGCTCTGAGCCCGCCTCCACCGCCCCGGCCAGGCGCAGCAGCTCCGACTCGCTGAGGTCGGCCTCCAGTGGAAACAGACCCGCCACCTCGGGACGCCCCTCGGTGAGGGTGCCAGTCTTGTCCCACACAATTACACTCAGTTGCCGCGCACGTTCCAGCGCTGCCGGATCGCGCAGGAGGATTCCCTGGCGCGCCCCCAGGCCGCTGCCGACCATCACCGCCGTGGGGGTCGCCAGCCCCAGCGCACAGGGACAGGCGATCACCAGCACCGCCACGGCGTTCACCAACGCCCGGCTGGCCCATTCCTGCGGCGTTGCGAGGTACCAGCCCAGGAAGGTCAGCCCGGCCAGCACCAGCACCGCAGGCACAAAATACGCCGCCACCAGGTCGGCCAGCCGCTGGATGGGAGGCTTGGTGCCCTGGGCCTCCTCCATCAGCTCGACAATCTGGCGCAGCACCGTCTCGGAGCCGACCCGGGTGGCCCGCACCTGCAGAAAACCTTGCTGGTTCAGGGTGGCGCCGATCACCTCGTCGCCCGGCGCCTTGTGCCGCGGCACGCTCTCACCGGTGAGCATGGACTCATCCACCGCACCCTCACCGCTTTCCACCACACCATCGGTGGGGATCTTCTCGCCAGGTCGCACCACGAACGTGTCGCCGGCCTGCAACTCCCCGACCGGGATTTCGACCTCCTGCCCCTCGCGCAGCGCACGCGCTTTCGGGGGGGCAAGCTCGAGCAGCCCGCGCAGCGCCCGTGAGGCCGCTCCTCGCGCTCGCATCTCCATCCAGCGGCCCAGGGTCACCAGCGTCAGGATCATCGCCGCGGTCTCGAAGTACAGAGGCTGGTCGCTGTGCGTCAAGACGACCGCGGCGCTGTAGAGGAAGGCGGTCAGCGAGCCCAGCGCGATGAGCACATCCATATTCGCCTGCAGGCGGCGGGCCGCCCAATACGAGTTCCGCAGGTACTGGTAGCCGACGATGAGCTGCACCGGCGTCGTCAGAAACAACAGCGCCCACTGCCGCCCCGGGTAGTCGGGGATCAGACTGAGAATCATCACCGGAATGCTAAGACCCAGCCCCAGGAAGAAGCAATTGCGCTGGTAGCGGATGCGCTCGGCGGTGGCAGCCTCGTGCTCCTCCAGTTCCCGCTCCGCCTCCATCGGCACGCCCTCATAGCCCATCTCGCTGATCAGGTCCAGGAGCGCCTGCGGCTCGATCTCGTCAGGCTGATAATCCACCTCGGCCGTCTCGGCGGGGAAGTTGACGCTGGCCCGGGCCACGCCGGGGGTATTGCGCAACGTCCCCTCCAGACCTCCAGCACAAGCCGCGCAGTCCATGCCCCGAATCCGCAGGCGCAGATGGCGTAGCGGCTCCCCCCCGCCGACCGTCGCCCCATAGCCGGCGGCCTCCACCGTCTCGATAAGCTTCCGGGGATCGATAGCCTCCGGGTCATATTCGACGGCAGCCGTCTCCGCGGCGAAGTTGACGGTGGCGGCCGCGACCCCGGGGAGGTGCTGAAGTGCGCGCTCCACAGCCTGCGCACAGTTGGCGCAGTGCATTCCCTGGATGTGCAAACGGACCTTTTCCGTCGCCATGCTGACTCTTTCCCAGTCTTCCCGCCATTTCCTCCTTCGCCTGGCCAGGAGGAGGGGACTGTGCCGGGCAGGAGGTCTCTCCCGCCGCCGAGCGGAGGCACCATCGGCAGGAAAACCCTAGCCTGCTTGCAGACGTTCTGACGCAGGTTTCTCCTTGCTCCCTGTCGAATACGCGGGCGTCATTACATCTCGGTTCTCGGGAGGGTCTGTCCATGCCAAGGACTCTGCGTCTGGGATTCATCGGTAGCGGCGGCATGACCGTCACGCACACCACCGCGATGGCCGGCTTCAAGAATATCCAGTTCGCGGCCTTCTGCGACGTCAAGAAGGCCAAAGCTGCGGTTTTCGCCGAGAAGTACGCGGCCGAGGCCTTCACCGATCCGGGGAAGATGCTGGCACAGGCGGAGTTGGATGCCGTGTGGATCAACCTGCCGCCCTTTGCTCACGGCGAGGCGGAGATGGCCTGCCTGGAGCACCAGGTTCCCTTCTTAATCGAGAAGCCCATCAACAAGGATCTGAGACAGGCGGCGAAGATCGCCGCGGCGGTGGAGAAGGCCGGACTGCTGACCTGCGTGGGCTACCTGAACCGTTACCAGCCCAGCGTAGAGGCGGCCCGCAAGCTTCTGCTGCAGGACCCCGGCATCTACGCCAACGGGGGCTGGCTCGGAGCGCCGCCGCGCAGTGGCGATCCTGAGGGCATTTGGGGCTGGTGGATTCAGAAGGACAAGTCAGGCGGACAGTTCGTGGAACAGGTTACGCACACCATTGACCTGGCCCGCTATCTGCTGGGCGACGCCGAGTCGGTCACGGCCTACGCCGCACGAGGGTTCGTCAAGGGCATCAAGAACTACACCAACGACGACGCCCTGGCGGCCTCGGTGAAGTTCAAGAGCGGAGCGGTGGCCAACTTCTTCGCCTCCTGCTCCGCCGGCGCGGGCGGGGGGGTCTATCTGCACGTCTACGCACTCAACACCGGGATCAGGCTCATAGGCTGGAGTCATGACGCCGAAATCTGGCAGGCGGGGAAGAAGAGGCCCAAGCGGGTGGCCTCCAAACCCAACGCCTTCGCGCTGGAAGACGCGGCTTTCCTGAAGGCCGTCCGCACGGGCGACCCGGCAGGCATCAAGACTACTTATGCGGATGGGTTGAAGACCCTGGAGCTGACCCTGGCCGCGACTCAATCTGCCGAGAAGAACGGCAAGACGATGGCGTTGAAGTACTGAGCTTACCGGGCCGCCCTCGTGGCGCAGACGCCGCTCAGGCGACCCCCCGTCAGAGGTATGGAGGTAGAATCATGTCCGACATGCTCGTTCGCCTGTACGACTTACCACCGCTGGAGCCCGCCGTGGAGCGGGTCCGCGGGCACGACCTGTACATCCGCCGCGCCGAACCCTGGGACCGCCGCAAGGTCATCGAGTTCGCCCGCCGTGAGTTCTCGGAGAACTGGGCGGACGAGGTGCAGATGGCCTTTGGCCAACACCCGATCTCTCTCTTTGTCTGCGATGACAGCGCAGGCGAGATAGTGGGCTTTGCCGCCTACAACTGCACGCTGAAGGACTTCTTCGGCCCGGAGGGCGTGCTGGAGGCACAGCGGGGGAAGGGGATTGGCGCGGCGCTGTTGCTCTGCTGCCTGTATGCGCTGAAGGCAGAGGGCTACGGCTACGCCGTCATCGGCTGGGCTGGTCCGGTAGATTTCTACAGGAAGATCTGCGGAGCGACGGTCATTGAGGGCAGCGAGCCGGGGGTCTTCTGGAGCCTGTGCCGGAAGCGGTAGGACAGGCGTCTCGCCTGTCCCCTGCACTGCGACGACAGGCCTCCTGCCTCCGCCCCTCGGGAGAAGAGTTCCCATGCCAGAACTCACTACCCCAAAGACTATCACCGAGCGGCGCGCGGCGTATCTCCGGCGTGTCCTGGCGCAGTTCAGCGCCCTGGAGCCCACCATGGCCCCCCGGGATGGACGCCGGTGGGCCCTCAGTCACGCCCGCCTGGTCCTCAACCGCGACCTGGAGAAGGCCAACGCCTATCTCTGCTCCTCCACTCTCACCGAGAATGACCGGGACATTTACTTCATACGCTTCCTGAAGACCCTGCTGGACTTCCAGGACTCCCCACGCCTATTCCCGCAGGCCCGGGAACATCTCACGAACCTGCTCACCTCCTGGCCGGTGAACGAGCTCAGCACCACGGCGACCTGGCCCGCGATTCATACCGAGAATCACGACCTCATGCAGCTCACTATCGGTATGTTCGCCCGGCAGTACCAGGGTAGACCGGTGTCTGATCACCTCCGGGAGATACACCAGGCGCTGACCTGGCGGTTCGAGCGCGGCTGGATCGAATGGAACTCGGCCTGCTATCAGTACCACTATTCCAACCCGCTGATTATCCTGGCGGAGCATGCGCCCTCGGAGAACCTGCGGCGTTGCGCGCAGGAGCTGTTGAATATCCTGTTGGCCGAGCGGGCGCTCCTGAGCGTCAACGGTTTCCTGGGCGGCCCCTCGTTTCGCTGCCGTACGGCGGATGCTTTCCACTCCCTGGAAAACCGCAAGGTGGCCTATCTGGAGGACGCCCGTTACGACGCTTTCCTCCCCACCGTCTGGCTGGCCTTCGGCCTGGGGGAGCCGTCCTTTGACTTCACCCACGCACGGGTGAAGGGACTGGAGCCAGCCACGACCGAGTATGCCACGGCCAACGAGCCGCGCCTGAAGCAGGACGAAGGCATGTTTTTCGCGGCCAGCTCGGTCGAGCCCCACCCACTGGTCAGCGCCCTGGCCGCAGAGGCCGCCACTCGTCCAGTTCTGATCTACCAGGGGCAGCGCTACCTCGGCTGGCCGGGAGAGGAGCTCGGAGAGAAGCTCTGGGACACCCAGCGCTGGATGCCGGGAGCCATCTACTACTACAACACCCCGCATATCTCGCTCGGCTCCGTGCACTCGTCTGGATGGATCTGCCAGTCCCGCTACGACCAGGTGCTCTTTGCCGCCGATCCTTCCCAGGGGCTGCGCGTGGAGATTATCCTGCCGGGGGTGCCCCCCCACAAACGCCGCTACGAAGCCCGCGGGAGGGTAGTGCAACACCAGAACTGGCTACTCGGCCAGGGCACTCTCTTCGAGGACGGCGGCGTGAAGGCGCGACGCCGGGGGGCCTGGAACCTCTACCAGGTGGGCCAGGGCCTGTGCGCTCATTATGCCCTCCCCGACTCCTACCACGTACTCCAGGTCTCCGACCTCGATCAGTACCCGAGCGCGGAGGCTTTCCTTAGCGCCTTGGCAGAACCCACCTGGGAAGAAACTCAAGTTCGGGGGCTGACCACGCACAGCGACCGGATCGTGGTGGATTTGGCGGACATGAGCCTATCTGTCAATGGCACGCCCCGGCCCCATCCACCGGCGAAGCTACACGACTGCGAATACATGGAGTCGGAGTACGGCAGCGGGAAGATCACCCTTCACACTCGCCAAGGGTCGGTGACCTTCGCCCCCACCCCTCTCTAGAGCCCGCCTGGGGCTAGCCGCTCTTCATCTGCATGCCGCCGTCAAGGCCCACGGTCTGCCCCGTGATGTAGCTTGCCGCCTCGCTGCACAGCCACCCCACGACCTCCGCCACCTCGTCCGGCTGACCGAAGCGTCCCAGCGGAATCCGTTCCAGCAGGCCCTCCCGGCGCGCCGCCGGCAGGTCCTCCGTCCAACCCGTCTCAATCGGCCCGGGCGCGACCGCATTGACCGTTATCCCATAGCGCGCTAGCTCGCGTGCGCTGGCCTTGGTTAGCCCCAGCAGCCCGGCCTTCGCCGCCGCGTAGTTCGTCGCCATCATGTCCCCAGCCAGACCCGCGACCGAGGACATGTTCACTATCCGTCCCCAGCGCGCCCGGATCATCAGCTTGGCGGCGTGCTTGCTGCAGAGCCACGCGCCCGTCAGCGAGACGTCCACCACCCGCCGCCACTGGGCCTCGGTCATGAAGGCCAGATACTGCGGATCGCCAAGCCCGGCATTGTTGACCAGAATCTCCAGCGCACCCCACTCCTCGGTCAGACGCTCGAACATCGTCGCCACGGCTGCGCTGTCGCTGACATCCGCCTGCACGACCAGCGCCTCTCCCCCGGCCTCGGTGACCGCGTGCGCGGTCGCTTCCGCGCCCGCAGAGTCCTGGGAGAAGTTGACGCCGACCCGCAGCCGCTCCTGCCCGAGACGTACCGCGATCGCGCGGCCGATCCCGCGCGAGGCTCCCGTCACCAGGGCCGTCCGCACCGTCGGGCCAGGGCTGGTTTCCTGCCGTTCAGTGGTTTCCATCTACCCGCCCTCCTGGCGCTCGAGATAACTCCGCACATCGGCCTCGCTGAGCCGCCCGCTCAGTCCGAGAGCGTCGCGAATCGCCGCCAGGCTTACGCCCTGCTCCCGGGCCAGGCGTCGCGCGGCGGGACTGGCCGGGACTCGCTCCTCGGTCTCCACCGGCGCTAACTCCGCCCCCTCGTTGAGCTCGATCTTCAGCCGCTGGCGGTACTCCAGCATCAGCCCGGCGTTGCGTTCCTGCACGTCCGGTGGCGGCGCCTCGTCTGCGTCCCCCACCCAGGCCACCACATACCCCACCGGCACCGTGCTGCCCTCCGGGCAGTACAGCCGTCCTACCATACCGGCCACAGCCATCTCGTACTCAAAGGTCACTTTCTCGGTGACGATCACGCACAGGCTCTCCCCGGCCTCTATGCGCTCGCCTTCCTGCTTGAGCCACTCCAGCAAGGTGACTTCTTCCAGGTTTTCCGCCCATTTCTCGATAGTGATAAGTTGTCCCACGAGCGGGAGTATAAGTCGAGGACCTCCACGGCGTCAACGCAGCGCAGCCCTGGGGGGGCTTGTACGCCCCCGTCTGCACCGGTATACTTCCTCCGTCAATGCTCAAGCGCCAGACCTTACGTCAGAGCTTCTCCCTGACCGCCGAAGGCGTCCGAAGTGGGCGGCAGATTGCCGTCACGGTGGAGCCTGCGCCTTCCGGATCCGGCCTAGTGCTGATCGCCATGGAAACGGGAGATACCTGGCCCCTGGACCTCTCACACACCCTGGCCCTACCCGGTTGCACCGCCGCGGGCACTTCCCAGCGTAACGCAACCTACATTGAGCATTTCCTCGCCGCCTGCTCCGGGGTGGGCTTGACCGACGCATACCTCCGGGTGCAGGGGCCTGAGCTACCCCTGCTCGACGGCAGCGCCCTTCCCTGGCTGGAGGCCTTCCAATCCGCCGGTCTCAAGACATACCCCGAGGACCTCGACCCGCTGGTAGTTACGGAGATGGTAATGGTCATGGGCGCGGAGGCCAGTCTGGCGGCTGTGCCCGCCTCCGCGGCGACGCTGGCTTACCTTCTGGACCACCCCCATCCTTTGATTGGCCGTCAGGCCGCAGCCTACCGCCCTGGCACCGACGAGTTCGCCCGCCTGGTGGCTCCTGCCCGGACCTTCACCACCATTGAGGAGGCCACGCTGGCCCGCGAGCAGGGGCTGATGCTCGGCGGCTCGGAGGAGAACGCCATTCTCGTGTATCCGGACCGTCTCTCTGCCGAGCCGGCGATCCCTCAGGCCTTCGCCTTTCACAAGCTCCTGGATCTGACAGGTGACCTGTATGTGCTCGGGCGGCCGGTGCAGGCCGGGATCCTCGGCCGCAACTCCGGCCACCGGCTGAACCATCTTTTCGCCCAGGCCCTGCAACGCCATGCCGACACCACCGAGGCCGTGTTCATGGAGGCGTCCTAAGCTGTCCCCGGTTTCTCGTCTGACAACCAGCAGCTCTGAATCTGGCGAGGCTGGGCTCCTGCCTGGCTTGCCGGTCCCCGTGTTGGGCGGAC
>JAAYIR010000077.1 GCA_012523355.1 candidate division WS1 bacterium
TACTACACCACGCGGCCACCCACGGAGCGCAGCAGCTTCTCCCGACTATCCTGCCGGCACACCGATGGTGAAGTTCTTGCGCGCCAGCACCCCGGATCCCGACTGGATCTCCACACTCCACTTCCCCACCGGGAAGCCAGCGGCGGCTGTCGTCCGGATGGCGAACCATGACCAGCCGTTCCCCGGGCCCACCTCCTGCTGCCGCCGGCCATACTCTTGGCCGTCGCGCTTCCATACACAGTTGACCTGCGTCTTCTGGGGCATACCCTTGAACTCCCAGAAACACGCCAGTTCGTTGGTCTGTGGGAAGTGATCCGCCTCCCCCTGCAGCTTGTCGTTCACCACCTTCCGGCCTACCACCAGCGCGGAGGGAGTCGCGGCAGTCTGCCCGGAGGCCGCAGCCCCCAGGGCCGCAGCCAACTGCCTGGCATCCTTGGCCGGGAAGTAGCTGCCTCTGCCCGCCTGGGCGGTAGACTGCAGGTACTTCTCCGCCTCCGAGCCGGCCGGGATGTCAAACCCCACGGCGCTCACCGTTACGTTCATCTGGGACCGCGTCGCGGCGGCCTGGGCCTTGGCCAGCGACTGCTCGAGGGTCTCCCCGGGGGTGGAGAGAACTTCTTCCTGGAGCGGGTCCTCCTCAGCCTGCGTCGGCGAGAACACGACCCCCAGAGCCATCACGGCTACTACCAGCATGAGACTAAGCAGTGAGTGTTTCCTCATGGGGTCCTCGATCCTATCGCGGACCCGGCGCCCACCGCCGTCGTGACGTTTCTGATCAACTCCTGCAAGCTATCTGCCGCCTCCTCCCGGCTGGTAGAGCCGTGCTCCGGGCAGTTGTCCTGTCCATCGCACAGGATGATCAGCCGTCCCTGCTTGGCCTGGCCCTTGGAAATCAGATAGCTCAACGCCAGGTTCCGCGCGTAGGTCAGAGGTGTGTCCCCGCTGGTTCCCAACCCGTCCGCGGCCTTGGCGAGGTATTCGGGCATCGTCGTGAAACGACAGACCACCGAGACGCTGCAGCCGCCGAAGCGGGCCAGCGCCCACTCCGTCTTGCCGTCGTTGGTATCGTTCACCGCCTGCTTCACTGCCGCCTTCGCAGCCTGCAGTTTGCCTCCTGCCATGCTCCCACTGGTATCCACCAGAAACAGAATGGAGAGCTCCGGCTTCTTGTTACCTTTCCAGATGGCTTCCGGACCATAGGGGGTCTTGTCCTTCCGGTCCGCAAACTGGATCTTGACCTCAATCTCGCCCGGTGCCCCTGAGTACTCGTAGGGCACCTCGAAGTAGGAAGTCCCGGCCGGCCCCCCCCAAATCTTCTTCCGTTTCGCCGGGTCATGTGTCGCCCCAAACCACTGCGCCCACGTCTGCCGCACCACGTCACACGGCAGCCACTCCCCGGCAGGGTCCCAGCTACCGTTAGGACCCAGCAATCTCATGTCCCGTCCCTGCGAGTCCTTGAGCTTGATGAACACCAGCATCTCGCTGTTATCCGGGTTGCCCGGCCAGGCCATAGACTTGTCGTTGGGATCGAAGGCCCGGTACCCGACATTCATGTCGGTGTTAGTGAGAGTGAAGCCAGCTGGATTCGCCGCCCACTGGTTCATCAAGTTCGCGCAGCGCGCGATGGCTATTTGTCTGGCCTTGTCCCATTCCTTGCAGAACTCGGCTAGCAGTCGCGCATCATTGACGGTATAGGATATCTTCAGCTTGCCCGGTGCTCCGAAGGGCGCTCCGTCCGGCGGGGGAAAGGCCTCCACGTCATCAATCAGGAGCGGCTCCATTATCTGCGCGTACTCCTCCTTGGTCGGAGGCGGCCCCTTCACGGCCATGATGTTCTCCGCCCAGGCCCACAGGCCGCTGTAGGTGCCCGTATTGTGCATCTCCACCCAGGAGCGTGTTACTGTCTCCATGTTGTCCGCGCCTACCAATAACTGGTGTATGAAGGCCGGCGGAAGCGTGCTGGTGTGACCCGTCTCTGGATGCGTAAGCGTAGACGGCTTGTAGGCAGCCGAATTGCCTCCGGTGGGGAAGGTCACGGCAAAGGCCTGGTTGATGAACTCCCGAGGAGTAGCTGCGCGCAGGGGAATGTAGCTATTCGGGACCTTGGCCCCCACGTACTTGTTGAAGACGTGGGCAACCTCCATCATCTCCAGAAGCTTGTGCCGTGTCTCATCATCGGTGTATAGACCGCCATACTTGTTCACCAGCGCGTGGATGATATTGTCGGTCTCGTAATGCGTAAGCCAGCCCAGGGCGTAGGCCTTCTCTCGCGGAGTCTTCGCCATTCTGAGCAGGTTGCAGGTCAGGTCCCCGCTCTTGGCGGGTCCGTGGCTCTCGGTTCCTGGCGGATGTCCCCCCATTCCCACGCGAACATAGTGGGCAGTATAGGCCACGTCGGGTCCCGCGCAACCGGCCCGGTAAGCGTCCAGCCCACCATCAATAATCGCCTTGACCTCCGGGCTGACCTGCTGAGCCGCCTGCATGGCGATATAGACATGACCTGCCGCCTGGCTCCCCCAGGCCGCAGGTGACAAGAACGCCAGTAAGAGTACGCACAGTATCATCTCGCGTTTGAGCATGATAGAACCTCCCGCTTTCGGCAATCTCGGGCTCCCCTCTAGCACCCAACACAGCAGGGCTCGTCTTCCATTTTCTACGGCCAGAAGGGCGAATATGTGACTAGTTAATTCATCGTGAAAGGGGAAAGTTCCTTGCTCCCTGTCAAATTCGTGGGCCGAGAACAGCATATCTCTCTGGGCTCTGCGCGAGCGGCGTAGCTGATCACTGACAGCGGACGAAAGAAAGCATCGCCGGGTACTTGACATTATTTAGCAATTCTGCTAAATAGCTAATATGCAGACCATACAGAACACTGCCCTCGCTGACCTCAGCCTCTTCGAGGCCCGCGCCCAGGTTCTCCGCGCACTGGCTCATCCTGCCCGCCTGCGGATCATGGCTGCTCTGGCCGAGGGCGAGCGCTGCGTCTGCGAGCTCCAGGACCTGGTCGGCTCCAGCCTCCCCACCGTCTCCCGGCACTTGTCTCAAATGAAGGCAGTCGGCATCCTGGCCTGCCGTCGGCAGGGAACGCAGGTCTACTACCGTCTGCTGGTGCCCTGCCTCCTGCCGGCCCTCGACTGTGTTGACCGCGCCCTCCGCGCCGACAGCGAGCGCCGGGTAGCGTGCTGCTCCAGGCCAGACGAGCAGGGCGGGGAACCGTGCTGTGACGCTTAGTCAGCGCCCCCGAGCAGATTGACCTCGTCCCTGAACTAAAGAGAATCCACCATGGAATGGCAACGTGAATGGAAACCCCTGGCGGCGATTGTCGCCGTCTTTCTGGCCTTCTTCTACCTGCCGGTGGGAAGACCGCGTTTTGACAACGCCGTACTGGAGTCGCTGTACCTCGCGCGCTCGTATGCACAGGAACACGTCCTGCTGTGTCTGATCCCCGCCTTCTTCATCGCCGGCGCGATCGCGGTCTTTGTCAGTCAGGCCTCGGTGCTCAAGTACCTGGGCGCAAGGGCTAATAAGGTCCTCGCCTATGGTGTGGCCTCGGTCTCCGGCGGTTTGCTGGCGGTCTGCTCCTGCACCGTGCTGCCGCTCTTCGCCGGCATCTACTCCCGCGGCGCCGGCCTGGGCCCCGCCGCCGCCTTCCTCTACTCCGGCCCCGCCATTAACGTTCTGGCCATCATCCTGACCGCCCGCATCCTGGGGCTGGAGCTGGGGGTGGCGCGGGCGGTCGGCGCCGTCGTCTTCAGCATCGTCATCGGCCTGCTCATGCACCTGGTCTTCCGCAAGGAGGAACAGGAGAAGGCCGCGGCCCAACTGGCAGTGCCCGAGCCCGAGGTCACCCGGCCCCTGGCACAGAATGCCGGCTATTTCTTCACCATGGTGGCCATTCTGGTCTTCGCCAATTGGGGCGAGCCGAAAGCCCCCCTGGGCCTGTGGTCAGCCATCTACGCAAGCAAGTGGCTGATCACCGGATTCGCCGCCCTGGCTCTGGGGATCATGCTGACACGCTGGTTCGCCGTTCCCTGGCACAAGCTGCTCTGGGCGGCCCTGCCTCCCGTGGCCTTGGCCCTTCTCGCGCCCCAGCACCCCCAGTTGTCCTTTGCGGCGGCGATTGTCGGGCTATCCATCGTGCTGGCGACCACCGAGGGCGAAAGCCGCGAATGGTTTGCCTCCACCTGGGGATTCGCCAAGCAGATCATGCCCCTCCTGCTGCTGGGGGTATTGATCTCGGGCCTCCTGCTGGGGCGTCCCGGACACGAAGGCTTGATTCCCTCGGGCTGGATCAGCGCCTGGGTAGGTGGCAACTCCTTCCTCGCCAACTTCTTTGCCTCGGTGGTGGGCGCCTTCATGTACTTTGCCACCCTGACCGAAGTGCCCATCCTGCAAGGGCTGATCGGCGCGGGCATGGGCAAGGGCCCCGCTCTGGCCTTGCTGCTCGCCGGCCCGGCCTTGTCGCTGCCCAACATGCTGGTAATCCATAGCGTCATGGGCACCAGAAAGACCACAGTATTCGTGACGCTCGTGGTGGTCATGGCCACTGTTTCCGGCCTGATCTACGGCACGTGGTTCTGATCTCAGAGAGGAGTATTACCGTGAAGAAACTGCAAATTCTGGGCACGGGTTGCCCCAAGTGCAAGCAACTGGCGGAAGTCACTGAACAGGCAGCCCAGGAACTCGGACTGGAGTACGACCTGGAGAAAGTCACCAAGCTCCAGGACATCATGGCCCTCGGAGCCATGATGACCCCGGCCCTGGTGGTTGATGGAGAACTCAAGGTCTCCGGCAAGGTGCCCTCAGTCGAGGAGATCAAGCGCTGGCTGGCTTGAGCCCCAGTCCGGGACGCATTCGCGGACACGGCAACCTCGCCCGATCACCAACACCTCGCCTTCGCCCGCGCCACTGACGAGAGAGAAGAGATCAAGGAGATACACATGAAGAACTGGTGGAAAATCGCAGTCGCAGCCGTCGTGCTGCTGGCCGTCATCGGAATCGTGCAGCTCAAGACCAGATCCGCTGCCGCACCCTCGGCTCCCCCCTTGCCCCCGGCTCCGGAGGTCGCCGCCGTGCTCGACCCGGAGCCCGGCGCCCTGACCTCCGAGGCCGCTCCGGTCTACGGCCCGGAGCCGGCCCCTCCGGCCTCCTCCGGAGTGAGCCCGGCGGCCAAGCCCAAGCAGACTCAAGGCCCTCAGCCGGCCAAGACGCCTGACCCTCCGTCAGCCCCGACAGTGTCGCAGCCCGACAAACCCGTGCCAGCCCCCAAGCCCGCCCCAGCCGAGAAGCAACTGCCTCGCTTGTTGGAGCTTGGCTCGCTCTCTTGCGTTCCCTGCAAGATGATGGTCCCCGTCCTGGACGCGCTGAAACAGGAGTATGCCGGAGAGCTGAAGGTTGAGTTCGTTGACGTCTATGCCGATCCTGCCGCCGCAAACAGCTACGGCATTCAGTCCATTCCCACGCAGATCCTCTTTGACTCGTCCGGCAAGGAGGTATTCCGGCACCTGGGCTTCTGGCCCAAAGAAGAAATCGTGGCCCAGTGCAAGGAACTCGGCCTGCTGGACTAAGGAGACCACATGTACCTACGCCCTGCCCTCCCCGTAATACTGCTGCTCACCCTTGCCGCACCGCGGCTTCACGCGCAGGACTTGGCCCCACCCCCTCCGACGCTGGAAGCAGTCCATCCCGGCCTCAGCTTCGGTCCCCTGCGCCAGGCCTCCCTGGTCCCCCTCCCGGAGGACCTCCTCATCCGCGCCCAGGACCTCACCATCACCGAGGAGCAGGTCGCGGCCGAGATAGCCGAAGCCGGCGAGGACCTCAACCTGCGGTCTGTCCTGGAGAAGAATGCGCCTTACCTGGCCGAGAGACTGGCCGTCAAAGCGCTGCTCTTGAGTGAGGCGCGGGCCTGGGCCCAGGCCCGCAACCAGCCGGTGGAGTGGGAGAGCCCGGCCAGCCTGGTCGAGACCTACTTGCGCAGTCTGGTGGAGCAGGTGGTGATCACTTCCGAGGAGTTGAAGGCCTTCTACACGGCCAACCGCGCGATGTTCCCTGATACCACCTATGAGCAGGTCGCGGAGCAGTTGCGCACCTACCTGCTCTCCCAGAAGGAAGATCGGTTCATCGAGGCGCATGTCAACAGCCTCAGCGAGCGTGTTCCGGTGGAGGTGAACGCAGCCTGGTTCCAGACCCATGCCCCGACTGCGTTGGATACCCCCGTGGACCAGGCCCGCCGTTCCGGCAAGCCCTCGCTAATCGACTTTGGCGCCGGGGGCTGCCTGGACTGTGACCGCATGACGCCTCTGCTCGAGGACCTGCGCCAGTTCTGTGGTGAGCGCGCCAACGTGCTTTTCGTCTCGGTGCGCGACCACCCGCTTCTCGGTGCTCGCTATAACGTCCGGGGCATCCCCCTGCAGATTGTCTTCGACGCCCAGGGCCGAGAAGTCCTGCGCCACGAGGGCTTCTGGCCGCGGGAGGCGATGATCACCGAGCTGGCCAAGCTGGGGGTTCAGTAGCGTGGAAGCCCTGTTCGTCGCCCTGACTCGCGCCGTGGAGGGCTCCGCCGCAGTCGCCCTGGGCGCCTCCCTGGTCTGGGGCATCCTGAGCATCGTGCTCAGCCCCTGCCATCTCGCCAGCCTGCCGCTCATCATCGGTTTCATAGACGAGCAGGGCCGGACCTCCACCCGCCATGCCTTCTGGCTGTCCACGCTCTTCGCCAGCGGCATTCTGATTACCATCGCGGTGATTGGCGTCGTCACCGCCGCCCTCGGTCACCTGATGGGCCAGGTCGGGGCCTGGGGCAGCTACCTGGTGGCGGTGATCTTCCTGCTGGTCGGCCTGCATCTGCTGGGAGTTCTCCCCTTGCCCCTGCCGGGGGCGGGAACGCCCGGCATGCGGCGCAAGGGCCTGTTGGCTGCGCTGATCCTGGGGCTGGTCTTCGGTATCGCCCTGGGGCCCTGCACCTTTGCCTACATGGCCCCCATGCTGGCCGTAACCTTCCGGGTGGCCGCGACCAACCTGTTGTATGGCGTACTGCTGCTCCTGGCGTACGGCGTCGGACATTGCTCGGTGATCGTCGCCGCCGGCACCTCGACGGAGCTGGTGCAGCGCTACCTGAACTGGACCGAGGCCTCGCGCGGCGCTGTCCTGCTGCGCCAGATTTGCGGCGTGCTGGTGATCGCCGGAGGCCTGTACCTGATCTACTTAGCTTGAAGAAAGGCTGTGACCTGATGGACATCAAACGAACGGTACGCGAAAGCTACGGCACCCTAGCCCGCGAGGGCAGCCATGCCACCAGCACCCCCGCCGAGGCAGTGGGGTACGACGCAGCCAACCTGGCTGCCGTACCCGCTGGCACGCCCAGCTTCGGGTGTGGAAACCCCCTCGCCCTGGCCGCTCTCCAACCTGGCGAAACCGTGCTGGACCTGGGCAGTGGCGCCGGCTTTGACTGCTTCCTGGCTGCGCAGGCGGTCGGCGCGACGGGCCACGTCATCGGGGTGGACATGACCCCGGAGATGATTGACCAGGCCCGCGCCAATGCGGCCCAGGGCGGCCATGCCCACGTGGAGTTCCGGCTGGGTGAGCTGGAAGACCTGCCGGTGGAGAGCGAGTCGGTGGACGTAGTCCTCAGCAACTGCGTAATCAACCTGGTCCCTGACAAGGCCCAGGCCTTCGCGGAGGCCTTCCGGGTGTTGCGTCCCGGCGGACGCCTGCACCTCTCGGACCTGGTCCTGGCCTACGAACCACCAGCAGAACTACGCGAGGATCCCGCCGCGCTGGTAGGTTGCGTGGGTGGCGCCTCCCTGCGGGACGAGTACCTCGCCACCCTGCGCGAGGCTGGTTTCGTGCAGGTGAACGTGGACTGCGAACAAGACGCTACCACGTGGCTTAACGAGTACCTGGAGGACAGTGAGGCTGAGGAGGGCTGCGGCTGTGGCTGTGGCTGCTGCGGAACCCGGTTTGCGCTGCCCGAAGGTCTGGTGCTGTCTCTGACCCTCACGGCCCGCAAGCCCGTCTAACCGGGAGGAGGCCACCATGCCTGATCGGAACGGACCGACCTGTGAGATACTGACCGACTCCGGCCCGCGCGGGAGCTTGTCCTGCCTGGATCGCTACCTCACCCTGTGGATCTTCCTGGCCATGGCCCTCGGCGTGGGGCTTGGCTACCTGTTCCCGCATTTCATCCAGCGTCTCAATGCCGCCTCCCAGATAGGCACTACCTCGCTCCCCATCGCCCTCGGCCTGATCCTGATGATGTACCCTCCCCTGGCCAAGGTCAAGTATGAGGAGATGGGGGAGGTCTTCCGCAACGGCAAGGTGCTGGGGCTCTCACTCATACAGAACTGGCTCCTCGGTCCCGTGCTGATGTTCGCCCTGGCTGTCCTGTTCCTGCGAGACCACCCCGACTACATGTACGGCCTGATCATGATCGGCCTGGCCCGCTGCATCGCCATGGTCATCGTCTGGAACGACCTGGCGCGGGGTGACACCGAATACGCCGCCGGCCTGGTGGCTTTCAACTCCCTCTTCCAGGTGCTGTTCTACTCGGTCTACGCCTACGTCTTCATCACCGTCCTGCCGCCGGTCTTCGGCCTGCCGGGGACACAGGTCCAGGTCACCATGGGTCAGATTGCCCACAGCGTCTTCATCTACCTCGGCCTTCCCTTCCTGGGAGGCCTCCTCACTCGCTTCTCCCTGCTGCCCCTCAAGGGCCGCGAGTGGTACGAGCGCCGCTTCATCCCGCGCCTTAGCCCCCTCACCTTGATCGCCTTGCTCTTCACCATCGTGGTGATGTTCTCGCTCAAGGGCGAGTACATCGTCCAATTGCCCCTGCACGTGGTGCGCATCGCCATCCCCTTGCTGATCTACTTCGTGGCGATGTTCCTGATCTCGTTCTTCATGAGCAAGCGAGTGGGTGCGACCTACGAGCAGAGTGCCACCCTTTCCTTTACCGCCGCCAGCAATAACTTCGAGCTGGCCATCGCCGTAGCCGTGGCCGTATTCGGTCTGCAGTCGGGCGAGGCCTTCGCCGCCGTCATCGGGCCTTTGGTGGAGGTGCCGGTGCTCATATCCCTGGTCAACGTGGCCCTGGTTCTAAAGCGCCGGTGGTTTGCCTCGCCCCCGCTATCTGCTGGCGCGTAGGCCTCACCTCGGCTTGCCTCTGCCCAGGCCCTGTGCTATCATCCGCGCAGTGAGGCCTATGAGTTCAGTCGGCCTGGGAGTGGCGCTCGTGCTCGCCGCCATCGCTCTACTCGGCGGCCTGGGGCAGATTCTGGCCTACCGCCGGGAAGGCTCAGTCTTGTCCCGGACTCAGCTGGCGCTCCGCCTGACCATGGCCCTACTGCTGCTGGCCATGCTAGCGCTCAGCGTCTGGGGCCTGCCTCCCCTGGCGAATCCCGGCCTGACCTCCGCTGAGCGTCTGGCCGCCGTCCGGCAGGCTGTCGGTTTCGTTACGGTCGTCGCCCTGCTAGCCCTGGCGATCATGGTCTTGGCGATCATTGACCTGCGACATCTGCGGGCGGCTCAGCACCGCGCCCGAGCCCACATGTACCGCAATCTGGCCCATCTGCAGGAGGAGCTTCGCGCTCACAAGGGATCCGGTGATTCGGGGGAGCCAGAGTAGCAGGGGCGGGAGTCCCTCGCCCCGTCGGGGGCTTGCTGTGTTCCGCTTCTGCTGCCCTCTCCCGCTTACGGGGGAGGGCGGTAGCCGAGCAGCGGCTACCGGGTGGGGGTGGGCTACCAAGGAGTAATGTGACCGTGCCAACCCAGGACGCAACTTTCATGCGGCAAGCGCTTGAGCTTGCCGTTCAGGGTCTGGGCCGGACCTCGCCCAATCCCGCCGTGGGCGCCGTCATCGTCCGCGACGGGGAGGTCGTGGGGGAGGGCTGGCATCGCGCCGCCGGTCAGCCGCATGCCGAGATCGAAGCTCTGCGCCAGGCTGGTGAGCGCGCCCGCGGAGCCACGCTATACGTTACCCTGGAGCCCTGCTCGCATCACGGCCGCACGCCGCCGTGCACCACCGCAATCCTCGAGGCGGGGATAGCACGCGTGTTCTACGCCTGCCCGGACTGCGATCCGCGTTGCGCGGGCCGCGCCGAGGATCTGTTGGCGCGCGCCGGGGTGGAGGTTGCCTGCGGCCCCCTGACTGAGGAGGGGCGGGAGCTTAACCAGGCCTATTTCAAGCACAAGCAGACCGGCCGGCCCTACGTCACGCTCAAGCTAGCGCTGACCCTGGACGGGCGCATGGCCACCCGCACCGGCGATTCGCGCTGGATTACCAGTGAAGAGGCCCGCCGCCGTGTACATGCGCTACGCGACCAGTCCGACGCGGTGCTGGTGGGCGCAGGGACGGTGGCGCAAGACGACCCCCAGCTCACTGCACGCCTGGAGAACCCTCGCGACGATCACCAGCCCCGTCCGGTAGTCCTGGCCGCAGACGGTATCTCGCCCCAGGCCCGCCTGCTGCGTGGTCCCGCCCGCCCGATCCTCTTCGTCGCCCCCGGTAACATCGGCTTCCAGGCCTGTCACGGTAGGACAGGCGTCCCGCCTGTCCCTGAGGGCCACGCCGTTGTCTCGCCGACGCACGAGTCCCCCCTCTCCTGCCAGGAGAGGGGGCTAGGGGGTGAGGCACCGGAGATCGTGCCCGTGCCCGGTGCCGATGGGCTTCTAGACCTGCCCGCGGTCTTGACGGAACTCGGCCGACGGAGCATCATGAGTGTTCTCGTTGAGGGGGGCGCGGCCCTGGCCGGGTCTTTCCTGCACGCGGGGCTGGTGGACAGACTCTTGCTCTTCTATGCTCCTCGGCTGCTTCTCGATCGGGAGGCACCGGGGCCCTATGCCCCCGATTTATGCGTGCCTCGCATGGCCGAGGCCCTAAACCTGCGTCTGGCTGGCGCCGAACTCGTCGGCCCCGATTTGATGCTAACCCTATACCCCTCCCCTGTTTCAGGGGA
>JAAYIR010000078.1 GCA_012523355.1 candidate division WS1 bacterium
GGCCTGGGCAGCCTGGGGCTGCCGACCGGCGTGGCTTTCTGGGCTCATGTCGGAGGATTCCTGGCAGGGCTCTTGCTGGTCAGACTCTTCGCACCGGGAAGGCCGGCGCCGCCCACACCGCGCGTTGTGCACATGCGGTGGGAATAGCAGCGCCGGGAGTTTACTTCCCCACCAAGCGCTTGGACCAGGAGTAAAGCAGCAGCATGCTCGCGCGGAGACAGACTCCCAGCCAGATGAGCACCGTGCCGACCGGGGAGCGCGCCAGGTGCTTGCGGTAGAGCCGGTACATGCTGCGGTGGGTACGGATGATGGTCCGGGTGCGGACGCGGTCGGTGCTGCGGCCAATGGCATGGATGATGGCCGGCCGCGGGGTGTAGAGGACCTTCCAGCCGATGCCGTGCGCCCGCCAGCAGTAGTCCACGTCCTCAGACCCCCAGAAGAAGCCCTCGTCCAGGGGACCGATTTGCTCATAGACCTGGCGGCGGATAAGCATGGCGGCGCCCGAGACCCAGTCCACCTCACGCACCGACTGGTGATCCCAGGCGGCCATCAGATAGTCCTGAACCGCAGCGGAACGGGGGAAGAGTTTGCCCAGAGGGGTGTTGCGGAAGAGGGCGGCACGAACAGTGGGGAATTGCCGCGCCGAGTACTGCAGACGCCCATCCGGATAGCGCTGCTGAGGCCCGATGATCCCCGCCTCAGGATGTTGATCAGCGAAATCAATCAGCTCCCGCAAGCCGCCAGGGGGAACGACGGTATCAGGATTGAGCAGGAACAAATACCGGCCTCGCCCCGCAGCCAGCGCCTGATTCGAGCCGGCGGCAAAGCCACGGTTGACGGCATTGGCGATGAGCTGAACCTCGGGGAAGCTCTCACGAACTCGAGTCGGCGTGCCGTCCGAGGAAGCGTTGTCCACGACAATGACCTGCTGCACCACGTCCGGGCTCTGGCGCAGGCTTTGCAGGCACTGACGAAGATCCTCCCAGACATTCCAACTGACGATGCAGAGGGTGATATCGACGGCCGGGGCCTCAGGCATCGGCGATACCACTCAGGATACCTTGGTCTCAGTGTCAGGATCGGTGCTGGCGCCCGCGGCGCCGGAAGGCCCTTCGCCAGGCAGCTCCGCCTCATCAAGGAGCATGATGGGAATGCCGTCCCGGATAGGATAGCGGCGACCACAGCCCGTACACACTATCTTCTCGCCCTCAACTCGCACCGACTCATGGCAAGCAGGACAGGCCAGTATCTTCAGCAGTCCGTCGTTAATCATTATTCTGCGCTCCTGCGGAACCAGCGGGTGCTATGCGTAGAGGGTCTTTCGCCAGAGGGCTCGCCGAATCCTGCTCACCGAGCACCACCTGCGCCTCTTGCCTAATGAAATCTGGTTGGGTATACTCATGCTTAGAGGGTGAGCGCGAGCATGGTGGGGCGGCGGAGGGCTGGGTGACCGGGAGCCATGGAGATGGGTTTGCGCTCGATCTCAAGTTTGCCGCGCGGAAGCGCACCGTAGCGCTTGCGAAGCGGGTCTGGCTGGGCGGCCCGCGGTAAAGGCCTGGCCAGGTGACAAGGGGAGGTCCTCTTAATGGCAACCATCGGCCGTCCGAGGGTGCGGGTGTTTCGCTCCCTGACCACTGCAGCACTGATCACCGCTTTCTTCCTCACCTGTCTCTCCGGTGCCTTCGCCGCACCCCCCACCGAAGTGGTCTCCGCCCGCATGTTGCGGGTCTCCACCCCGAGGGGCATCCAGACCGTGCCGGATCTGGCGGCCTCCGGGCAGGCCCTGGTGAAGATATCAGCGGGGACGAGTCGCGCCACCTTCATGGCCGAACTCCAGGAGCAGGGATACGGTATCCTGCACGCCTACCGCTCCGGGAACTGGGTCCTGGTGCAGCTCCCCCAGGGTCAGACAGTGCCTCAAGGAGTGGAAGCCCTGCGACGAATTCCGGTGGTGCGGGCTGCAGAGCCAGATCGCATGGCCTACCTCCTCGCCATTCCCGACGATCCGCTTTATGACCAGCAGTACCACTGGCCGCTGATCTCCGCGCCCTCGGGCTGGGACATACAGACCGGGAGCTCGAACACGGTGGTGGCCATTATTGATTCAGGTATCCAGCTGAACCATCCGGACCTGGTGGGCAGGATTTGGAATAACCCCCGTCCCGGCAGCGACCCCCGCTACCCCAATGACCTCCACGGCTGGGACTTCGTTGATGAAGATAATGACCCCCAGCCCGAGCCGGAGGAGGAGGCCGAGAACTGGAACGTGAGCCACGGCACACATGTGGCCGGCCTGGTGGGGGCAGCCACGGACAACGCCGTCGGCGTGGCCGGCCTGGACTGGAAGTGCAAGCTCATGGCCGTAAAGGTCTTTGACCGCGATGGCAGCGCGGCCACCAGCACCATCATCCGGGGCTTCGAGTATGCCGCCGAGAAGGGCGCTCACGTGATCAACATGAGCCTGGGCGGCGGCTACTCGGAGGCGTGGAACGACCCCATCACCGCTGCCTACGCCGCCGGAGTCACCGTCGTATGCGCAGCCGGCAACGAAGCCTGGACCTTCACCGACGACCAGACGTCGTGGAGCTCTCCGGTCTGCAACGACGGGCCCAATTACGGTGATAACCATGTGCTGGGCGTGGCAGCGTGCAATTCCAGCAAGGTGATCTCCTGGTTCTCGAATCTGGATGGCTCCTCCCGCTCGTTCGTGGACGTGGTGGCTCCCGGCAGTGACATTCTGAGTACGCTGCCGGTCTTCCCCGACTTTCCCGAGTTCTCCGCTTACTACGGGGAGATGAGCGGGACTTCCATGGCCTGTCCCATCGCCGCCGGCCTGGTGGCCTTGACGCGCGCTCAGTACCCGGCCGCGACTCCGGGCGAGCTCATCAACCGCATCCGCAACGCCTGCACCAACATTGATGCGGAGAACCCCACCAAGATCGGCATGATGGGCGCCGGGCTGATCCAGGTCAACAAGTCGCTCGCCGACCAACCGCCCGGCCCCGTGCGCAACCTCAAGGCCTTCTCCCCCGCCAATAGCCGTGGAGGGAGCATTGATATCGCATGGACAGCCTCCGTGGACGACGGCGCGGGGGAGATGGACGTAGTCAACTACGCAGTCTACAAGGCGAGCTCCGCTACCGGCCCGTGGGAGGACCTCACCCAACTCCCAGCCACCGGCGCCATCACCTATTCGGTTACAGACTCGCCGGTGCCGAATGCCACGCCGTTCTACTACCGGGTGGACACCAGCGACGAGGCAGGACACATCACGCCCTCCCAGGTGGTGGGTCCGGTGGAGGCGCGGGACAGCGTGCCCCCGATGGCCATAACGACGCTCACAGCCTTCGACACGCCCAACGACCAGGGTGGGTCCATTACACTGGACTGGACCGGTTTCTCACCGCCACCGGAGGATATCAGCGACTTCGCCAAGTACAACATCTATCGGTCCACCAGTCCCTTCAACGACGTGTCGGCTATCCCGGTCCTGGCCACGGTGACGGATGTCAACGCGCGCCGGTATCAGGATAAGACCACGGAGGACGGAACCTCGTACTACTACGCGGTGACCATGGTGGACATGTGGGGTAACGAGGGGAAGACCGGGGTGCAGACCGCGGGGCCGGTGACCTCCTACCCGAACCTCACGGTTACCTGGCCCATAGGGCTGTCCATGATTTCCTTGCCGCTGAACCCGCCGAACCCGGACATGGGAGCGATCTTGAACCTCGCGGAGACCGGAGTCATGCTGGCGCGCTGGGATCCAGCCAGCGGGGCGTATGTGTACTACAGCGAGAACCCAAGCTCACCGCTGCTGCGACAACGCCCCGGGGCCGGCTTCTGGATCAAGACCACTCAGGCCCTGACGGTGAGGCTAGCAGGCTTTCCCGCACCGGAGGGAGACGTCGCCGTCCCGGTGGGGGTGGGCTGGAACATGATCGGCAATCCGTACTCAACGGACGTGCTGCTGGGGACCGCGATGGTGACCTGCCTGGGAACCACGGAAACCCTGGACGCGTCCAACCAGAACGGACACACGACCAACTACGCGTGGACCTATGACGCTCTAGCCAACAGCTATCGGCTGATCAGCGCGCATCTGCCCTTCGCCACCCAGGTGATCAAGATGGGGCAGGGAGCATACTTCTACGCGGCGGTGCCGGCGACCCTGACTCTGATGCGGCCCGTGGGAGCCCTACAGGCGGAAGCCCCGGAGCCGATCAAACCTGGTGGTGACAACTGGAGCCTGCGGCTCCAGGCCTCAGTCCAGGGGCAGAGCGATAACGACAACTTCATCGGGGTGAGCCCGCAAGCCGCGAACTACAACGGGGTGCGCAAGCCCCCCATGGCCGCCGAGGGCGTGCAGTTGTTCTTCGGAGAGGACGGCGCTAACCCCTTGGCCACCAGCTTCGTGACGCCTGCGGAGCAGAACCCGACATGGGACATCGCCGTGAGCAGTGCCCAGCCCGGAGCAGAGGTGACAATTGTTTGGCCCGATCTGACCACCGTACCCAACTCCATTCGACCGGTACTCACCGATCTGGCCACGGGCCGCAGCGTATACATGCGGACGGTGTCGAGTTACCAGTTCGTGGCGGGCACGACTCCACGACGCTTCCGGCTGTCCCTGGCTGGGCAATCCGGTGTAACGCTGACCAGCGTGACGGCCACAGCCACGGCGGCTGGGGCACAGATCGCGTATGGCCTGGCCGCGCCCGCGCAGGTCTCAGTGGAAATCATGAACCTCAGCGGCCGCACAGTGCGAATTGTCAGCAGCGCGAAACTCTCACCGGCGGGGATCTCCACCGTCGTCTGGGATGGGCGCAATGCCTCCGGGGCTGCGGCTCCCAGCGGCCTGTACTTGGTGCGGATCACCGCGGAGAGCGACACCGGGGAGCGCGCCACCGTGCTGCGTCCACTGTCACTCAACCGTTAGACGCCCAGAGGCTGATTCCCGCCAATCTGAAGACGAGGGGCATGCTTTGAAGCGCCCGCACAAATGCCGCCTACGGGCGGCATTTGGCCTTTGTGCTGGTGCGCACCCAGGAGTTAAAAATGTCTTGGTTCATATCTAGAGTTTACCTGTTCATTCTGGCCATCGTCCTGGTCTGGCCGGCGGGAGCCGCGGGAGCGGAGCCCTTGCGCACCATACCTCTCCCCGGGCCCGGGTTCTATCAGGTTGGTCCTCATGGGCAGAGAGTCTACCGTCCCCGACAAGCGGTGGCGGATCGGCTGATCATTGGCCTGCGACCCGGAGTGCATGCGCTGGGCGTGGGAACGCCCGCCGCCCTGGCCGTACAGGGGGGCGGTCAGATGCGCAAGCTGCTGACACGCGGACAGCTCATGGTCGTGGACCTGCCCGCGGACAGTGACTTGCAGGCGGCTGCGCAGCGTTTCCAGCAGTTGCCCAACGTGGCCTTCGTAGTGCCCGACACCATCGTCTACCCGCTGCTCACCCCCAACGACCCCAAATATGGACAGCAATACCATCTACCGCTGATCCAGGCGCCAGCGGCGTGGGACGTGACCACCGGCTCGCCCAGCAGCGTCATTGCCGGTGTGGACTCAGGCGTGGACCTCAACCATCCAGACTTGGCCGGGAAGATCTGGACCAACCCCAATCCGGGCAGCGACCCACGCTATCCCGACGATCTCCACGGCTGGAACTTCGTGGACAATGACAATAACGTCTCCCCCGTGCCCGTCCACGGAGGGGATAACAGCATTGTGGCCCACGGCACCCTGGCGGCGGGGATCGCGGCGGCCATGACCAACGACAATTACGGGACGGCCGGCGTGAACTGGGCAGCCCAGATAATGCCGCTCAAAGTCTTCGGTAACGACGGGTATGGGGCCACGAGCTCCACGATCGTGGAGGCGATTGACTACGCCGTGGCCCACGGCGCGAAGATCATCAACCTCAGTCTGGGCGAGTGGGGATTCAACCCGGTGTACACGCCGCCGATCAAGGTCGCCTACGAGGCCGGCGTCGTGGTGGTCGCCGCCGCAGGCAACGACGGCAGGGCACTAACTGATTCCTCTTCCTCGCAACAATCACCAGCGTGTAATGACAGCGACGCCAGCGCCCCGGACGCCAACTGGGTCATAGGAGTGACGGCGACCAACCAGTTCGATCAGCGCGCGGACTTCTCCAACTGGGACCAGTCCACGCGGCGCACCTTCGTGGATGTCTGCGCGCCCGGTGTGGCCATCTATGGGCCGCTCTTCCAGGACAGCAGTTTCCCTGAGTTCACGCAGTACTTTGGCACTAACACCGGAACCTCCTTCGCCACCCCCATGGTCGCCGGGCTGGCCGCACTGATTCTGGCGGTGCACCCGAGCTACACCCCCGCGCAGGTCATGGCGGCGATTAGAGGAGGAGCCGACAACATTGACTCGATTAACGTCGGCTACGCGGGTATGCTGGGGGCGGGACGTATCAACCTGGCGCGAAGCCTGGGGGTGGTGTCTCCACCCCAGCCGGCACGCAACGTGGCCGCCGCAGACACCTCAGGGGACTCCGGCGGCAGTATCACAGTTACCTGGCTGAAGTCCAGCGATGACGGTGGCGGCGCGAACAACGTGACCAAGTACGTAATCCGCCGGCGCCAGGGGGTCAGCGGGAGCTTTAGCGCCATTGGTGAAGTCCCGCCGGGAACGCAGCAATACGTGGACAGCACGACCACGGACGGGCTGTCCTACTACTACCAGGTGCGCACCTATGCAGGGACCTTGTACTCTGACTCGCCGGTGGCCGGTCCGGCAGAATCGCGGGACGATACGCCACCAGCGCAGATCACGACGCTGCAGGCCACAGATCGTCCGGGAGACAGCGGCGGCACCATTGTCCTGACTTGGACTTACACTCCGCCCGAGGATTTTGCCGCGTACCGGGTTTATCGAGACTCGTATGCCTTCACCACTGTTATTGGACGGACACCGATCGCCACCCTCACGGATAAGGGAGCGACCTCGTACACCGATACGACAGTGAGCGACGGCGTGGACTACTATTACGCGATGACCGCCGTGGACAACGCGAACAACGAGAGGACGACTGTGGTACCGGTAGGGCCGGTGCAGTCCTACCCCAACGAGAACATGGTCTTCCCGGCAGGCTTGCAGCTACTGGCGACGCCAGCGCTCCCCGCCGACCGACACCCGGCGACGCTGTTCGGGCCAACTCCTTACCAACTGCAGTACGCGTGCTACGACACCGCGAGCCGCGAGTACCTCTACTACACGGGGGAGCCGTTACCCGCCGAGTTGAGACTGGAGCTGGGCAAGGGCTTCTGGGTCAACCTCGGGGGCCAGGTCATGATCACTCCGGAGGGCGAATCGGCCCCGGCAGGAGACTTTCCGGTCACAATCACCCCCGGATGGCGACTCCTGGGTAATCCCTTCTTTGCTCCCCTGGATTTCTCCACCTGCACGGTGACGAGTGACGGCAACACGATGGACCTGTGGGCCGCGCAGAGCAAGGGTCTGATATACAGCGTGGCCTGGGTATGGGACACCACGGCCAAGAGCTACCGGATGGTCAACGAGGGCTCCTCAGTAAGCACGATCTCCTCTTGGCAGGGGTTTTGGGTGCAGGGCCTCGGTAATTGCACGCTCAACCTGACCCGGCCGGTCGGGACGGAACAGAGTGTCCAGAGAGTCGCCGCCCTGCACAGCACCGCCTCCCGGCCCACCGTGCAGTGGCGCGTGCGTCTGACGGCCGAAGCCGGCGGCTACCGTGACCTGGACAACTACTGCGGGGTGGCCTCAGTGGCACAGGCGATTGCCTCGCCACCGCTACCCGGAGCCGGCGTGGAGCTGGCGCTGGGGCAGAGTGAGGCCGGCCCCGTGGCGCTACGATACTTCACCGCGGACACGGAAACGGTGACTCAGCCGCTGACCGTCTCCTGGCAAGGCGTCAGCGGAGCCGTGCGGCTGGCCTGGCCAGAGATCAATCTGTTAGCAGCCCAACACGACTTCCTGCTCAAGGACGAGGCGACCGGCCAGATCACCAATCTCCGCAGCCAACCGGCGTACGTCTTCCAGGCCGCGCAGACGGCAGGGAAACGGGAGTTTACACTTACAGTCACGCCCCGGGCCGTAGGGACAGTGATCCTCAGCCAGATATCGGCGCACGCCACCGGATCGGGGGGGGCACACCTCGTGTTTGCCTTGTCGAAGGCCGCCAATTGTGATATAAAGATACTGAATCTTGCCGGGCGGGTGATTCGCGAGCTAGCCTCGGGAACGCCGCGACCGGCGGGACAGAGTACCGTGCTCTGGGACGGACGCAACCAGGGGGGCGTGCGGGTTCCGAGTGGACTATACCTGGTGAGCCTGGTTGTCCGGGATGATCAGGGGGGCATGGCCAGCGCAGTGCGCAGCCTGTCCCTGACTCGCTAGTGGGGACACAGCAAAGAGGCACAGGAGGGCGCGCGATGAGCAGTCGCAACATGGCAGCGCCAGTGGTAGCAGTATTCATAGCCCTCGCGATCTTGGGCGGCTGTGGTGGAGGCGGAGGAGGAGCCGGTCCAGTGCCGCCGCCGCCGGGACCAACCTTCACCGTGCAAGGCCGGGTTATTGCCGCTGATTACCCAACGGTGGGGATCGGGCAGGCGGAGATCAATGCGGCGGGGGTTATGGGCACCACCGCCACTGACGGTACCTTCAGGTTGGAGCGGGTTCCCGTGGGGGCCGTGACGGTGCAAGTCAATCCTCTCCGGACGCCGGGCTATCAGCCGGCTGCCATCACCATCCCGGCCACCTCGGAGCCGGTAGTGACCACGACCATTGCCTTGCTGCCGCAGGGAGCGGCAGCTCCGACTTCCATCAACCTGCAACCGCAGGCGACCACGGTGGAGGTGGGCACCAGCGTGCAGTTCACCGCTTCCATCGTCAGCGCCAGCGGCGTGCTGTCTCTGGCGACCAGTTGGTTGTGCATCGGACAGGCCGGCACCCTCTCCAACACACAGCTTTTCACCGCGGTACAGCCAGGCACAAACCAGGTTTACGTGTTTAGCGGCGGCGTAGGCGCCTCTACCACCGTATCGGTTATCCCCGAGCAGGGACCAGTCCTGCAATCGGTACTGGTGGACCCGCCACAGATAACTGCGTCGGGAGGGCCAGTCACGTTCACGGTGGCGGCGAGCGATGGACAGGGCCTCGCCAGTGTGAAGGGGACGGTGTACCCCCCCAGTGGAGACATGATTCCGGTAACCCTAGCTCTGGTGACAGGGACCAGCCAGGCGGGCACCTATCGCGCCACCTGGAATGCACCGGCGAACAGCAATCTGCCTGACGTCAACGGGGTGCAGGCGCCCCAGGCCTACAGGGTACGCTTTGCCGCTACGGATAACGCCGGCAACGTCACCCAGTCCAACTACCTAGACTTCACGGTCCAGGGACTGGCTCCACCACCTCCGCCACCGGCGTCCTGAGTGACAGAGGCGAAAGTGTCGCAGTAACGCAGCGGGCGGAACCTTCCGGTTCCGCCCGTTCTTATTCTACCAGGTCCTCCGGCCTCGGACCGAGTACAGCGCCGGAGTCTTTCCCGTGTGTCGCTATAGCATCTGGGCAGGAAGAATTATGAACTTCATGCCAGGGGTGATGGGATAGGAGTCGCGAACTGCATGACAGCGGTCCACCAGGGGCTCAACCTGACTGACCGGCATGACCACGAACAGCACAGTGTTCAGACCGGGCCAGACGGGGTCTCCCTCCCGGCGCCCGGTCTCACCAGCCCCCGAGACGTTGTCAAACTTGGTGAAGTGCTCCAGCCCCATCTCCGCCATGACCGCCATGACGTCCGATTCCACGCCTTGGTCCAGAATGATGATTACCAACCGGGTGTCGCTAGCGTCCATCGGTTCCTCCCGAAGATGGCGGAGTGGGGCGCCGGCTGAACAGGCGTCGCCCCAACCCAGTGACACTTTCCGCGACGCTATCCCAGATGGCATAGGTCGCGGGCACCAGCAACAGACTGACCGCAGTGGAAAGTGCCAGCCCAAAGATAACCGCCACTGCCATCGGTGCGCGGAACTCGCTGCCCTCATTCACCGCGAAAGCCGTGGGGACCATGCCAAAGATAGTAGCCAGAGAGGTCATCAGGACGGGCCGTAGCCGGTGAGGACCGGCCGTGAGTAGCGCCTCCGTGCGCTGCATGCCACGCGCGCGCAAGGTATTGGTGTAGTCCACGACCAGAATTGAGTTTTTGCCAACGATGCCCATCAGCATGATGATCCCGATCATGGAGACAATGGTCATCTGCATCCCGAAGAGCAGCAGACCCAGCCCTGCGCCGACGATGGCTACGGGCAGGTTCAGCAGGATGTTAAAAGGCTCCAGCAGCGAGTTGTAGAGCCCCGCGGTCAGCATGTAGACCAGCAGGACGGAGAGAAAGAGCGCCTGGTACAAGAAGCCGAAGGATTCGCGGTACATCTCGACTTCCATGCCCCATCGAGGAGTGATGTCGCCCAGATCTATCTGCTCCAGGAAGCCGTCAATCTGCTTCTGGGCGGCACTGGTGCTCAGTATCTCCGCTTGGTTGTAGCCGGTCACCGAGACGACCCGCTGCCGGTCTATGCGGTCAATACGACTGGGGCCCACGGTCATGTAGACATCAGCGATGTCGCCCACACGCACCGCCTGTCCTGAGCGCGTCACCCCTGCGATGGCCTCCGTGACTCCAGAGACCAGGTTCTTGTCATCTTCCTCTAGTTCCACACGCACATCGTAGGTGTCACCGTACTCGCGGTACTTGGTGTCGGTGGCCCCGGTATAGGCGGTGCGCAGGTTCCCAGCTACCTGCGCCAGGGTCAACCCGTATTGGGCCAGGCGATCGCGATCAATGCGCACCTGCGCCTCCGGTCGTCCCGGTTTGGAGGAGGTGTCGGGGTACACGAGACCTTCCATGGTGGCCATTAGATGGCGAAGCTTCTGAGCAGCGCTATTGAGCTCCGTCAGGTCGCTGCCCAGCAGGTTGACCTCAATGGGCGGGCTGTCACCGCCCCCGCCCATCCCGCCGACGGCATTCACCCGGAGATTAACGCCCGGTATGTCGGCCAGCGCCCGGCGCAGTGCTATCGCCAGTTCCCGATCGCTGCGCTGATCTGCCCGGGCTCGTGTGCGACGCTTGGAGAGCTCCAGGAAGATATTGCCATACTGCCCACCCACGTCACCACTGAGACCTCCCATGCTCAGTTCGCCGACCGTGGCTGAAATATTCCGGACTTCCGGATATTTCTGCTTATCCGCCAGGCGACGCTCGATCTCCTGGACGATCTTATCAGTGTGGGCGAGTCTGGTCCCGGGGGAGGACTCAACCATGATACTGACCTGCCCCTGGTCCGTTACCGGGGCCATGCCACCCCCCAGGCGGCTGAAGACAAGAAACAGGCTGGCGATCAAGATGGCATAGGCGATGGCGACCGTCCAGTAAGGATGAAGGATAGCGCCGCGCAAGACCCGGCGATAGGCGCGCTCCAGGGCACTGAAGCCGCGCTCCCAACTGTCGAACAGACGCTGGATTGACCGGCCTATGACACCCGCGGCATGGCCCTCCTGGCGCTCTCGACGTCGGAACCACCAGGCAGCGAGCGAGGGAGTGACGGTAAAGGAGACCAGAAGGGAGAACAGCGCGCAAACCGCGACGGTGATGCCGAAGGGATAGAAGATCTGTCCGACAATCCCTCCCATCAACGCCACGGGGACGAAGACCACGACGTCAACCATGGTGATGGCGACGGCGGCGGCCCCGATCTCGGTCCGTCCATTGTAGGCGGCGGCAGCAGGTGGCTCGCCGATGTTGAGATGTCGCTGGATGTTCTCGAGCACTACAATGGAGTCATCAATCAGGATACCAACCGAGAGCGCCAGCCCGAGCATGACCAGCATGTTCAGCGTGAACCCCAGGCCCAGACCGATGGGCAAGAAGGTGCAGACAATGGAGGTGGGGATGGCAAGCGCAATGATGATGGTCGCGCGGACGTTGTGCAGGAACAGGAAGACAATCAGGGAGGCCAGCAACGCGCCCAGCCACAGCGCCTCGAAGACATCCCGGATGGCTTCGCGCACTTGTTCAGACTGGTCCCGGGCAATGACCGCTTCGAGGTCAGGAGGCAGGACGCCAGAGTGCCCCGTAGTGCCCATCAAGTCTTCGAGGACCTTGCGCGCACTATCGCAGACCTGAACCGTGTTGGCGTTAGATTGCTTCTGAATCGCGACTCCCACTGACTCCTGCCCGTTCACACGGGCGATGGTCGTGGCTTCCACGGTCGTGTCCAGCACCTCGGCCAGGGTGTCCAGGCGGACCCGGCCGCCGGCCGGAGTGGGGACGCGGAGGGCGCGGATTTCGTCCAGCCCGCTGAACTCGCCCATGAGGCGGACCGTGTATTCGCGCAGGCCCTCCTGCATACTGCCCGCGGGGAGCTTAAGGTTGGAGGCGGCCAGGTAACCGGACAGGTCGCTGAGGCTCACACCAACCGCGGCCAGCCGTTGGTGGTCCACTCGGATCTGACTCTCGCGTTCCCGTCCCCCCGTGATAGAGACGGAGGCCACGCCAGGAATCTGCGCCAGCGCCGGCTTGAGTTTGTCATTCACCAGGCGATAGAGATCCCGGGGATCACGGTCGCCGGTAATCCCCATTTGCATCACCGGCATGGCGCTGATGTTGAGCTTGAGGAGCTGGGGAGACTCCACATCGCTGGGGAAGCTAAGCTTGGCGCGGTCCACCGCGTCGCGAACATCGGAGGCAGCCCCGTCGAGGTTAGTGCCATACTCGAACTGGATGGCGACGCTGCCCATGTTCTCGCGGCAGGTGGAGGTCAGGTGCTTGACGTTGCTGATAATGCTGAACTGGTCCTCCAGAGGCTTGACTACGCCCTCCTCCACCTCTTCGGGCGCGGCCCCGGGATACGGCACCGTGACGAAGATGTAGGGGAAATCCACCTCTGGAAAGAAGTCCCAGGGCATGCGTTGGAGGCCAACCAGCCCCAACACCATGATCCCCAGGATGATCATGGCAATGGTAACGCGCCGGTTAATGGCAAGTCGAGTCAACCACATATGGAGTCCTTACCTTGCTGGTCGAAGTGATCGCGCGTCGCCGAGGGAGGCTAGGGCACCGCACCGTTGGAGGTCATGTCCGAGGCGGGAGCACCAGCCTGTGCTATCTCTCCCTCCTCCGTGGGTTTGACGTCCTGCCCCTTGGCCAGCAGTGTCTGGCCAGAACGCACCAGCTTGTCCCCGGGGCTGACGCCGGAGAGGAGCTGCACCTCCCCGCCATTCTGGGCGCCGATCGTGACCTCGCGGATCGCGATCTTGTTGTTCTCTACGGCGTAGACCTGCTTAACCTCGCCGCTTTCGACCAGAGTATCGCGGGAGACAATCACCGCATTGGGGATAGTCTGCAGAACAATACTGGCGCGGCAGAACATGCCGGGGCGAATCAGCTCCTGCTTATTGTCCACAGCAAGCTCAGCCACATAAATGCGTTGGCCGGCACGGGAGGCGGGGCTGATCCGAGCCACCCGGGCATGGAAGGTGCGACCGGGCAGACCATCCACGGTGACTTCGGCCACCATGCCGACGCGCAAACGGGCTATCTCGAGTTCACTGACCTCGGTCTCAACCTTCATAGGCTGCATACTGACGACACGCAAGAGTGGTGTAGCGGTGCCAGCGCCCCCGCCGGGGTCCACGAAACGCTCAGCAACCACGCCGCCAAAGGGTGCCCGAATCATGTGTTTGTGGAGCGTGGTACTGGTTAGCGACCGTCCCGCCCGCGCCTGACCGACGGCGGCGGCGGCGGCCTTCTCCTCCTGCTGCTGAATCTGCAGTTGGCGGCGTTGCTGTTGAGTAAGATGGAGCTGTTCGCGAGCCTGCTGCACCGCTGATTCGGCAGCGTTGACATCGCGTTGAGCAACGTAGATCTGATCGCGGCGTGACTCGGCGAGCTGTAGCTGTTGGCGAGCCTGCTGCACGGCGAGCTCCGCGACCTGGATCTGGCCGGTGCGCGCGCCGGCGTGGGCCAGGCTCAGCGCTTGCTTGGCCTGCTCCAGACGGGCCTCCGCGGCCTCGTTGTCAGCTCGCGCAGCATCCAGCGCCTGCGCGGAGACAGCGCCTTCCTGGTGAAGTTGGAGGTAACGCTGATAGTTGCTTCCTGATAGGCGCGCGCCGACGGCTGCGGCATCCACCTGGGCCTGCGCCTGAGCGATCTCCTGGCTGCGGGCGCCGGCCCGGATGTCGTCCAGGGAGGTCTGAGCGGTCGTAACCGCCAACTGCGCCTGCTGGATCGCGTTCTCGATCTGCGCCCTGGTGAGCTCGTAACCTTTCTGTGCCTTGGCCAACTGCTGCTTGGCGGCCTCCAATCCCACCTCAGCCTGGCGGACGGCGCTGCGTGTAGACTCATCGGTGAGACGAACACCAACGCCCGCCTGTGTGAGCCGGGCCTGCGCGGACCGCACCAGAGCCGCCGACTGCTGCTCCTGGGCCGTAGCCAGTGCCGAATCCAGACGGACCAAAGCCTGGCCGGCACGAACCCGGTCACCCACCCGGACGTATACCGCAGCTATGTTGCCAGGCACCTCCGGGTTGAGTGTAGAATCCTGATCCGCCTGAGCGGTGCCAGTGAGGGTAATGACCTCCTGCATCGCGCCCAACCGGGCCGTCTCAACCAGGACCGGAGTGACTTCGGAGACTGCGGCCGGGGTCTTTTGGCCACGGCCACAACCAGACAATCCGACCGCGAGAAGCGCGACAGTCAACGTGAGAGTCAATGGTCTACAACGATTCATGAAGTTGGTTCCCCCTCCAGGGGCTGGCCCATGGCGTCGCGCAGACGCAACAGGGCCAATCGGAGGTCATAGCCGGCGTTCACCTGGGCAGCCTCGGCGGCTGCCTGGGCGGTCTGAGCATCAAGAACCTCGAAACCCGTACCGACGCCGGCAGAGAAACGTACTTGGGCGATACGCGCAGCCTCCCGGGCCTGCACCACGCCTTGCGTGGCAACTTGAAGCTGCTTGAGGGCCTGATTAGTCGCCAGGTACTGTTGCGTGACTTCCAGCGCAACTTGCTGGCGCTGGATCTCCAGGGCGTCCTGAGAACTGCGCAGAGCCGCAGAGGCGCCCTCGGTGCGGGCCGCACGCAACCCGCCGTCGAGGATGGGCTTGCTGAGGCTGAGCACCACTTGCCAGCTACCCTCGGAACTCGCCAGGCCGCTGCTCGCACCGTTATGCTGGTACTGGCCGGCGAGTCCGGCGGTGAGGTTGTTAGTGGCCTGGGCCAGGCGCAGGTTCGCCTCCGCCACCCGCACCTGGGCCTCGAGGGCGGCGATTTCGGGCCGGGCAGCCTGCGCCACCGCGATCAGTTCCTCCAGCTCACCTGCCGGACGCATGACCTGCTCGACCGGCGGGACGGCTTGCAGCTCCTGAGTCTGGGGTAGAGCCATTAGCCGGCGCAGACCCGCAGTCGCCTGGCCGATGGCGGTAGTGGCAGCTACCAGGTTGCCCTCAGCGCTGGCCAGCCGGGTCTCGGCCTGCACCACCTCGAACTGCGCCACCGTGCCCGCGGAGAACATGGCCCGCGCAATGCGCAGATGCTCCTGATTGGCCTCCACCTGCCGACCGGCGACCTCAGCTAACTCCTGGGTGCGGAGGATGCCGTAGACACCTTCCTGGGCCGCCCGGCGGATGGCACGAATTGTGATCTCGGCCTGCGCGCCAGCGACACTGAGACCGGCCTGAGCGGCCTGCACCTGACTCTCCACGCGCCCACCCGTGTACAGAGGCTGGACCAGGCTGAGCGTGGCCTGGCGGATGGTATCACTGCCCAGGGTGATGGTCTGGTCGCCGAAGGTCATCTGCTGTTTGGGGCCCATGCGGCCCTCGATGAAGCTGATGTCCCCACTCAGGCGCTTTCCGGAACGGGCCTGAGACACAGCAGCCTGAGCCTGGGCTAGCCCTTCCTGCGCCTGCCTGATCTCCAGTGCCCGCTGTTCAGCCAACTCCGCCGCCTGCGCTGGAGTCAGCACCAGTACTGACGGGAGGGCGGGGGCCGCCGGCGAAGTTGCTGTCGCCTCCGGGGGCGGGACCGGGGCCGCCTCCTGCGCAAGGACGGGCCAGACAGCGAAAGCAGTGAGGACCATGCACATCGCCGTGTTGGAAGCCAGTCTCCGAAGATTCATGCTGTTCACACTCCCCTCACCCTTCCTCTTCCGCCGCAGCTTCGGCACCACCCAGGGAGAGCGCTTCCATGATCTGCCGAAGCTCTTCTGACACCGCCGCCAGGGCGTCCAACTTGAGAAAGATGACGCCACCTCCGGCGGGGTGTACAAAACTCAATAGCTTGTCTCCGGGGTCAATCCCACAGCGCTCGCGAGCTTCTGCAGGGATCACGACCTGTCCGCGTTCACCCACGGTTACCGACCCAATGAAGATCTCCGCCAGTCCAGGCTTGGGCATCATCATGACCGCTCCTCCTCAGTGGGGGCCGGGGTGGATGTCTTACATGAAATACACGTCATCGCGGACATAGTATACTGTACATGCAAAAAAGTCAAATCCCTGGCGACCCAAGACGACGATTTCTCGGCGTTGCGGAGGATATCCTTCGCAGGAGAAGCAGTTTACATCACCCCACGCGTATGCTACACTTCCCGGACGGGCCACCGTCCAGCGTAGCGGAGGGCCCTTTTGTGGTGGGAGATCGAGACTGCGATGACTGAGAGGCGAGAAGGAGTATTGTTGGTTGTTTCCGGACCCTCGGGGGTGGGGAAAGGGACAGTTATCGCGGGACTACTGGCACGGCAGCCTCATGTGCAGATGTCGGTGTCCTGCACCACCCGGGCCCCGCGCCCGGGTGAGCAGGAGGGCCGGGAATACTACTTTGTCTCTGCTGCGGAGTTCGAGCGGCGCCAGGGGACGGGGGAGTTGCTGGAGTGGGCCGAGGTTTATCCGGGCGTGTTCTACGGAACGCCACAGGGACCTGTGACAGAAGCGCTCGCAGCCGGTGTGGACCTGGTTCTGGAGATTGACGATCAGGGCGCGCAGTCGGTGCGTGAGAAGCTGGGGCGCCGCGCGGTGCTGGTTTTTGTGGCGCCGCCAGACTTCGTCGCACTCCGCAGACGTCTGACCGGACGGCAGACGGAAACCCCGGAGGGGCTGCGCGAGCGCCTGGCTACGGCGCGCAAAGAGATCCGCAATATGGGCCTCTATGATTACCTGATCGTTAATGACCAGATTGAGCCGGCAGTGCAGGCACTGGAGGAGGTGCTTCGAGCCGAGCACCACAGCCTGCAGACGACGGACTGGCGAGGCCTGCAGGCACGCCTGCTGGCCCAGGCGGAACACGACGAGGTGGCCAGCCATGGGTGAGAACCGCGTGCTGGAAGGACGACGCATCGTGGTGGGAGTCAGCGGGGGAATCGCCGCGTACAAGGTGTGCGCGCTGGTCAGCCGACTCGTCCAGGATGGCGCGCAGGTGCGCGTCATGATGACGCCCAGCGGCGAGAGATTCGTAGGCCCGGTGACCTTCCGCTCGCTGACCGGCCGGCCGGTGGCAGTGGATCAGTGGACGGACTTACACGAGACCGGCGCGCATATTGCCCTGGCGCAGTTTGCGGAATTGATGGTGATCGCGCCGGCGACCAGCAATACGCTGGCCAAGCTCGCCAACGGACTCTGCGACAACCTGGTGACCACCACCGTCGCGGCAGCGCGCGGGCCAGTGTTGCTCGCACCGGCCATGAATGACCACATGTGGACTAACCCCGTCCTGCAGGCGAACGTGGCGCGGCTGCAGGGGTTGGGGTACGAGTTTGTGATGCCGGGGGAAGGCCGGCTGGCCTGCGGGGAATCCGGCGTAGGGCGCATGGCCGAGCCGAACACGATTCGGGAGTCCATCCTGCGTATTCTGGGCGCCAGAGGCGGAGGGGCGCTGGCCGGGAAACGAGTGACCATCACGTCCGGGCCCACGCGAGAATGGCTGGACCCGGTACGCTTCATCAGCAATCCCTCCAGCGGAAAAATGGGGGCGGCACTGGCCCAAGTGGCGGCCAGCCGCGGGGCGGAAGTGCTTCTGATCAGCGGCCCCGGCGCGGCCCTTCCGGCGGCCAGCGTGGACACCATCGCGGTTGAATCGGCCGAGGAGATGCTGCGGGCGGTGGAGGCCCATCTGCCCGGCACGGATGTGTTCATAGGCGCCGCAGCAGTGGCGGACTACCGTCCGGAGGAATATGCGGCGCAGAAGCGAAAGAAGTCCGCAACACCACTGGAGTTGCGCCTGCAGCCCACCCCGGACATCCTTCAGAGCGTCGCCCAGAGCGATAGCCGCCCGGCGGTGGTGGTGGGGTTTGCAGCGGAAACTGGCGACCCGGAGGCAGAGGCGCGGGCCAAGTTGGAGCGTAAGGGGCTAGACCTGATCGTGGCCAATGACCTGACACAACCCGGCGCGGGGTTCTGTGCTGACACGAACGAGGCGCTAATCCTGGGGAGCCGGGGACAGCGAGAGGCAGTCTCTTGCCGCCCCAAGCTTGAGGTGGCCAAAGTGGTGCTCGATCAGGTGGAGAAGCTCCTGGAAGAGAGCAGCGGGGGGCGGGAAGCGGGTTAACAACGGGTGGCGCTACCTCCCGTTCCTGGAAGGGTGGCGGCTGGAGTCGTCGTCCCGGATACCGGTAGGAGGTCCTTTTTGTGCCTAAGAGTTACTTTCTGACTTCAGAATCAGTGACAGAAGGTCATCCAGACAAGGTTTGTGACCAGGTCTCGGACGCCATTCTAGACGCGGTACTAGCTGACGACCCTCTGGGGCGCGTGGCGATCGAGACGCTGGTCACCACCGGCACCTGCTTTGTGGCCGGGGAGATGCATACGGAGACGTACGTGCCCATCGAGAGCGTGGTGCGCCAGGTCGTCTCGGATATCGGTTACACCCGCGCCAAGTACGGGTTTGACTTCGAGACCATGGGGGTACTGCTGGCCATACATGAGCAGAGCTCAGAGATCGCGCAGGGGGTAGTGGTCGGTGGCGCCGGGGACCAGGGAATGATGTTCGGCTACGCCACCAACGAAACGCCCGAGGGGATGCCCTTGCCGATCCTGCTGGCACACCGGCTGGCACGCCGACTGGCCGAGGTCCGCAAGAACGGCACTCTCCCCTACCTCCGACCAGACGGGAAGACGCAGGTGACAGTACGCTACGAAGATGAGAAGCCCATCGAGGTGACCAAGGTCCTGCTCGCCGCGCAACACGCGCCGTCCACTACCCGTGACGAGATGGAGGAGGACATACGAGAGCACGTCGTGTATCCGGTAATCCTGGACGAACTGCGTGCTGAGGGAATGCCAATCCTGCTCAACCGCACCGGCTCCTTCTCCATGGGGGGGCCGCAAGTAGATACGGGGCTGACCGGGCGCAAGATCATCGTGGATACCTATGGTGGGCTGGCCCGCCACGGCGGCGGCGCCTTCAGCGGCAAGGACCCCACCAAAGTGGACCGCAGCGGCGCGTACATGGCGCGCTACATCGCCAAGAACATCGTGTTCGCCGGGCTGGCGGACAAGTGCGAGGTGCAGATCGCCTACGCCATCGGCGACGCCGAGCCCTTCTCGGTAGCTGCCTGGACCTTCGGCACCCACAAGGTGCCGGAGGAGACCATCGCCAAGCTCATCCCTGAGGTGTTCCCGCTGACTCCGCAAGGGATGATTGATCACTTGAATCTGCGCCGGCCCATCTACAAGAAGACGGCGGCGTACGGGCACTTCGGGCGCAACGACCCCGACTTCACCTGGGAAGCCACGGACATGATAGACGCGGTACGCGCCGCGGCGCAGGTCTAGCCACCCCTCCAGGGGGCCGTTGTATGCCACAGTATGCCGAGGTGATGGTGGATCAGCCAGGCGCGCGCTTGGACCGTACCTTCACCTACTCCCTGCCTGAACGTTTGGCTGGTCGCGTAAGCGTCGGGGCCCAGGTACGTGTGCCCCTGGGCAAGCGGCGGCTGGCCGGGTACGTGGTGGCCCTCACCGACGATAAGCCCCCTTTTCCCTTGCGCGACCTTGAGGGACTGCTGGTAGAGGAGCCGCTGTTCGGGCCGGGGGAGGTCGAGTTGGCGCGGCGGATAGCGAAGACATACGTCTGCGACCTGGCCGCGGCGTTGCGTCTGTTCCTGCCCGCCGGAGCCGCCCGCAAACCCGAGCAGATGGTGCGCCTCACCCCGGCCGGGCAGGAGGCACTGGAGGACAGCCGCAGGCGGCTCTCGCCCCGCGCCCGCGAGCTGCTCCAGGCCCTGGCACAGAGCGGCGAGATGACGGCGGAGCAACTGGCCGCACAGGTGGGACTCAAGAGCCTGGGCGGACGTCTGCCGAACCTCGAGGTCCAGGGCCTAGTCAAGATTGACCGACGTCTGCGACGCCCTGCGGCCTCTCAGCAACTGCGCCAGTGGGCGCGGTTGACTGTCTCAGCCGAGCAGGCGGAAGCGGAGGCGGAGGCTCGCGCCCATCGCGCTCCCCAACAGGCCAACACCCTGCGTCGCTTAGCGGCCGGGGAGGCGCCGGTTAGCGTTTTGACCCGGAGCGCGGCCACGGCGCTGGCGAAGCAAGGGCTGGTGGAAATCTACGAACGACATCTGGAGCGGCGCCCGGAACCGGCAGACCTTAATCTGGCTGCAGAGAAGCACGTACTGACGCCGGCACAGCAGGCAGCTTTGGACCGAACGACCCGGGCGCTGGAGGAGCAGCGGTACTGGGGCGGGCTGCTGCATGGAGTGACGGGCTCGGGGAAGACAGAGGTGTACCTGCACGCCGTCGAGGCCGCGCTGCGCCAGGGGCGCTCGGCAATCGTCCTGACGCCAGAGATCTCCCTGACCCCACAGGTCGTGGAACGCTTTACCCGCCGATTTGGTGAGTTGGTGGCGTTGTTACATAGCTCCCTGTCACTGGGCGAGCGCTACGATGAATGGGAACGCGTGCGCCGGGGAGAGGCCCGCGTGGTGGTAGGCGCACGCTCGGCACTGTTCGCCCCGGCGCGGGACCTGGGGATAATCATCGTGGACGAGGAGCATGAGCCCTCGTATAAGCAAGACTCGACGCCCCGCTACCCTGCTGTGACCGTGGCGCAATGGCGGGCGGAGGCAGCGGGTGCAGTGCTCCTGCTGGGCAGCGCCACCCCAGCGCTGGAGCGATATCACGCCGCGGTAAACCCAGAAGATTCCAGCCTCGAGCTCCTGGAGCTCCCGGAACGGATCGGGAACCGACCACTCCCTCAGGTACGCACCATTGACTTGCGCGGACAGCCGGCACTGGGCGAGGGGACGACCTTCGCTGAGGAAATGCGGGTGGGCCTCGAGGAGAAGCTGGCGCGTGGCGAACAGGTGATGCTATTCCTCAACCGTCGCGGCTTCTCCACCTTCGTCATCTGCCGAGACTGTGGGGACGTGCTGCGCTGCCCCAACTGCGCAGTCTCGCTCACCTACCACCACGGCAGGAAGAGGATGGTCTGCCATCACTGCGACTTCGCTCGAGCCGTACCGGACCAGTGCGAGAAGTGCGAGGGCTATGACATCGGCTTCCACGGACTGGGAACGGAGCGGATCGCTGACCAGGTGGAACGGCAGTTCCCGGACACCAGGGTCTTGCGACTTGATCGAGACACGGCACGGCACCACGGGTCCTACGGGCGCATCCTGGGACAGTTCGCGCGAGGAGAAGCCCAGGTCCTCATCGGGACCCAGATGATCGCCAAGGGCCATGACTTCCCGGAGGTCACCTTCGTGGGCGTGATTAACGCAGATGTGGGTCTGCATCGGCCCGACTTCCGCGCGGCGGAGCGAACCTTTCAGTTGCTCACGCAGGTCTCCGGCCGCGCCGGGCGCGCGAACAAGCCCGGGGAGGTCTACGTCCAGACCTATAACCCCGACCATCCGGCGCTGCAGGCGGCGGCAGAGCATGATTATGCACGCTTCTACGCCAAAGAGATAGCACACCGTCGCGAGAACCAGTACCCACCTTTCGCGCGACTGGCGAATCTGGTATTCTCTCATGTGAAGGAGCCAACGGCCCTGCAAGCCGCGATTCAGGCAGCACAGCTCCTAAGCAAGATGGCGGCAGAGCCCGGACGCAACTTGCAGGTCCTCGGGGAGGCTTCCTGTCCCCTGCACAAGCTTCGCGGAAGGTATCGCTACCAGGTGCTGCTCAAGGCGGAGTGCGATGAGGAACTGGGCAAGATAATTGGGGAGCTAGACAGGAGCTTGGAGCTGCCAGCAGGCGTTAACATGGTGGTGGACGTGGATCCGTATGATATGATGTAGGTCAGGGGCAAGGAGAGCAAGAACTTCCATCATACGACAACCGATACAGGCAGCTCGGGAGTACCTGCGCAGTGCGGAAATCCGCCCCTGAGTTTCGGACTCCCGCGAGAGAACACTCGTCACACCCCCGCCATGATGAAGGGTTCATCAGCCTACTGAAGAAGAGGCACACCAAATGACGTGTAAGAACATTGTAATATGTGGCGAGCCGGTGCTGAGAAAGAAAGCCCGGCCGATTCGAGATATTGGGCAAGAGGTGGCGGACCTGGTACAAGGCATGGTGGCAACCATGCTGGAGGCCTCGGGTCTGGGCCTGGCCGCACCCCAGGTCGGCCAAGCGGTACAAGCCATCGTGGCGCGCGGAGACTCGGAGCCGGAGGCTCCGGTATACCGCCTCCTCAATCCACGGTTAGTCACGGCGGAGGGCGAGCAGGTGGGGCGCGAGGGCTGTCTGAGTCTGCCCACACTGTACGGGCAAGTCAAGCGGCCCGAGCGAGTGATCGTGCGGGGGGTGACGCCCGAGGGCGAAGAGACGACCCTGGAGGCGGAGGGTCTGCTGGCCCGAGCACTGCTCCACGAGATAGACCACCTGCGGGGGGTGCTCTTCACTGACCTGGCGCCGGAAGAAAGCCTGGTGTGGATGGTCCCTGATGCGGAGGATGAGGACGGCTACCGCTATGAGGCCACTACGCTGCGTGAGGCGCAGGCCGCCTTCGACCGACTGCGGGCGAGGCAGGATCGCACGGAGAACGGACGGGACGCCCGTCCTGCCGGGAGCCAGAAGTGAAGATAGCGTTCTTTGGCACACCAGACACGGCAGTGCCATACCTGCGCCGACTGGCACAAGAACATGAGGTCGTCGCCGTAGTCACCCAGCCGGACCGGCCCCGGGGCAGGGGGCGAAGGCTCGCGGTCCCGCCAGTGAAGGCCGAGGCCTTGCGGCTGAATCTACCGGTGCTGCAGCCGGGGCAGGTCAAGTGCGCGGAGTTCTGCCGGTGCACCGAGTTACGGGCAGCCGAGGCCAGTGTGGTGGTTGCCTACGGGCAGATCCTGCCTGCCGAACTGTGCGCCACGGCGGACCGGCCGGCGCTCAACGTCCACTACTCTCTCCTGCCAGACCTGCGAGGGGCCGCGCCGGTGCAAAGAGCCCTGCTGGAGGGTAGGCAAAAGACAGGAATTACGGTACAATACGTTGCAGAGGAGTTGGACGCCGGGGATATAATCCTGCAGCGAGAGGTGGCGATCGCGCCGGAGGATGACGCGGAGCGCCTGTTCGAGAAGCTGCAGGAGATTGGAGTGCCAGCGCTAAGTCGGGCGCTGCGTCTCCTGGAGAAGGGGCAGGCGCCGCGCGTACCACAGGACGGGAGACAGGCAACATATGCTCTTCCGCTCAGGCCAGAGGAAGCGGCAGTTCACTGGGGTGAGGCGGCGGAAACCATTGTCAACCAGGTGAGAGCCTTCAGTCCGTCTCCCGGCGCGTATTGTCATCATCAAGGGCGCCGGTTGAAGTTGTCTGCGCCGGAGCTGGTGCCGGGGGAGCAACGGAAGGGGAATCCAGGAGAGATAACTAACCTATCCTCGCAAGGTTTGACCGTACAAACCGGAGAAGGAAGTGCGCTGATCGGAGAGGTACAGCCGGAGGGACGCCGCCGGATGGGGGCGGCGGACTATGCCCGAGGGGCGCGGTTATCGGTGGGGGATGTCTTGCAGAACGGATAACCGTACCGGCCGAACTCGACAACTGGGGTACCAGGCTATGAGCGACACCTTAGAGACGGCCCACGGTCATCGGCTGCGCGGCGAGTATGAGGAGGCAGAGGCCGCATACCGTCAGATCTTAGCTTGTGAGCCGAACAACGCAGCAGCCTTCTGGGGTCTGGGTCATACCCTGATGAACCTGGGCGACTTTGACAATTGCGAGTCTTCCTTCCTGCAAGCGGTGGAGCTGGACGGCGAGAATCCCTTGTATCTCTTGGATCTGGCCAAATTCCTCACCATGCTGGGTGAGTATGAACGGGCCAAACCTTTCTTTGAGGCGGTAGTGGAAAAGGCAGACAACGATCGACTGATAAGCGAGGCGAAAAAGCAGCTCAGCTACTTCTGAGTGCTGTCCATGTTACAGACGACAACTCTGACCGTAACCTTTCTGCCCGGCGGCGAAGAGATCGAGATTGCGCCGGGCACTACTATTGCAGAGGCGGCCCACCAGGCGGGAATCAACATCTCGGTGCCCTGTGGGGGCAAGGGCATCTGCGGGAACTGCCGCGTGACTCTTCAGGAGGGGGAAAAGCCGGAGCCTACGGCTGCCGAGATACGGCTGCTGACCCCTGTGGAACTGGACGCCGGCGTGCGTCTCGCGTGCCAGTGCGAACTCACAGGTTCGGCGGTTGTCCAGCTCACTCATGTGCCCCAGGTTGTGGGGAAAAAGGGCCTGCGCCACCTGCAACTGCGCGGCGTCCCTCTGGATGCGAACGTAAAGCGCCATGTGGTCAGACTGGGAGCGCCAAGCCTGGAGGACCAGCGCAGCGATTTCCGGCGGTTAGCCGAGGCAGTGGGCGCGAGCTGTATTGACCTGACGGCCGCCGCCGACGCGCTCCGAGCGCTGCCAGCTGCACTACGCGCTGACAATTACCAGGTGAGCGCTACCGTGGTGGGCTGCCGGTTAGCGGATGTCATTCCGGTCTACGCCGCCGCTCCCTGCTATGGCCTGGCAGTGGATATCGGCACCTCAACCGTAGTAGCCTACCTGGTGGATCTGGAGACCGGCCAGCCGGTCAGCAGTGCCGCCGATCACAACCCACAGATTCGGCATGGAGCAGATGTCATCTCGCGGGTAGAGTTTGCCAACACGAGCCGCAACGGGCTGATCGAGCTACGGCAAGAGATCATCGCCACCATCAACGACCTGTGCCGTGCTGCGGCAGAACAGGCAGAAATAGACCCCCGCTTCATCTATGAGGTAGTGGTGGTCGGCAACACCTGCATGCACCATCTCTTCCTGGGGCTGGACCCGCGTTACCTGGCGGAAGCTCCCTACGTGCCCGTTACCGATGAGCCGGTCAGCGCCCGTCCCGCCGACCTGGGGTTGCAGGTGAACCCGCGCGGCAATGTATACTGTCTGCCCTGCGTTGCGGGCTTCGTGGGCGCGGACACGGTGGCTGTGATCGTGGCCGAGGAGATGACGCGGCAGCCCTATCCGGCGCTGGCGGTGGACATCGGCACCAACGGCGAGATCGCGTTGTGGTCCGGGGAGAAGCTATACGTGGCCTCCTGCGCGGCAGGGCCCGCCTTTGAGGGCGCGCATATCGAGCGCGGCATGCGCGCGTCGCCCGGCGCCATAGACCATGTGGAGCTTGCCGATGGCGACCTGCGCATCAGCACCATCGGCGAGGAGCAGCCGGTGGGAATCTGCGGCTCTGGTCTGTTCGACGCCTTGGCCGTGGCTCTGGAGTCAGGGGCGGTGCAGCCTACAGGGCGCATGACGAACGCAGCCGAGGCGGCTGAACTGACAAACGGAATACGCGACCGGCTAGTCGGCGAAGGTAATGACCGCCGGCTCGTACTGGCCGCCAATCACAATCACCGCGGTGAGGTGTACCTCTCACAGAAAGACGTACGGGAGATACAACTCGCCAAGGGCGCGGTACGAGCTACCCTGGAGATGATGCTGGAATACGCCGGGTTGGCCGTCGAGGACCTGCATGAGGTCTTGCTGGCCGGGGCGTTTGGCAACTACATCCGGGCCGAGAGTGCGCTCCGAATGGGACTGCTCCCGCCCATGCCCGCAAACAAGGTGCGGGGCGTCGGTAACGCCGCGGGGAGCGGCGCGGTCCTGGCGCTGATCTCCAAGCGGGAGAGAGAGTACGCTAGCCAGGTAGCCGCGCAGGCCCAGCATCTGGAGTTATTCCGCGAGCGGGAGTTCCAGAACAGATTCGCGGAAACCATGATGTTCTAGGAGGAAACTCCTCGAGCGAGGTAGAATACCGGGGAAGTCACCGGGCGGGGGCATACCGCTAGGGACTCCACATTACTAACAGGAGGGCGTAAAATGGCTGATCTGCAAGCAATAGCGGATGCCGTGATCGCCGGCAATCGCGATGAGGTGGCCAAGCTAGTGCAGGCCGCAGTGGATGAGGGGGTGAGTCCCGCCGACATCATCAACCAGGGGCTGATCGCTGGAATGTCCGGCGTTGGTGTGAAGTTCAAGGCCAACGAGTTCTACGTTCCGGAGGTGCTAATCGCGGCCCGGGCCATGCACGCCGGTATGGATATCGTCAAGCCACTCCTGGCAGAGACAGGCGTGCAGGCGAAGGGCACGGTCCTCATCGGCACCGTCAAGGGAGACCTGCATGACATCGGCAAGAACCTGGTCTCGATGATGCTGGAGGGCGGCGGTTACGACGTTGTTGACTTGGACGTGGACGTGGCCCCAGAGGCCTTCGTCACGGCCGTCAATGAGAAGAGTCCGAACCTGGTCGCGCTCTCGGCCCTGCTCACGACCACCATGCCGTCCATGAAGGACACCATTGACGCCCTGGCGGCAGCCGGAGTGCGTGACCGGGTCAAGATCATGATCGGCGGCGCTCCCGTGACCCAGGAGTATGCAGACGAGATCGGCGCCGATGGGTATGCGCCTGATGCCGCCTCCGCGGTGGACCTGGCCAACGCCTTGATGGGGTAGGTCGAGGTTACCGGCTGAGCAATACCTGCAGTTACGGCCGCAGTCCGAGCAGCCCACCGGCAAGGCGGACTGCGGCCCTTGGTGTTTAACGATGGATAGCTGTGACCAAGCCACCAGCCGACGCAAGCATCTGAGGAGGACGCTAATGGCGCTGGGAATACTCATCCTGGCGATCTGCCTGGGCGCAACTGGTCAGATCCTGCTCAAGTCCGGACTGAGCCAGCTCGGTGGCCATCCTCCCCCCTTGATGGTGATACGTTCCATTGTCACCAACATTCGTGTCTTTGGTGGCTTCTGCTGCTATGCGGTCAGCAGCCTATTCTACATTGTCGCTCTCTCCCGATTACCTCTGAGCTATGCCTACCCCCTGATCGCGATGAGCTACGTGATAGTCACCTTCCTGTCCTGGCGCTACCTGGGGGAGCACGTCCCTGGTCTGCGCCTTCTCGGTCTGGCAATCATCATGGCGGGTGTCGTGGTGATGGCCCTGAGCTACCGTCCACAGAGCGCGAAGCCGGAGACGGGGGAGGCTCTGATGGTCAAGACCCCGCTACCCCCGAGCGGCGGATAGCCTGCTCCGGATAGAGAACATGTCCTCAATACCGCCAAGCGGTCCGCCAGCGACTATCCCGTCCAGCGCGGGCAGATGGGCGGCCGGCCTGCTGCTCGCAGCAACACTCCTGTTCTGGGGGCCATGTCTGTTTGGCGGACGAGTGCCGGTGGCCGCGGTCTACCAGCAACAGATGCCCCCCTTCGGTACGCCTCTCCCCCACCCCACCCGGGCCTGGGACGCGCTGCTGTGGGACTCCATGGCGCAGTTCTACCCCTGGCGGCTGCTCCTGCAGCGAGGGTTTGAGCGCAGCGAGTTGCCGCTGTGGAACCCACACCAGTACTGTGGTTATCCGTTTGTCGGGAACGGACAGTCCGCGCTGTTCTACCCTCCAAACTGGCTACTGGCGGTAATTCCCGCGGATTACTTCCTGGGCCTGTCACTGGCGTTGCACTGGCTGCTGGCGGGCCTGCTCACCTATCTGCTGGCACGCCGACTGGGTCTGCGGCCAGCGGCGGCGGCGCTGGCGGGGATGATCTACCAGGGCAGCGGGTTCATGATCACCTGGGCTGAGTTGCCAACTGTGGTCAACACCATGGCCTGGCTGCCGGGAGCCTGGCTGGGCGTCGAACTCCTCTTCCGACGGCGCCCGGGCGGCCTGCCGCTACTGGCGGTCTGTCTGGGCATGGCGGTCTTGGCCGGGCATCTTCAGTTCACCGCCTACGTCTGGCTGTCCACGGGGGTATATGCCCTGGCCCGCGCCATCGGCAGGTGGGTGAAAGGCCGGCCGGCACCGGCAGGCGCACTCTTGCTGGCTGTGATGCTTGGAATGGGACTGGGTGCGCCCCAGGCACTCCCCACTCTCGAGCTGGGCGCGGTCTCCCCCCGCGGCGAGCAGGGCGTCTCCCCGGAGGGTTGGGACTTCCAGAAGACCCGCGCCCTGCTGCCCGTGGAGTTGGTATCTCTGGTCTGGCCGGAATACCTGGGGGACCCGGTCAAGGGCGAGTATGTGGGGTTCAACTTCACGGAGCACTGCGGCTTTGCGGGAGTAAGCGCGTTGGCTCTCGCACTGCTGGGGCTGGCCTGGCGACGAGATCGCTGGGCGCTGTTCTACGGCCTGGGCACAGTTGCGGCACTGAGTATAGCCTTGGCCGGCCCACTGGCCTACCTGATGTATTTCTGGGTCCCCAAGCTGGGGCAGGCCGGGAATTTCGCGCGAATTCTGGGCGTATATACCTTGTGTCTGGCGGTGTTGGCAGGAATGGGGCTGGACCGACTACTCGGCTGGGTGGAACGCAACCTGGTCGCCGGCCCCCCGGCGCGGGTGGCCATCCCCATGGCCCTGGGCGGAGCGGTCATGGCCCTCCTGCTGTTCGAGCTGGTGCCTTGGGGGTGGCGCTTTCTGCCGCTCAGCCCACGCGAACAGGTATACCCGCATACGGAATTGACGCGCACTCTGCAGAAGGCAGGATCGGACCCGCAAAGCCGCATTCTGCTAATCACGCCGCGCAAGAACTGGAGTATCTTCGAGGTGCCGCGCGCACTGCTGCCGCCAAACGCCGACACCGTCTACGGCTGGCACAGCCCTCAGGGATACGATTCGTTGTCGCTGGCCAGCTACCGGGACCTCGCCAACCAGGCCGAGGGGGAATGGGTCTCGCCCAAGGAGAACGGCAACATGATGTTGCTGCAGGCCTTGCGCTCCCCACTGCTGGACGCCGCTGCCGTGGGCTGGGTTGCCTCCCTGGAACCGCTGTCTGAGCCGGGCTTGGAGAGGGAGAGCCACTCGGGCGAAGGCATATATCTGTACCGACGAACGCAGGCCCCACCACGGATGCGCACGGCCCCGCCCGGAGGCGCCGCCAGGCCTATCGGGGCCAGCTTCAACACCTTGTCGCTCGAGACCCAGGACGCGAAGAGCCTTATCATAGCCGATGCCTACTATCCGGGATGGTTAGCCTTTAGCAGCGGCCGACCGGTGCCCGTAAATCGGCATGCTGTATTCCGAGAGCTCGCGCCAGGTGCGGGCACCCAGCGTGTGTGGATGACCTTCTACCCGACCAGCGTTGTGGGAGGGCTGTTTTTCGCGCTGCTGAGTCTGATGACACTGGCAGCGATCGCGGTAGGCGGTCGGAGGCGAGGCGGAGACGACGGAGGGCGGAACTAAGGCTGCACCCTACATGCGGAGCAGGGAATGAACAAGCAGAGAAGCGTAACCCGGCGAGAGGCGATGGTTGTACTGGCAGCGGCCGTGGGGATCCTGGCGCTGACCTGCGTGCCCTACCTGGTCGCGGCGCAGCCCGGATATGCCGGTCCCGGGCTGCACTTTGCGGGCTTCATCTGGGGCGTGGATGACGGCAACGTGTACCTCAGCCAGATCCGCCAATACTCCGAGGGGCGGCTGTTTGCCTATGACCAGTTCACCACCCTCCCGCAGACCCCGCGCTATCTGAACCTGTTGTGGCTGACGCTGGGCCAGCTCCACCGGCTGACCGGCTGGCCTCTGGTGACGCTGTATCACCAGGGGCGGGTGGTTGGCGGGGTACTGCTGCTGTACGCCATCTATCTTCTGGCGGCGGAGATGGGGCTTGCGCGCCGCGGAAGGGTTCTGGCTTTCCTGCTGGCCGCATTCTCCTCCGGGCTGGGTTGGATCGTGTACCTGGCCGTCGTGTCGGGACACCTCAGCCAGGACCAGGGGGCAGCCCTCTCTCCGGTGGATATTGCTGCAGGCTGGCAAGCCATGCCGGCGGCCCTGGTGCCGCTCACGCTGCTGCTCAATCCGCTGTTCGCCGCCGGCATAGCCTTGATGACCGCCACCTTCCTGTGGGGTCTGCGGGCTGGCCGGCAGGCAGGACTGGGCGCGGCGGCGATGTGCGGGGTGTGCCTGCTGCTACTGGGAAATGTGCACACCTACGACGTGCTCACAGTCTGTCCGCTTCTGGGCCTGTGGTTCCTACTCCTCGCGATTCGGCGGCAACTGACCTGGGCCAGCGCGGCGGGCAGGTATGCCCTGATCCTCGCCCTTGGCTTGCCCACGACCTTGTGGCAGTATCTCCTGCTGCGGTCCGATCCGACGTGGGCCGCCAAAGCGGCGACGCCGACTCCCTCCCCAGCGGTCACGGGGTATCTGCTGGGATATGGACTGGTGCTGGGGGCGGCAATCCTGGGAATTTTCCTGCTCTGTCGCACCTCCTGCCGCACTGCTGGAGTTGAAAAGGAGACACCTGAGCGCCTCTCCCCCCTTGCTCGTCCACACGACGCCTCACCAGGCACGCTGGCGCCGATCTACCTGGCGGTCCTGTGGCTAGTCCTGGGACTGCTGGCGGTTTACGCGCCGCTGGCCTTCCAACGCAAGCTGGTGGAGGGGCTGCACGTACCGATCTGCCTCCTGGCCGCCGTGGCATTGACCGGGTGGGCGCAACGCCTGACACGATCATCCTTCACGCTCCTGGCCCTGGGCGCGATCGTCGTGACCCTTCCGTCCAACGTGTACTTCGCTAGCGACTGCCTGCTCCACATGCGCGCGAACAACCGCGACCTGGTGTGGGCCCTACTCCCCCCGGCCTATGTCACTGAGGACGAACGAGCCGCACTGGCCTGGTTGGGGGAGCACACAAGTGAGAGCGACGTGGTCATGTGCTCCTCGCTGATGGGCAACCACGTCCCTGCCGCAGCGCCGTGCCGAGTGATCGCCGGACACTGGGGGGAGACGGTGAACTTCCGGCGTCTGCTCGCCCAGGTTACCAGGTTCTACAACCCCGCGTTGCCCGCTGAGCTGCGCTGGGGCCTGCTGAGGTACCTGGGCGCAACCCTGGTCATCTATGGACCCGAGGAACGGTTATTGCAGGGGCTACCCCTGAACAGCACCAGCGACGAGCTGGATCCGGCGCGCGCGCTTCCCCACTTGACCCCTGCATTTCAACAGGGGACCGTCACCATCTACACCACGCGGCAACTACCGGGATCGTCAAAGGAACTCCTGCTCGCTCCGCGGCGTCAGTAACCTTAGAGTTATGAAGAAATCGGCTTTCCGTTCGAGAATTCGCGCTGTTCCCTTCCTCGCGGTGTGCGCA
>JAAYIR010000079.1 GCA_012523355.1 candidate division WS1 bacterium
CCGTGCACTTCGAGGAGCACCCGGAGTGCTTTCAGCTCGACCGGGATGGGCAGCACAATTCGCCGATGCCCTGTTACGGCAACCCCAAGACCGTGGAGCTAATGATTCAGGACCTCGAAAGGTTCTACAACGAAGGGGATACGCGGCCCTGGCAGCATGGGGGGGGACTGTGGGGAGCGCCCACTGACAAGGTCTACTACATCTCGCCGCTGGATGCCCCGGTGGAGTGCCACTGCGAATACTGCAAGCCGCTCATGGACTGGGAGGGGCCACGGCTGGGCATTGCCAGCCGCGTGGTGGGGGAGTTCGTGGCCAAGATGGGCAGAGAAATCGAGAAGCGCTGGCCGGGGAAGATGGTGGCTTTCCTGCCGTATTCGAACTACACCCTGCCGCCGGAAGGGGTCGAGTTCCCGGACAACGTGGTGGCCTCGATCTGCCTGATGCGGGGGGCGGCCAATGCCAAGGAACCGGCCATTGCGGCGGAGCACGACGCCATGATCGCGGGCTGGCTGAAGCTGACCAAGAACCGGCCGGTCCGGCTGTGGGAATACGTCTGCTGGCCGGTGGATGACACGGCGCTACCCTTCCAGTACCCCCACGTGGTGCAGGACTTCCAGCGGCGTTACGGACCGGAGGTGGCGGGGACTTTCCTGAACACGGGCTACTATCCTCCGGAACTGGGCCGCCAGGGGGTGTGGATGTCCCAGACGCCGACCTTGTACTGCTGGCTACGCCTGATGTGGAACCCGGAGTTCAACGTGGACGCCGCGTTAGAGGAGTACGTGGAGCTCATGTACGGATCCGCCAAGGGACCGATGGGGGACATGCTCAACCTGCTGATTGATCGCTGGGAGCAGACCCGCTGGCAGGACCCGCCGAGCGGTCACCACGTATCACCTCGACAGGTGCATGAGGAGACCATGCCGCGGGCCGAGTCGCTGAAGCTGCGGGACTGGCTCGCCACCGCGCGAGAGGTAGCGGGCGAGGATAACGTGTATCGGCGGCGGGTGGATTTCACCGGAGCAGCGATTGAGGCCTTCCTGAAGGAATCCGACACCTATCACGAGGGCGGCGCTAATCTCCCGGTGCTGCCGGCGCTGAAGGCGGCAGGCACGCCGAAGCTCGATGGGGTTCTGGACGAGCCCTGCTGGCGGCAGGCGGAGGCGCAACCCTTCAAGATGGCGTTCACCGGAGAAGCACCGGAAGCGACCAAGGCGACAACCGTGCAGGCGGTCTGGACGCCTCAGGGCGTGACCTTCGGGTTCAAGCTGCAGGAGCCTGACATAGATAACATCCGCGCCTTGCGCGCAGAACATGACCAGGCGATATACGCGGACGACTGCATTGAGATTTTCCTGGACATCACCGGGGAGCGGCGGCGGTACTACCAGATCGTGGCGAACTCACTCGGCGCGATCTATGACGGTACCGCGGAGGGCGCGGCGTGGAACGCCGCCGGTACGAAGGCTGCGGCGCATCGTGAGGACGATCACTGGTCTCTGGAGGTCCATGTGCCCTTCTCGGACTTCGAGGATGCGCCGGCCGTGCAGATCGGGAGCGTGTGGTACGCCAATTTCACGCGGTCACGCTGGGTGCCAGGCTTTGAGCTGCAACGCTGGAGCACGCTGCTGCGCCCCTCGAATCATGACTTCTCGGCCTTCGGCAAGGTGCGGTTTGTGGAGTAGGCGGCAGGGCGGCGCTGATCGGCGAGACAACTCAGCAGCCAGCTAGCGCCCGACCTGGAACAGGGCGAGTGACTCTGTGACGAGATGGCCCTCGCAGGTCTTGGGGGTGGCGTCGAAGTTCACCACGAAGACGAACTCGCCGCGATCGGTGAGCGCGGTCACCGCCACGGCTTCGGCCTCGGTGGCCTCGCGATCCCCGGCCAGAACCTTGACCCGACGGACACCGCGCAGATGAGGCGCCCGGTCGCGGAAGGGCTCCATGACGTTGAGAAACACCGTGCTTTTGGCCTGTCTTCTGGCCACCACCGTCGGGGCGTACATCTGAGGCTTGTAGGCGTTCACCTGATTGGCCCCCCAGAAGACCTGCGTACCCGGTTCGCCGACCATGCGGAACTCCAGACCAGGGCCGCCGGGGATCTGCCACTGCAGGTCCCAGTCGCGGTCAAGCCGTGTGCCCCGGAAGCGGATATTTTCACCGTGGTTCAGCTCCAGCTCGGTGGGCTCTGCGGGCGGACGGACGATCTCCTGGCGCGCCATCTGGACGCGGTCGTAAGTATGCTCCTTCTCGCTTGAGGCGCGGTCCACTACGAACACCAATCCTTCGGCGAGGGCCACGGCGCGCTGCAGACTGACGCCGGGGGCGATCCCTCCCGCGTCGCGGAGCGCCATCTGTGGCTCTCCCGAAAAGTCATGGGCCAGGATCCGGCCCAGGCTAGTCCGCTGCGGCTGACCGTCCACGACGAGAGTGCTGGGCCAGGGCGAGACCCAGGTGGCGTCTGCATGCGCGTTGTAGAGCGTGCCGGGGGAGGGGCAGAGGAGGTCTCCGTCGGAATAGAGGGCAAAGTGGAGCGTCTGGTCTGCGGCGCGACGGGAGTTGGTCGAGAGGATCGCCAGGTAGGTACGGTCGAGGCCGGTGCGGCCCTTCTCGCGGAGCACGACCAGGCCGCCCTCGATGAAGGCGAGGGAGGGGAGGCCATCTATGATCTCCCGCGCGCCCTCGGGAGTCGCCAACTGCTCATAGAGAGGTAGACCGAACAACTCGGCGACCCGAGGATAGTTGCCCAGGCCGAAGTTGGCGCCAATCCCGTAGCCGCAGGAACCGAACGGCGGAGCGTTGAGGTTGGGCATGGCGCGGAGATAAGGGGTATCACAGGCTTTGCGAATGCGCTCGGTGGCCACCTCCATGTTAACGCCGGCATTGCGGCAGACGAGGGGCAGGGTGAGCATCTCCCGGAGATTCGCCCAGTGGTAGTTGATGGGGATCTCAGTCAGAAAACCGTCCGGACTGATGGAGACCTCGGCGGAGATAGCCAGTCCGTGATGACCGTATACGGCGTACTGGAGCAGGTTCGCATCCTCCGCCAGCATGCCGAAGAGGGCTGCGGCAGCGTAGCGGGAGGAAGTCTGATTGCTGAAGCCGCTGGTGATCGTCGTCTGATAACGCGCCGCGGGGAGGAGCAGGCGGCGCCGAATGAGCGCCCGTGTCTCCGGGGGTAGCGAGGGGCTATCCAGGAACAGGTCGTAAGAGCCTGCCAGGTCCTGTATCCAGTAGCTCTCGTGGAGGTTATTGAGCGCGATCCTCGCGTTGCCTTTCGCCCAGGCGACGGTGGCGCGCGGGGGGTAGCTGGGGTACTTGCGCGCGAAATCCTCCAGCATGGCCACGGCCTGGCGGGCGTAGCGCTCATCGAAGGTCTTCTGGTAGGCCTCCCCGAGCTTGCGGAGGGCAGCGAAATTGC
>JAAYIR010000080.1 GCA_012523355.1 candidate division WS1 bacterium
AGACCACCACCTGTCCGGCGGGGCGTTGCGTGGAGGACGCCGGCCATCCCATGAACGTCTGCGACCTCCTGGCGACGCTGCCCGGCGTGGCCTACCTGGCGCGGGAGACGCTGATCGCTCCCAAGTATGTCCTGCGGGCCAAGCGGGCGATCAAGAAGGCTTGCCAGGCCCAGATTGACGGGCTGGGGTTCGCGCTGGTGGAGCTTCTGAGCATCTGCCCCTCCTGCTGGTACATGGACACCCTGACGGCCTTCGAGCACGTGGAGAAGAATGTCATCCCCGTGTACCCGCTGGGGACGTTTGTGGATAGGACGGGCTAGGCATGATCCAGGCCGAGCGGGCGGCAATGCGGCGCAGACGCCGCACAGCCGGCCCTACGGGGAACGGCGCAAGCCGGCCCTACGGACGGCGCGGCACGAGTCCGCGCTCTACAGCAGAGGAACACCATCATGCGTGAAGCGATATTCATGTCGGGACGAGGGGGGCAGGGGGTTCTGCTCTCCGGTACCATCGTCGCCGAGGCTGCCATGCAAGCCGGTCTCAATGTCTCCTATTACCCCATCTACGACCCGGAGGTCCGAGGCGGACGCACTACCTGCATGGTGGTGGTCGCCGACGGGCCGGTGGGCAGCCCCATCGCCGGGCGCTACACCACCGCCGTGCTAATGGATGAGATCGCCGTGGAGCGCCACCTGCCCGAGGTTGCGGAGGGCGGCGTGGCGCTGGTCAATACTACACTTGCGGAGATGCCGGAAGAGACTTCGGCGCGGATCGTCGGCGCGCCGGTCAGTCAGATGGCCGAGGACCTGGGCGATGAGCGCGTCTCGAACATGGTCATGCTGGGGATGCTGGCCGGGGCTACGGGCATGCTCACCGTCGAGCAGATCGCCGCGGCGCTGCCGGTGCTGATCGCCGAGCGACACCACAAGCTGATTCCGCTGAACATTCGGGCCATTGAGGCCGGGTATGAGGCGGCCAGCATTAAAGGATGAGAAATCGCTTATCTGTAACCAGAGGCCATTCCCGTGCCAAACGGGAAGGGGCCGCGAACCTGCGGCATTCCATGGCTCCTGCCGAGTCGCGGCTATGGCAGAAGTTCAAGTCTAATCGCCTCAACGGCCTGCATTTTCGCCGCCAGCAGGTAGCCGCGGGCTTCATACTGGACTTCTACTGCCACTCGTGCTCGCTGGTGGTGGAGGTGGATGGCGACGGGCACACGTACCGGCGGCACTATGACTCGGAACGCGATCAGATACTGGCGCAACTCGGCATGAAGGTACTGCGCTTTTCGAACGACCAGATAAGGGGCGATTTGGGCGAGGTGACGAAGGAAATTTGGCGCGCCGCCCAGGCGGACCTACCCCGCCCTGCAGCTCGGACTGCGGACAGCCCTCGCTCAGGGCACCCCTCCCCGTGGGGAGGGGCAATAGGAAAGGGAGATAGGAATGGGTAGATTCTCGGCGTCTGGCAGGGGTCCGAACCGATTTACCCTTGCCCCTCCCGGCAAGGGGAGGGGTACGCTTGCGAAGCGAGCGGGGGGTAGGTACACGGTCGTCCAGGCAGGAAGTGAGAAGTTTGCTAAGTAAACTAGAGGAGATCTGCGAGCAGGCGCGGGTCGAGTTCGAGCGCCAGGATCATGCCCGCGAGCAGGCCTATGGCCTCTCGCGGCAGGTCATCCGCGCCGCCTCCATGGCCATCAAGAGCATCCACCGCCGCGAGATAGATCTGGCGCAGGAGAGGCTGGAGGAGTGCCGCCGCCTGGCGGGAGAAATGCAGGCTGCGTTGACCGAGACCCCCAATCTCCGCTACGGCGGTTTTGTGGGTGACGC
>JAAYIR010000081.1 GCA_012523355.1 candidate division WS1 bacterium
GCGCGTGGTAGACCATGCCTGCGCATAGACCCGGCCAGCGCCCCAGACCCACGTTGTCAGCCTGCTGGCCTACGCTTGTCGCGTGCGCTGCCTGCGCGAGAGAAACCTCATCCGCACCACGAACTCTATCCGCCCATCCCTCTTATACCGCATTGCGTCCACGTTGTGCTGCTCACCTTTCCCGCCGCCCCTACCTACAACATCTCACGACCTGTCGTGACCGGTGGTGGTCAATCCGGCCAATACTCCAGCTCTTGTCCGGCAATCTTCACCGTTGCTCCTGGCGGCACGCCGGCCTGCCCAAGGGCCCGGAACAGCCCCGCCCGCTTCAGCAGCTCCTGGTAATGCGCCGATCCATCCCGCGAGGAGAGGTCACTCTGTCGCGCAATCTTCTCCACCTCAGTTCCTCGCGCCTCAAACTCCATCTCCCCCAGCCGCACGATCTCTAATGGCTCCGGCGTCCCTGGCGGCAGCTCGGCATACATCTCCACCTCGGGCTGTGGCTGCGCGTCTTCCAGCGCCTGCAACTGCCGTGCCGTTTCCGCCATCAGTTCCTGTACGCCCTCCCCGGTGGCTCCGGAGAGCGCGAAGACCTGCCTTCGCTGCTCGCTGAAATACTCTTGCAGCGCCGGCAGATTCTCACGTGCCACCGGCAAGTCCAGCTTGTTCAGCGCCACCACCTGCGGGAGCGCGCCCACGACCGGATCGTAGGCCGCGAGCTCCGCGTTGAGGGTCGCAAAGTCCTCCCGCGGGTCGCGTCCCTCGACCCCCGCCGCATCGAGCACGTGAATCAGCAGCCGCGTGCGCCGGATATGTCGCAGGAACTGGTCTCCCAGGCCTGCTCCCTGGTGCGCGCCCTCGATGAGCCCCGGAAGATCAGCTACCACAAACTCCGTCTCCGGGTTCAAGCGGACCACACCCAGTTGCGGCTGAAGCGTGGTGAAGGGGTAGGCGGCGATCTCCGGCCTGGCCTTCGAGATCCGGCTCAGCAGCGTGGACTTCCCCGCGTTTGGCAGACCCACCAGCCCCACCTCAGCCAGGAGTCGCAGCTCCAGGCGCAGATGCCGTGCCTCGCCGGGCAGACCGCGTTCGTGAATGCGTGGCGCTTGCCGGGTGGAGGTAGCGAAGTGCGGATTGCCCCGGCCGCCGGCGCCACCCCGTGCGACCAACAGTGTCTGCCCGGGCGCCACCAGGTCTGCCAGCCGGTCGCCAGTGTCCTCGTCGTAGACCACCGTTCCCGGCGGCACGCGAACCACCAGATCCTCCCCGCGGTGTCCGGTCATGCGCTTGCCGCCGCCGTGCGCCCCTCGTGGGGCGGCGAACTTGTGCTTGTAGGTAAAGTCCAGCAGCGTACGCAAATGCCCATCCACGCGCAGCAGGACGTTGCCCCCGCGTCCCCCGTCCCCACCGGCTGGCCCCCCCCGAGGGACATACTTCTCGCGGCGGAAGGCAACGATTCCATCGCCTCCAGCCCCCCCCTGCACGGTGATCTTCGCCTCGTCAATTAGCATGGTCGGTAATCAGTAAAGTCAAATGCCAGCCGCAGGATCCTCCGTCGCGCTGCCGTTGGGTGTCGTTGGGCTGCCATTAAGCCATACTGCCGGCCCCCTGGAGGCGCCGGCAGTGAGGTCTGTTCTCTGGGTTACTCCCCTACTCTGTTGGGGCGGGGATCACGCTTACCTGGCGGGTGCCACCCGAGCGCACCGTGAATTGCACGGTGCCCGCAGCCTTGGCGTACAAGGTATCATCCTTGCCCCGGCCCACGTTCAGACCCGGATGCATCTTCGTCCCCCGCTGACGGATGATGATCGTCCCGGCGCTGACCTGCTCTCCCGCGCTGGCCTTTACGCCGAGCCGTTTGGAGTTGCTGTCGCGCCCGTTGCGGGTGCTACCCATGCCTTTTTTATGTGCCATGCCATCTCACCCCTTGGCGACCGGCGCGCCGGCCACGATCTGGTCCACGCGGACGGCAGTGTACTCCTGCCGGTGTCCGCTTTGCCGCTTGTAGTGCTTCTTCCGCTTGTACTTGAAGATGCGAATCTTCGGCCCCCGGCCTTGCTCCAGGACGGTGCCTCGCACCTCGGCCCCTGCCAGATGCGGCGTGCCGACCGCGAAATTCTCCGCGCTCAGCGCCAGCACCTTGTCGAAGACCACCTTTGCTCCGGGCTCCGCCGCCATCTTCGGCAGACGCAGAGTGCCCTGCTCTTCCGCCCGGTACTGATGGCCACCGTGTTCAATAATTGCGTACATGTCCATTAACCTTCCTGCTGGCGCCACGCGCCCCATGCGGGAATCAAACGCAGCCGCCCGCACGCGGGTGGCTGCGCAGTCTCATTCTACTGATAAACTAGAAGCCTGTCAAGGCGCTGCGCCACTCGAAACGGTGTCTTTCCTGACCAGGATTTCCAGCGCCTTCCACCACGCCTCCGGACAGGGGAATATCCGCTCCGAGCGGAAGTGCTCGGCCAGGTACTCGTCCAGCAGGCGTGACCCCGGCACGGCACCTCTCGGCATGGTAGGGGCGTAATCCAGCACCACGTACCGTGTGCCGTGCTCCTCCAGCTCCCTGATGATTCCCCGCTGGCTCTCGGGGGTGGTCGTTATCCCCTGGTCCATCGCGTGGAAGCGAGTCGGAATGGGACGCTGCGCCAGGAAGTATACCATCATGTTTGTCCCCAGCACCAGGTCATTGCGGTAGTGGGCGACAAATATGGATTCCTGTGGCGGCACGTTCTCCAGTATCCAGGCCACTGCCGCCTGCATCCCCCGGTCCCCGGGTTCCATGATGATCCCCCGCGCCCGCGGAATGGCGAACTCCGCCTCGGGGCTGACGCTGCGCGCGTATCTCAACCAGGCCAGCCAGTCCGCCGCCTGGGGCCCGACCAGCGGGACGAGCGCGAGTCCGGCGAGCGCCAACCCCACTCCCCGCGCTCTCCGTCGCTTCCCCTGGTAGGCCCAGACGCGCCCCACTACCACTCCGAACAGCGCCGAGATGACGATCGCGAAGGGCCACATATGCCAGAAATCAATGTGGCTGCGCAGATAGTTGAAATGGAACAGCGCTGTCAGCAGCAAGAGCGCCACGCTCCAGCGCGGTATATGCTCCCCTGCCTGGCCCCCTCGCCAGTTGGCCACCAGCCATACCAGCCCGGCCAGGCAGACCAGCAGCGGGAAATAGAAGGCCCACAGGTACCGGAATACGGCCCACGCCTGCCGGGGGGCCAGCAAGGCCCACCAGGACTCCAGTTCGTATGGCGTGTTCATCGGGGTCGGGAACCCGGCGCTGGCAGCCCCGAGGTACAACTTGAAGGGGATGGTATAGAAGGCAAACACCAGCTCCTCCCACGGTACCTTTACGACGAAGTAGGCCGCCACCGGCAGCAGCACCACCGCCACGCCGCCCAGGAACTCCATTAATCTCCGCTGTCCCAACCCCTGGCGCCACAGATAGAACGGCAGCACGATGAGCACCGCCACCGCGGTGTACCCGGCCAGATCATGACGAAATAGCGCCGCCAGGCCCACCAGCAGCCCGGCGGGCAGCAGCCAGCGCCCGCCCCGTTGCAGGAACAAGATCACGCACAGCAGGCTGGCCATGCTCAGTAGCATCGCCGGGTGCAGGGAAATGGGGATTGGTGGCCAGACGCGCCAGCATAGGGCCAGCACCCACCCGACCCAGGCCATGGCCTCCCCCGCCAGCAGGCGCACCAACAAGAACACCACAACCATCAAGGCTCCCATGATCACCACGTCCGCCATCCGCCCGGCGATAATCGAGACCCCCAGCAGCTGGTAGACACTGGCGAGCAGGTAGAACTGTCCCGGGGGGTAGAAAGTGTAAAAATCGCGATAGGGAAGCTCCCCCTCCAGCACGCGCACCGCTCCGACGCCCATCAGGCCCTCATCATAAGAGTTGACCTGCAGGTTCAGGTTGACGGTCAGCAGGGCCAGCGATATCAGAAACACCAGGAGCGGCGCCCAGCGTTTGATCATTCTAGTCTTCACCTCCACTCTGCCTGTCTGGGGCGAGAGCTGCACAGACCCACTACAGGAAAACGCCTCGGCTCCTTGCGGGAGCCGAGGCGTGATTCACGACACTGCAGTTACGAGAGAGACCTTACGGCTCGGTCTCTACGCGCAGCCAGCCTAGGTCGGAGCTGGCAGGATACGCCTTCGGCCACAGGTTCTTGCTGAGCCACTTGGCGTGCCCATCAACATACAGGCAGTTCAGACCGCTGTTGTGGACATAGTTCGCCGGCTCAAGGAAGCTGGTCCAGGAGCCAAGATACTCGGCCTCCCCAGCATCCCAACGTATGAAGGTGAAGTCGGTGATGCTGCACTGGTCGATCATGATGATCTTGTTAGCCGGCATCATGATCTGGTCCTGCGGGCAGTTGGCGAAGAGCTCGTTCCACGTGTAGGACAGGTTGCGAGTCTTCGCGGGGTCCGAGGGGCACTGCAGGATCTGCAGGTTCTTCAGGTAGGCCATGGCCGCCGCATTGGCGGTGTTGACGGGGTGGTCGTCATCGATACCGGAAGCCCGGCCGCCGCCACAGGTAGCTTGCCCGAAGGGGTTCGTAATCTTGTCGACCACTGAGCCATTGTTATAGGTCGGAAGCTTGTTGTCGTAGTCCGTGGCGTACATGGCAAAGGAAAGGCCAAGCTGCTTGGTGTTGGACAGACACGAGGCCTGCAACGCCTTCGCCCGTGCGCGGGCGAACACCGGGAACAGGATCGCTGCTAGAATCGCAATGATCGCGATAACGACTAGCAGCTCAATAAGGGTAAAACCGTGTCGCTTGTGCATCGAAGCACCTCCGTGTGATGGGTTTGGGAAACAGAACGCCATTAGTATTGTAGCAGAGTCCGAGACAATATGCAATACAATACGGAAAAAACTTTTCACCTCCTCCCAGGGACACGAGCGCTAGAGTCTACTAAGTAGTTCTACCCAGTATCCCCGGTCCCGAAACCTTCTCACCCGGACCCCCAACACTTCGCGCGGGTTCTGGGGAATGGACAGGCCGGGAATGCCTTACTGCTCATCCTAGGGAATCTCTGCTGCAGCCGGCCACGGCGGGCTGGGGAAATGTCGCTGCAGGTCCTTGCGTAGATACACCTCTAACGGCGGATGCTCGGGCGTAGCGGGCAACGCTCCCAGTCGCCAGTACCGTCCACGAAATATTTCCTGCCGCAGGGCCTCCCGCACCTCCTCCCGGCGTCCGGAAGTTGACAGGATGGCCACTCCCGGCCGGCGACGCAGGAGGTCTGCGCTGACTGTCTCCGGGATGCCCGGCACCTCCCACACTACCCAGGCAAAGTACCGGGTGGGAGCCACCCGGCGCGCGTCCAGGTATAGGGTACCGTAGTCCGGGGAGTACAGCGTCTCCCCCGGGGGGAGATATCTGCCCAGCATGCGGCCCAGTTCCACGGCGGGATCCTGCGCGGCAGGGTCGCGGCGCAGGGCCATCGTTACGTTAGTCCCGTAGTCCAGGCCCCAACGCAGGCCGGTGAAGGCTATTATCACCAGGAGCCGCGCCAGACGCGAACTCCAGGAAAGCCCGGCCCACTGCGCCTGTAGCCATACCGCCCCCAGACCGACGAGTCCAGCCAAAGGGGCGAAGAACGGGAGCATCTGCCGCTGCAGCAACTCCCCGGCCAGCGGAAAGCCACCAGCAGCGAAGATCAGCCACAGAGCGAGCAGCCTGGCTAGCTGAAATCTGCCGAACGCCGGAGTGGCGGCCTCGCTGCTTGTAGCATGGCGTCTGCCAAACAGCCAGGGCAGTGTGGCCAGCAAAAACAGCGGCGCCACCGCCGGGAACCATACCAGCCCCACAAAGGTCCACACGCAGGCCTGAATGTCCATGGCGTGTGAGGAGCCCCGCAGTAGAGACATGAGGGCGGTGTCCCAGAACGACGCTCCCTGGCCAGTGAGCGCCATCCCCACGGCCAGCGCCCCGGCCACCAGGACGAACCCCCCCAGGACCATCCCCGCCCTACGCCAACGCGCCACGCCTGGCAGGTCCCGCGTGAGCAAGAGCACCACCACCACCGAAGCGACCAACTCCAGCGCCGCGATCTGCTTGAAGATGAACCCGCCGGCCAGGGCCATCCCCGCCAGGATAAACCAGAAGGAGCGCGAGGTCCGCAAGCCTCGATAGAGCAGGAAGAAGCCCAGGGTGGTGAACAGCACCATCGGCGGCTCCGTCTGGGCCATGACCGTGGTACGCCACCAGACGAGCGTGGGGACGGTAAAGGCGAAAGTAAAGGCAGCGACCGTCCCGGCCAGCAGGGAGACCGACTCACTCAGCCACAAGAGCAGGATCAGGGCCGTGGCCCACACCAGCGCGCCCTGGACCAGGCGCGCCCGACCCACCCCCGGCTGATCATAGCCCTGCACGGCCTGAAAGAGCCAGAAAATGCCCGGGGTCTTGTTCTCGAAAGCGGCGTTGTAGAAGGCCTGCCCCGTCACCTGGCTGGCCCAGGGCACGTAGGCGTACGCCGCCTCCTCCGCGTAGATGGGCGCCCGGAATGAGGCCACATAGGGCAGCGCCACCACCACCATCAGGCCCACAGCTACCAGCGGTTTGGCATAGCGCATACTTGGCTCCTACGCGCTCCTACTTAGGAATTCGGGGCCGGCCAGGGCGGACTGGGGAAATATTCCCACAGGTCATTCCGCAGGTAGATTTCTAGCGGCCCATGGATTTGCGTGGCCGGCGTAAAGCCCAGTGATCCGTACCTCCCTGCCACGATCTCTCGCCGGATTCTCTCCCGGATCACCTCGCGCTCCCTGGTACGCTCCAGCACGATGACCCCCGGAGGCTGCCGCCGCAAGTCGGCCACCGTGGGGTCGCCCA
>JAAYIR010000082.1 GCA_012523355.1 candidate division WS1 bacterium
GCAGGATCCCCGCTCCCCGGAGACCCTGGAGCAAGTGCAGGCCGCCGTCGCCCAGGCCGCCCAGGCCCTGCCGCCGAGGGAGCAGCCCTATCCCGCGGGGCTGTTGCGGACGTTGTTTGGCCTGCCGTTCAGTGCCGACACCACCAGGGTGAATTCCCTTCTGCTGACGCGTGAGGGGGGAGAGGTGAACCTGCTGTTCCACGCGCGTGATCTCGCCGCCTGGGCGCCCCCGCTAACCCTGTCCGTGGTGCCGGAGGCCCCCCCCGGCTGGCAGATTGCCGGGGGTCTGGACTTCGCGCTTAAGCCGGGAACTGGCCAGGGCGCAAACCTCGCGCTCACCGTGCCACCGGACGCTTGGGGCAGCGCCCTCATTCCCCTGCGCTATCAGGTTACGCTTGCCGATGGCACGCGCGTGCAGGCCACCGAGAGCCTTCGCGTCGGCAAGGGGGCTATCGCTGACTGGCTTTGGATCGGACCCTTCAACGAGAAGGCTGATCCTCCGGTCGGGGTGCTCTTGCCCGAGCAGCAGCTGGATGTGACTGCTTCGTATACCGTCGCCGACCGGAAGCTCACCTGGCAGCCGGTCACCTCGCCCACTCCCGCGCTGTCCTTCAAGGACCTGCTCGCGGGCCAGGACGCTGGCACCGTATACGTGGCCAGCGCTTTGCGCGCCCAGCGCTCTCTGCGCGTGAGCTTCAATCTTGCGGGGAACGCCTCCGCTGTAGTCTACGTCAACGGCGCTCCCATTATCTGGTTCCCGCGCTATTACCGCAATGGTGCCGCCACGCTCCAGGCCGGCGACAACTCCGTATTGGTGATGATGAAGGGCGCCGGTCCCAACACGAACCTCGAGTTGACCGTGCAGCCTCTGGAACCGACAGGTCCCGCTGACCTCTACGTGGTTCCCGCTGCAGAGCTCCCGGCAGTAGCAGCTCTGCGCCCCGCGACGGGAACTCCCATAGCCCAGGGCAAAGATCTTCCCCACTCGCTGGGCCTCAACTGGAAGCTGGTCTACGCAGACAACTTTGACCGCCGCGCGCTAGGCAGCGTCTGGCTCCCGATGGGCGGCTGGGACGATACTGCGGATGTGGAGTGGGTCCTTCGCGAAGGCCGTCTGGTTCCGTCTCAGTCCTTCAACTCCCTCGTCTACCCCGGCAAGCTCTCCGCTCCGGTGAGGGTTGAACTTGACGTTCTACCGGGTCCCGACCGCACGACCACTGCGGTCGCCTTCACTCCTGCCGGGAAGGTAGCGCCCCGTCGTCTCTGGGGTGCCATGCGCGGCGCCGGCTACTTCCTCGCCCTGGGGTGGCACGATGCCGCCAAGGACGTCATCATGCGGGGGGATGAGATCGTGGTGCAGCAGGAAGCTCCTCGGCTGGATCCCAGCCAGTGGCATCACGTGATCTTCCAGTTCATGGGAGCGCGCATGATGGCTGTCGCCGACGGCAAGGTCGCCCTGGACTGGACGGATAAGTCTCCTCTGACCGGCCTGGACACGATCTCTCTCTACCAGCTCGGCGACCCCCGGTACGACAACGTCAGGATCTATACCGGGGCCTGAGGGTCCACCCTCTCTCTTCTGCCGCCCTGCCTCACGCCGCAAGGTGAGCCGTGCGCTGAAATCAGCGCCCCGTTCTCCAGCCGACGCCACGTGCCGAACTTCTCTCCTCCGGAGAAGGTGATTACGGTGTCAGGGCGAATTGCTCCCTAGTTCTGTCTAGGGCTTCCAAGCCGTGAAAAGGAGAGATAACCATGCCCGCCAAATCCCTGTCCGACAGTGCCCCTGTCGGCACTAACCTCCCCACCATCGGGGTCTTCGCCACCGGCGATCCCCGCGTAGATCAAGCCTCACGCGATCGCTGCGTGAACATTGTCGCCATGACCGCTGACCTCCTGGCCAAGCGGCTCAAGATGCCTGATGGCCAGGCGGTTCCCGTAGTCTACTCGCCGGTCCTGGTAGACGGTGAACCTCAGGCCGATCTGGTCGCCGCCCAGCTCAAGGCCGAAGGCGCCAAGATCCTGGTCTGCGTCCCTGACACCTGGGCCTTCCCCCAGCTCACGCTGATCTCGCTGCTCCAGCAGTTCCCCGAGGACACGCCGATCAACATTACCTGCGGCAACTCCGGCCCCAAGCCGGGGGTGGTCTTCGCGCACGCCGGCAACGGCGCGCTGGCCCAGTACGGTCGGCTCTCGCACCTCAATGTCGGCACCTGGCCCGATACCGGCCTGAAGCCCCGGATGACCGAGGCCACCGCCGAGGCGCTGGTCGAGTGGTGCTACGCGGCCGTGACCCGGGTCGCGCTCAAGGGTCGCCGCGTGGTCGTCTTCGGTCATGACAGCATGGGTATGGAGACCGCGCTCGCGCATATTATCCCCACCCGCAAGGCTTTCGGGATCGAGATTACTCGTCTCGACATGAAGCTCCTGGCCGATATGCTCAACCAGGGGGCCTACGACGCCGAGGAACTCAAGGCCCTCCGCGCCTGGTGCAAGCGCATGATCGGCGACCGTGTGGAGCTCACCGGCGACGATGCAGAAGCCAAGTTCCAGAAGGGCCTGGCCATGTATCTCATCGTTCGGGATCTGCTCCAGGACCTCAACGCCGTCGGTGGCGGTTTCATGAATCAGCTCGAGTGGGGCTCGGATCGCCGCGGCCTTCCCCTGCCCATCGCCGATGTGATGGAGTCCATGCTCAATTCCAGCTTTGACCACAACGGCAAGAAGGCCCCGGTCCCCTTCGCCACCGAGGCCGACACCCAGGGCCTCCTGACCATGCTGGCCTTCACCTGGCTCACCGGCGGCAACCCGCCTCTGTTCATGGACTTCCGCAAGGTCTGGGAGCCCTGGGAGCTCGAGGCCAAGGCCCAGGAGATCGGTCTGGGCAACGTCGAGCCGGACGCCCTGTGGCGCCAGAAGGGCCTGGTGGACGGCGATAACTCCGGCAGTGCTGCTTTCGATTGGGCCGCGCTTCCGGGCACCAGCGCCAAACAGATCATGGCCAACATTGCCCTGCCTGTGGCCGAGGATTATTACTTCCCCGGCGGCGGGAACTCCGTGACCTTCATCACTCCTGGCGGCATTGAGGGCCTGGCCGGGCGTCTGGCCTACAACTCCGAGGCCGGCATCTTCTCTCTGGTCTGGGATGAAGCCAGTACTGTCCTGCCGCCCGCCGAGCTGGTGGACGCCCTGGTCAACCTGACCAACGTGACCTGGCCGCATACCTTCGTCACGCCCAAGTACGCCTCCATGGCGGAGTACAAGCAGTACGCTCCCGCCAATCACTTCCACATGATCTGGGGGCTGCCTCCGGCGCGGTTGGAGTACTGGATGGACCTCTCCAACGTGCTATCCGTCACGCCCTGGCAGGCGCGTCCCGCCTTCCTCGAGGGCGTAGACCGCCCGCTTCCCCTGCTCTACCTGCTGCAGGGCGGCGAGACTGCGGCCAAACTCGCCCGGGCCAAGTAGAACACATCTCTCGTGGCCCCGCGTGGTATCTGCGTTGCTGCGGAGGTCGTCCGTACTCGGGCGACCTCCGCTTACGCCGACTACTCGTCCAGCTCCAGCACCACGAAGTGCAGGTCCTCGTAGCACAGACGGTACCGCGAGTCACGCCGCACGGTAAGCACCAGCCGCCAATCCCGGGTCTGACTCAGGATCACGTAGCGCGCGTGGAAGTCGCGTTTGAGCACCGTGTAGGGGTCCTCGGCGTTGTCGGGTGTGCATCGTGGCTCCCCGCAGGTGAGGGTGCCGTTCCCCTCGGCGATGTGCGCGGTCTTCCAGTACAGATCTGGGCTGAAGGCGTACTGTAGTGCCGGTAAGATGCCCCCGATGTACCGCCCCTGCGGATTCCAGAAGAAGAGTTCGGGGAAATAGTCCCAGTGGGGGGAGAAGACGATCGCTCCTGCAGGAGCGTGTTCTTCCAGCCACTCTCCGGCACCCCGCATGCGGGTCATATCCGGCATGAACTGGTCATTTGTGACCTGACTGGCGCGGATGTTCCCCGCCGCCAGCCAGCCGGTCAGTATCACTGCTATCATCCCCACCGCCCAGAGGACCGCAGGTCGCCGCCGCAGCTCCTGCCAGCGCGGGCTCTGGGCCCACGTGGTCACCGCCAGCCCCACGAAGGCGAACCCAAAGACCGCCCACTGATCGGTAGCCCGGAAGAAGACGCAGGCCAGAGCCAGGAACGCCGCCGAGAGTCCCAGGCTGGTCCATACCTAGGTGCGTTGCGGCTCCGGCGGCTGCTCTCGCCGCCAGGTGCGCCCCACCATCCATAGGAGTACCCCCACCGACCACACCAACACCAGCACCAGCAGGTAGGAGCGGACGTCCTGGAAGCCCATGGGCAGCATCTCTCCCGAGGCCTCGATGCTGCCCCCCCGCGCCTTCGCGAGTTTCGCTCCGAAAGTCTGCAGGTAGGCCAGCCACGCAGCCCCCAGCGGATCGGGCCGCAGTAACCAGCCCGCCACCATTCCCCCCAGCATCGCCAGGGGCCGCCGCCATTCCAGCCGCCGCGTCGTCAGCCAGCGCACCAGCATCAGTGCCGCCGCCACCACGAGCAGCATCCAGAACACGTTGAAGTGAATCCAGGTGAAGCAGAACCCCAGCAGCGCCGCTTTCCAGGGTGCGCCTCGCAGCAGGAGAGGCAGGGCCAGCAGGGGCAGCACATTCGACAGTGTCTGTGGCCGCACCATCGCATAGCGTGGCGCCGCCGCCGTTGACCCCAGGGCGATCAGGAAGGGCCACAACCACGCCGCCTGCACCTGCATGAGCCGCAGCGCCCACCACAGGATTAGCAGCGCCGATGCTGTTAGACATATCCCCGCAATCCGCACCTGCCACTCGGGGTCGGGAATCAGCGTGAAGGGGATTAGCAGCAGGTGGAACCCATACCAGTCATCCCCTCCGGTCTGCCCGGCCGCCGAGGCGACCAGCCAGGGAAACTCCCCGTACCACAGTCCCCGGCTCACGTAGGCGCGGGCCTGGGCCAGATGCCAGAGGCCATCGAAATCGTATACCTTGGCCGTCCCCAGGTGCAACCAGAGCGCTGCGCTCACTGCGACGAGCGGGAAGCCGATGAGCTCCGCCCAGCGCCTCCGCGCGGAAGCCCGGGGTGCTTGGGCCTGGGTCGCTCGAAGTGGCGTCTGGCCCCTCTCGTCTTCCTGTGGGGAGCGGATTGCCGGGGTCCGGCTCTCTCTATCGCTCACTACTGACCATCTCCCCACGAAAACCCCACAGATACGCCTCGTCGGCCCGCACGGCCACCGTCTCTCCGATCAGCTCCGGCCCGCCGGGGAAGATGACAAGTTTGTTGGCGCGGTTGCGGCCTCGGACATGGCCTGCGCTGCGCGGGTCAGTTTCCTCCACCAGCACCTCTCGGACCTCTCCGAGTTGCCCGCGATTGATTTCCCGTGCTTGATCGGCCACCAGCTTCGCCAGCCGCTCTAGCCGCCTTTGCTTCACTTCCGCCGCCACTTGGTCACTCATTACCGCGGCCGCCGTGCCCTGGCGCGGTGAGAACTTGAAGGTAAACGCCTGGTCGAAGCCAATCTGCTCAACCACTGAGTAGGTATGTTCGTACTGCTCATCTGTCTCGCCGGGAAAGCCCACCATCAGGTCCGTGCTCAGCCCCAGGCCCGGCATCAACTCACGC
>JAAYIR010000083.1 GCA_012523355.1 candidate division WS1 bacterium
CCGCGGGGAGAGGGGTAACCCGTACCGCCGTGGGAGAGACAGCCGAAAGGGGCATTCAGACACATGCCAGCTACCGGCAGCAGCATACGAATCAAGCTCAAGGCCTTTGACCATGAGCTGCTTGACCAGTCGTGCCAGCGCATCGTGGACACGGCGGAGAAGACTGGGGCACGGATCAGCGGTCCGATCCCGCTCCCCACGCGCAAGTACGTGCATGCCATTGTGCGGCCCACGGCGCTGGGGCGCAGCAGCCGCACCATGGAGCACTACGAGATTCGTGTGCACAAACGGCTGATCGACATTCTCGAATCCACCGGACGCACGGTGGACGCCCTGATGAAGCTGGATCTGCCCGGCGGGGTGGACATCTCCATTAAGACGTCCCGGGGCTAGGTGGGGGCTCTGGTCTGAGGCGCGACAGGTGCCTCCCCCGCCAGGGAGAACGGGCCACAGGCCCCTCTTGCGGAGAGGGGCAGAAGAGAGTAGTGGTGAACGATGCCAGTCGGATTGATGGGTAAGAAATTGGGAATGACCAGGGTTTTTACCCCCGAGGGAGCAGCGGTCCCGGTGACCGTCATCGAGGTGGGCCCCTGCACTGTCGTCCAACGCAAGACGCAGGATCGGGACGGGTATGAGGCTGCACAAGTCGGCTACGGTGAGCGGAAGCGCAGCCGGACGAATGGCCCGCTCACCGGACATTTTGAGCGGCATGGAGTCACACCCAAGCGGTACTTGCGCGAGTGGCGGCTGGAAGCGGGCGAGGACGTGGAGGAACGACAGGAACTGACGGTGGCGATGTTCGAAGCCGGGCACCAGGTGGATATCATTGGCCAGTCCAAGGGCCGGGGCTTCCAGGGCGTCATGCGCAGGCACGGACACCACGGCGGACCTGCGGCGCACGGGGCAACAATGATCCATCGTCGGGCCATGTCCTCCGGGGCAACGGACGCGGCGCGGGTTTTCCCCGGTCGTGGGATGCCTGGGCACATGGGGGCGGAGCGGGTGACAGCACGCGGCCTGACCGTGGTGCAGGTGGACGCTGATCGCAACCTGCTGCTGGTCAAGGGCTCGGTTCCGGGCCCAAACGGCGGAGTAGTCGCGGTCCAGCCCAGCAAGAAGACGGTGAAGCGAAAGGGTTGAGCAGTATGCCGCAGGCTGCGGTCTTGAACCTGCAAGGGGAAGAGGTGAAGCAGATCGAGTTGGACTCGACGCTGTTTGATGTGGAGCCTAACCTCGATCTGATTCACCAGGCCCTGCTATATGTTGACAACCAGCGGGCACAACCCCGCGGCCTGACGCTCTCGCGGAGTCAGGTAGCTACGACCGGGGCGAAGATGTACCGACAGAAGGGGCTGGGACGCGCTCGCCACGGCGATCGCGGAGCGCCGGTGTTCGTCGGCGGCGCCCGGGCCCATGCGCCCAAAGGGGTACGTTCGCGGCAGCGCATGCCAAAGAAGATGCGGCGTAAAGCGGTGGCGGGAGCGCTGACGGCCCAGTTCCGCAAGGGCCTGCTGCGTTTCGTGGAGGACTTCCGGCCCGATGAGGTCAGCACCCGCAAGATGGGGGAGGTACTGGAGAACCTACGCTGCAGTCGCGGGAAGGTCCTGGCGCTGGTAGGCCAGGAAGAGTACTACGACGACACTCTGGATCAGAGTTGCCGTAATCTCCCGCGCTTTGTCCTGCGCTGTGCGCCACACGTGAACGTGCGCGATCTCTTGGGAGCGGACCATATCATCGTGTCACAGGGCGCCCTGGCTCTGATGGCCTCCGGAGGTGAGGGCGATGCTTAGCACGAGAGATCAACTCATCCAGTACCGACGTCTGATCATCTCGCCGGTCATCAGCGAGAAGAGTATGGAAGCGGGCGAGGCGCAGGGCAAGTACAGCTTCCGGGTGCCTCTAAGCGCGAACAAGATTGAGATTCGCCGCGCCGTAGAAGCCCTCTTCAACGTGCGAGTGCTGTCTGTTAACACCATAAACGTGAAAGGCAAACACCGGCGACAGAACATTCGCCATCGCATGGGCAAGACGGCGGACTGGAAGAAAGCGGTCGTGAAGCTGGCGCCCGGCGAGCGCATTGATGTTATGCAGAGCGGTTAGGAGAAAGAGTCATGGCCACCAGACAACACAAGCCGACCTCGGCGGGCGAGCGCTTCCATCAGTCGCTTGACCGTCGGGACTTGGACAAGAAAGCGCCGGAGAAGAACCTGTTGGCACCCGCCAAGGCCTCGGCAGGACGCAATAACCAGGGGCGAGTCACGGTTCGGCACCAGGGCGGCGGTCACAAGCGCCGCTTGCGAATAGTGGACTTCAGGCGGGATAAGGATGGTATTCCGGCGCGGGTGGCGGCACTGGAGTACGATCCGGGGCGATCCGCCTTCCTGGCGCTGCTCAACTACGCCGATGGCGAGAAACGCTACATCCTGGCTCCCCAGGGCATCCGCAAGGGCGACCGGTTAATGTCGGGTTCAGAGGCCCAGGCCCGCCTGGGCAACTGCCTGCCGCTGGCGCGGATACCTCTGGGCACCCAGGTACACAACGTGGAGTTGACCCCGGGACGGGGTGGACAGCTCGCTCGCGGCGCCGGAGCGGCGGCGCAACTGGTAGCTCGCGAGGGCTCCTATGCGACCCTGCGCATGCCTTCGGGCGAGATGCGGATGGTGCCCGTGCAAGCGCGGGCGACCATCGGCCGCGTGGGCAACACTGACCATGCCAACGTCCAGGACGGGAAGGCCGGGCGCAAACGCTGGCGTGGAGTCCGACCGGCGGTGCGGGGAGTAGTGATGAACCCTGTGGACCATCCGCACGGTGGTGGCGAGGGTAAGGCTCCGATCGGGATGCCCTCTCCGGTCAGCCCCTGGGGCTGGAAAACACTGGGACGCAAGACACGGCGCAAGAGGAATCCGTCCAGCAAGTTCATCGTTCGCCGGCGCAAGTCTGGCCGCTAGGCGGCGCGGGAGAAGCATAACCATGGCGAGATCCATCAAGAAGGGCCCATATGTTAGTGAAAAGCTGCTTGCGAAGGTGGAGCGTGCACGAGGTAGCGGCGAGCAGCGGATCATCAAGACCTGGTCGAGGCGATCTACCATCTTCCCGGAGATGGTGGGCCTGACCATCGCAGTGCACGATGGCCGGCGGCACGTGCCTCTGTACATTACAGAGAACATGGTCGGGCACAAGCTGGGCGAGTTTGCCCCCACGCGGACCTATCGCGGCATGCGGCCGGCTCGGCGTGAGCGGGCCACGGGGCCCCAGTAGCCTTCTCTGCAGAGGCTAACTGGCGTGGCGTCGCGCAGACGACGCTGGGCAAGCTTCTTTCTAGAGCAGATGGCGGGAGAGTAGAGAACATGGAAGTCAAGGCAGTCTCCAAATGGGTACGGACGGGGCCTCGCAAGTTGCGCAAGTATGCGGATCTCGTCCGCAACGAGCCGATCTCGCGAGCGCGCGGACTCTTGCACGTGCATCCTTCGCCGGCGGCCAAGGCCCTCCTGAAGGCGCTGGACTCGGCGGTCGCCAACGCGGAGAACAACCATAACCTGGATGTCGAGGACCTGCGCATCAAAGCCTTGATGGTGGACGGCGCGATGAAGATTCCGCGGCTGAAGCCACGGGCTCGCGGCCGTGCCGATCGGTTCTATCACCGGAGCTGCCATATTACCGTGGTGGTGACCGACGAGGCGTAGGAGTCCGGAGTCAGTCGGAGGCGTCGGGAACACGCCGAAGCCATCAGGAGAGGCAGAGGCCGACAAGTCTCTACGACCGGAAGTGCAACGGAGAGTGAACTGAATGGGTCAAAAAGTCCATCCCTACGGGTTTCGTCTAGGAGTCATTCGCAAGGCGCGCAGTCGCTGGTTTGCGGAGGGCGCAGCCTTTCGCGATCAACTGCTGCAGGACGTGGTGATCCGCAGGTTCATCATGGACAATCACCGCAATGCCGGCATTTCCGACGTTTTGATCGAACGGACTGCCAGTAATGTCAGCGTGACCATACAGACCGCCAAACCGGGAGTCATCATTGGCCGTGGCGGCAGAGACGTGGACGTGTTGCGGCAGACGCTGGAGAAGAAGACCGGCGGCCGCTTGCGGCTCAACGTGGAGGAGACTCCTGACCCGGATGTCAACGCGCAGCTCATCGCGGAGAATATCGCTGGGCAGATCGAGCGCCGGGTCTCGCACCGGCGGGCCATGCAGCAGGCGGTCGAGCGGGCGATGCGCATGGGCGCGCTGGGTGTGCGGGCTGCGGTCTCGGGCCGGCTGTCAGGTGCAGAGATCGCCCGTACCGAATCGGTGGGGCCGATTGGGCGCGTGCCGCTGCATACGCTGCGAGCGGATGTAGAGTATGGGTTGGCCAGTGCCCAGACCGCCTACGGCAACATTGGGGTGAAGGTCTGGGTGTATAAGGGTGAAGTGCTCCCGCCGCGCAAGGGCGAGCGGGTCAAGACCACCGAGCCTGGCGCCGGACCGAGCGCGGAGGACTGGGAGCGCGTGGCGGCGGCCGCACGGCATCGGGAGACCCCCGCAGCTGCGGCAGCGGAGGCCGAGACCAGTCCGGAAGCTGCTGCTGAGCCTCTCGCGGAGGCGGCCGTGGAGACCCCGGCTCCGGAGACCGTTGAGTCGGCAGAAGAGACCGTGCCGGTGGCTCCCGAGACCGTCGCGGAGCCGCAGACCCCCACTGAGGAGTCTGCACCAGAGGTGGCGCAGGAGGACAGTAAAGATGTTGATGCCTAAGCGCAGCAAATACCGCAAGACCCATCGCGGGCGCATGGCGGGGAACGCCAAGGGCGGCTACACTCTGACCCAGGGCGAGTATGGCTTGATGGCTGAGCAATGTCACTGGATCACGGCCCGGCAGATTGAGGCGGCCCGTGTCGCCATGACCCGGCGCGCGCATCGTGGCGGGAAGATCTGGATCCGCATCTTCCCTGATAAGCCAGTGACCGCCAAGCCGCTGGAGACGCGAATGGGCAAGGGTAAGGGTGCGGTGGATCACTACGTGGCTGTCGTCAAGCCTGGAAGGATCATGTTTGAGATGGCCGGGGTACCGCTGGACGTCGCCAAGGATGCCATGCGCCTGGCCGCGCGTAAGCTACCCATTCCCACCCGGTTCGTGACACGGGAGGACTAATCATGCCAGACAATGCCAGCAGCACCCGGGATTTCCTGGAACAGATCAAACGAGCTCCCTCGGAGGAACTGGTGGCCCGCGGTCGCCAGATCTCTGAGAGCCTTTTCAACCTGCGCTTTCGCCTGGCCTCCGGGCAGGTGGAGGACCCCAAGCGTCTGCGCAAGTACAAGAAGGCCTTGGCGCGCATCAACACTGTTTTGCGGGCCCGCGAGTTGGCCGCTGATGAGCGAGGCGAAACAAAATGACGCAAGAACGTGGAACCCGTCGCGTTCAACAGGGTGTAGTGGTCAGCAATAAGATGGACAAGACCGTGGTGGTCAAGCTCGAGCGCACCACCCGGCATCCTCTTTACGGCAAGGTTGTCAAGCGGGCCTCGAAGTGCAAAGCGCATGACGAGGAGAACGCGTGCCAGCTCGGGGACGTGGTGCGTATGGTGGAGCGCCGCCCTTTGAGCCGGGAGAAGCATTGGCGCGTTGTTGAGATTGTCTCACGAGCGAAGTAGTTGACAGGCAGGAGGCCGAATCAGTGGCTGAGTTTGCCAGTGACAACATCAGAAATCTAGTCGTGGTCGGGCATCGGGGCTGCGGGAAGACCACCTTGGTGGAGGCTCTGCTGTTTGCCGCCGGCGCAACCAAGCGTCTAGGGAGCGTGGAGGAGGGCAATACCGTCACGGACTTCGAGCCGGAGGAGAAGGAACGGCAGATGTCCATCTTCCCGGCTCTGGCACACTGCAAGAGCGGTGGCGCCAAGCTGAATCTCATTGATGCGCCGGGCTACGCCGAGTTCATTGGCCAGGTGATCCCTTGCCTGTGGGTGGCGGAGACCGCGCTGCTGACCGTGGATGCGGTGGCGGGGGTAGAGGTCCAGACGCGGCGGATGTGGATGCTGGCCCGGGAACAGGGTTTGGCCGTGGTGGCTGTCATTAGCCGGCTTGACCGGGAGCGGGCGAACTTTGCAGACGCACTCGCCTCGCTGCGGGAGAGTTTGAGCGGTGTGGAATTCGTACCCGTACAGATCCCCCTCGGGGAAGAGGCTTCGATGAGCGGGGTCGTGGACCTGATCGCGATGCAGGCCTACCTGGGAGACAGTAAGACTCCGGCGGCGATTCCGGCCGAGGCTGCTGAAGCGGCTGCCAGTGCGCGGGCCGCGCTGGTGGATGCAGTGGCGGCCACCGACGACGACTTGACCATGGCTTTTCTGGAAAACGATGCCCTGAGCGAGGAGGAACTGCTGACTGGACTGCGCGAGGCCGTGCGCGGCGGGAAACTGGTGCCGGTACTGGCCAGTGCGGCAGGCAAGTCTGTGGGCGCGGCGGCGGCGCTGAAGGCTCTGACCGAGCTGGCGCCCTCGCCGCTCGGGATGAAGAAGTGGGAGGGGACGGTAGCCAAGAGCGAGGAGACCGTGGAGGTTCAGCCCGAGGACGCGTTGTCGTTAGTCGTGTTCAAGACCATGAGCGACCCGTACGTGGGACGGATCAGCTTGTTGCGGGTGGTCTCCGGTGAGGCTCAAGCCGACGTCACCGTTACCAACGCGAACACCGGGCAGCGCGAGCGCCTGGCGGGGCTATCGTTGATGCAGGGCTCGGAGGCCCTGTCGGCGGGAACGCTGGCCCCTGGCGATCTGGGTTGCGTCAGTAAGCTGGAAGCCACGCTTACCGGGCACACACTCTGTGATCCCAAGCGAACGGTCATCTTGTCTGCGCCGCCTCTCCCTGAGGGTATGCATGCCGTGGCCCTGCAAGCGGCCTCTCGCGCGGATCAGGACAAGCTCTCGCAGGCCCTGGCGCGCATTGGCGAGGAGGACGTAAGCTTCCGCTATGAGCGTGACTCCGAGACGGGGGAGCTGGTGGCGCACGGCATGGGGCCGTTACATGTGGATCTGGCCATTCAGCGCCTCAAGCGCAAGTTTGACGTGGCTGTAGAGCAGAAGGCTCCGCGTATTGCTTACCGCGAGACTATCAAGCGTAAGGTCGAGGTCCAGGGACGGCACAAGAAGCAGACTGGTGGGCGGGGCCAGTTTGGGGACATCTGGCTGCGTGTCGAGCCGCTGGAGCGTGGCGCCGGTTACGAATTCGTGGATGAGGTGGTGGGGGGCTCTGTGCCCCGGAACTTCATCCCGGCGGTTGAGAAGGGAGTGGCCGATGTCCTGGCCCGCGGCCCGCTGGCCGGCTACCCCGTGGTGGACGTCAGAGCCACCCTATACGATGGGTCGAGCCATCCAGTGGACTCTTCTGAACAGGCTTTCCGCATGGCGGGACAGATCGGCATGCGCAGGGCTCTGGAGGAAGGCTCGCTGCAGCTGCTCGAGCCGATTGCGCTAGTAGAGGTCACCGCGCCGGAGAATCTGACGGGGGACATCATCAGTGACCTGAACGGCAAACGGGGACAGATCCTGGGCATGGACAGCCTGGGGGGCGGCCTGCAGGTCGTGCGCGCTCGCGTGCCCTTTGCCGAGTTGGCTGCCTATGCCGGCGACCTCCGCTCGATCAGCCAGGGCCGGGCCAGCTATACGGTGGAGTTCTCCCATTACCAGGAAGTACCGCATGATCAGGAGCAGCGTATCGTCGCCGAAGCCAAGGCCGCACAAGAGGACAAGGGGTAGGACGGGAGTCTCGCCCGTCCGCGGCATGACAGGCGAGAGGCCTGTCCTACCGGAAGGAACATATCATGATCCAGACAGAAACGCGACTAAAGGTTACCGACAATTCCGGGGTGCAAGAGATTGGCTGCATCCGGGTGAGGGGCGTTGGCCGCAGGCGCTGGGGCTCGCTGGGCGATGAGGTTGTCGCCTCCGCCAAGCAGGTTACACCTTCCAGCCCCATCCCCAAGGGCACGGTACTGAGAGCGGTCATCGTGCGTTGCCGACCGCCAGTGCAGCGCGCAGACGGCAGCCAGATTCGGTTTGATGATAACGCAGCGGTGATTGTGGACAACCAGGGGAACCCCCAGTGTACGCGGGTGTTTGGTCCGGTGGCGCGCGAGTTGCGTGAGAAGCAGTACCTGAAGATCATCTCGCTGGCGCCGGAAGTCATCTAGTTCTCGCGGGAAAGTGAGCATGTCATGGGCAGGCAAACACAAACAGGCGCACACAAATCCCTGAGCATCAAGAAGGGTGACGAGGTGCTGGTGCTGACGGGCACCGATCGCAGCTTCAAAGGGCATCAGAAGCGCGGCAAGGTGCTGGGCGCGCTGCCCAAGGAGGACCGCCTGATCGTGGAGGGCGTAAACCTCATCAAGCGCGCAGTGCGCAAGAATCAGCGGCTGCGCCAGGGGGGGATCATCACCAGTCCGGGGCATATCCACCGGTCCAACGTGATGCTTATCTGCCCGCAGTGCGACAAGCCGACGCGGGTCAGGCACCGGGTCAACGAGCAAGGCCAGCGGGTGCGGGTCTGCAGACGCTGCAACAAGGATGTTGACTAGCGGAAGTTCTTCCCAGCCGCCGGCGAGCGTGGAGCGCTGGCCCATGGGCGGCGAGTGAAAGCGAAGGCACAAGATGGCATACAAACCCAGGCTTAAAGAGAAATACGAAACTGAGATTCGGCCCCAGATGATGGAGCAGTTCGGCTACAAGAATGTCAACGAAGCCCCGCGGCCGGTCAAGGTCTCCGTCACCATGGGGGTGCGCGAGGGCGGCTCCAACTTCGAGACCCTTGAGAGAGCAGTCAAGGAAGTGGCACAGATCATCGGACAGCGGCCAGCCATCACCCGCGCCAAGCGGTCAGTGGCCAACTTCGCCATTCGTAAGGATATGCCCATCGGTCTACGCGCGACCTTGCGCCACGATCGCATGTGGGAGTTCCTCGACCGGCTGTTTTCGGTCGCCGTCCCGCGGATCCGCGACTTCCGTGGCCTGGAGCGCAAGTCCATGGACGGACGAGGCAACTATAGTCTGGGTATCACGGACCTGCTCATCTTCCCGGAGTTGGGGTATGACGACGTAGAGAAGACGCGAGGTCTGAACATCTGCATCACCACCACGGCGAAGGACGACGAGTCCGGGCGCGATCTACTAGTGCGGCTGGGCCTTCCCCTGAAGCCCGCGGAGGGATGAAGAGCAGCACGGCAGGACGGGCGTCTGGCCCGTCCCAGGGATGACAGGCGAGAAGTCTGTCTGGCCAGGAGGACAAAGTGGCTAAGAAATCATGGATTGCCAAGCAGAAGCGGACTCCGAAGTACTCGACGCGAGCCTATAACCGCTGTCGCATTTGTGGCCGCTCGCACGCGTACATGCGCAGCTTTGGCATGTGTCGCATCTGCTTCCGCGAGAATGCCCAGGCGGGCAACATTCCGGGGCTGACCAAGTCGAGTTGGTAGTGGCGGATAACTCGGGTGGCTCATCTTGAGATAGCTGAGGTGTCGAGGGAATGGCACAGCGCAATAGTAGTAACAAAAAGTCCAAGCTAACGCGAACCAAGCGGCCGCGCCTGGGTACGCCAGCGGTTTCAGATCCCATCGCTGACATGCTTACCCGCATCCGTAATGCGGCCATGGCGAAGCATCTGGAGGTGAATGTTCCGGTCTCCAAGATGAAGACTGAGATCGCCTCCATCCTGCTGCGGGAAGGCTATATCCGCGGTTTCCAGTTGGTGGACCGGGGGCGGCAACTGCGCATTCGCCTCAAGTACGATTCCCGGCGGCAGCCGGCGATCAGCGGTCTCAAGCGTGTAAGCCGTCCAGGCCGCCGGGTGTATGCGCGCCATGAGGAGCTGCCGCGTGTGCTCGGAGGGCTGGGGGTGGCGATTCTTTCCACCAGCCAGGGCGTTGTGACTGCCAAAGACGCTACGCACAAGGGCATCGGCGGTGAGTTGGTGGGCTATATCTGGTAGGCTGGGCGTCTGGCGACCCGAGGCGGACTGCGGGCGTCGTCGGTTACTGGCAAGGGGCCTGGGCCCGTCCTGCGGACACAAGGAGAAGATTATGTCGCGCATAGGTAAGAAACCCATTCCGCTGCCCGACAAGGTCAAGGTCAGTGTGGCGGCTGGCAATGAAATAACGGTGACGGGGCCGCGGGGCGAGTTGACGGCGCAGTTCCCCCGGGAGATCGGGGTTGAGGTACAGGAGCAGGAGATCTGCGTGACCCGGCCGACGGACAGCGGTCGGCACCGGGCGCTGCATGGGTTGGTCCGTTCGCTAGTGGCTAACATGATCACCGGCGTAAGCGAAGGTTTTCAGAAGCGTCTGGAGATCCAGGGCGTGGGATATCGAGCTGAGATGGATGGCAAGCGTCTGCGCCTGCGCCTGGGATTTTCTCATGAGGTGTTGATCGAGCCGTCGGAAGATCTGGAGCTGGCGACCGAGAGTCCCACCCTGATCGTGGTCAGCGGCAATGATAAGTGCGCGGTCGGGCAGATGGCGGCAAACATCCGGAAGCTCAGACCGGTGGAGCCGTACAAGGGTAAGGGCATCCGCTACGTGGGCGAAAAGGTGCGGCGCAAGGCCGGCAAGCAGGCCAAGATAGGCGCCTAAGGTACCTGCCGGGCAAATGTTCAGCCTGCCATCAGTGGGGCCGGTGTCTGGCTCCTTCGCACTGCGGGCAGATCAGCGAGGTGTTACAGAGTGGCTGTTGAGAAAGACCGAAAAGTGGCGCGGGTACGACGTCATCTCCGAGTACGGCGCAAAGTGATGGGCACCGCCGAACGCCCGCGGCTGTGCGTATACAAGAGTCTGCACCACATTTATGCCCAGTTGGTGGATGATACGGCCGGACAAACTCTGGCAGCCGCCTCCTCCCTGGAGAAGGCCTTGGCGCAGGGGCTCAAGAGCACGAAGAGCACGGAGGCCGCAGCTGTGGTGGGCAAGACCTTGGCCGAGCGGGCGGTGCAGACCGGGATCACACAGGTGGTCTTTGACCGTGGCGGTTGGCCGTACCACGGAAAGATCAAGTCGCTGGCGGAGGCAGCCCGGGAGGCGGGGCTGAAATTCTAGGACGTCGGACAGGCGTCTTGCCTGTCCCCGGTGGATTGCGTTCTGTGCTCGTCTGGGCACTGGCCTGGGCCTGAACGCTCTTGCCGCAGATGGAGACAATCTTATGGCCAAGTCCGAATTGAAGGTGCGCCAGGTGCGCAGCCATATCACCAGCAAACAGGAGCATGTCGCGACACTCCGAGCCCTGGGCCTGGGGAAGATCAATAGCTGCACTCGTGTGCCGGACAACGAGGCAGTCCGGGGCATGCTGTCTGCGGTGCGCCATCTCGTAGAAGTCACACCCGTCGAGTGAGCATGTCTCTCTGGCAGGGGTGGCACTTCAGAAACGAAACGGAGCCATTGCCATCCATTTACCGGAGTTGACTTAGAGACGCAGGCGCCAATTCTGTCGTGAACGACGGGAGAGCCGCCTCTGCAGAGGAAGACGAAGATGAAACTGAGTGACCTGCAACCCAATAAAGCACGCGCCAAGTCCCGCAAGCGGGTAGGTCGGGGCCATGCCGCTGGTCAGGGCAAGACCGCCGGACGAGGCCAGAAGGGCCAAAAGGCCCGTGGCCAGATCAGGCCCGGCTTCGAAGGAGGTCAGACGCCGATGTACCGACGCCTGCCTCAGTTGCGCGGAGTCAGCCAGCGCGCCCATAACATCGGCCTCTTCCGCCACGAATTCTCGGTGGTCAATCTGCGCGATCTTAACCGCTTTGAGGCGGGCACCGTAGTGGATGTGGAGGCTCTCAAGGCGTGTCGGCTGGTGAAGCAGGTCAAGGACGGAGTGAAGGTTCTGGGTCAGGGGACGCTAGACCGGGCTCTGACCGTGAAGGCTCATGCCTTCAGCGTAGCGGCGCGGGCCGCGATTGAGAAGGCTGGGGGCACCGCCGAGGTGATCGAGCCATGAAAGAGCGCCTGGCTGCGCTAGGGCAGGCTCTGCGGCTGCCGGATGTGCGCAGGCGCATCCTTTACGTCATGATGATGTTCGCTGTGTACGTGGGGTGCGCACACGTACCGCTGCCGGGCATTGATCACGAGGCGCTGGGCCGCATGATGCAGGGCGGCGGCAGCGGCCCTCTGGGCGGACTCGGAGACCTGCTGAATGCCTTCAGCGGTGGATCGCTCAAACGATTCTCAGTGTTGGCGCTGGGAATTATGCCCCACATCAACGCGTCCATTATCTTCCAGCTTCTGGTGATGGCGATTCCTTCCCTCGAGGCCTTGCAGAAGGAGGGAGAGTGGGGCCAGCGTAAGATCCAGAAATGGACCAAGTATCTGGCGATGGCCTTGGCGGTCTTGCAGGCCGCGGGGTTCATTACTCTGTTCCGGCAGAGCGGCTTCTTCACCGCCAACTTGCCAGTCACGATCTTTGACATCCTGATGATGACCGCGGGGACAGCTTTCCTCATGTTCATCGGCGACAAGATCACCGAGAATGGTATCGGCCAAGGTATCTCGCTGATCATCTTCGCCGGCATCATGACCTCCATGCCGCAACAGATAGCCCAGACCATTACGCTGTGGAAGAGCGGCTCGATCGGCGTCCCCAATCTGGTTTTCTTTGCGCTGATCTTCCTAGGGACGATCTACGTGATCGTGCTCTTCCAGCAGGCGCAGCGGAAGATCCCGGTCCAGTACGCCAAGCGCGTGCGGGGTACCCGCGTTTACGGGGGACAGACCAGCTACCTGCCGTTGCGGGTCAACCAGGCCGGGGTTATCCCGATCATCTTCGCCATTGCGGTGGCCATGTTCCCAGGCACCATCGCCCAGGCCTTCCAGTTGCAGGGGGTCAAGGACTTCCTGACGAATGTTCTGCACCTTTCGGCGGATTCGGTCGGCGCAGCGGTGAGCGCTCTGCAGAACTGGACGCAGCCCAGTGCGCAGAACTATTGGGCGTTGGCGTTCTACTTCATACTGGTCATCATCTTTACGTACTTCTATACGGCTGTGACCTTCAATCCGGAACAGATCGCGGAGAACCTTCAGAAGAGTGGAGGAACGATTCCGGGGGTACGCCCGGGAGCCAAGACCCGGGATTACCTGGACCGGATTCTGTACCGTATCACCCTGGCTGGCGCCATCTTCCTGGGTGTCATAGCCGTCATGCAATACGAGGTAGGCAGCATCACGGGTGTGACTACTTTTGACCTGGTGGGCGGCACTTCCTTGCTGATCGTGGTCGGCGTGGCGTTGGATACCATGCAGCAGATCGAGGCGCAGCTCATGATGCGGCATTATCGCGGGTTCTTGTCGAGTTAGCGAGCGAGTCATGGATAAGTACAACCTGATATTGTTGGGACCGCCGGGCGCGGGGAAGGGTACACATGCTGCTTCCCTGGTGCGGGAGTTGGGCGTCACGCACCTGTCCACGGGAGATATGCTACGCGCGGCCGTGGCCGAGGATACTGAGCTGGGGCAAGAGGCTCGCGGGTACATGGAGGCCGGCGAGCTAGTGCCGGATGAGCTAGTGATTGGCATCGTGCGCGAACGTCTCCTGCGTGACAAACTGAGCTCTGTTCTGTTTGATGGCTTCCCGCGGACCGTGGCGCAGGCAGAGGCGCTGGAGCAGGTTGCCGCCGAGGCGGGGCTGCCCGAGGCGCGAGTCATCTATCTGGACGTGAGCGACCAAGAGGTTGTGGCGCGACTCAGCGGGCGGTTCCAGTGCCGGTCCAGCTCCTGCAACCGGATCTACAATGTACGCAATGACAACCTGCGCCCGGGCGAGCAGTGCCCAGCATGCGGCTCCGAGACCTATCAGCGGGAGGACGATCAGCCGGAGGCCATTCGGCGGCGGCTGGCCGTCTACCGTGAGCAGACCGCGCCGCTCATTGACTACTACCGCCGCCGGGAACAGCTAACGGAGATCAAGGCTGAGGGCGACAGGGTGGAGGCGATTACTGCGCGCGTTTTGGCTGCCGCCCGGGAGGGCGCGGCGCAGGGCTGATGGCTCGTCAGCGGACCAGAGTGTCGCGCAAGAGTGAGTTTGAGCTCCGGGCCATGCGCAAGTCGGGACGCATCCTGGCCGAGCTGCTGGCGGAGATCAGCGCTGCGGCCCAGGCCGGAGTCACGACGCGGGAACTTGACAACTTGACGCGCCAACGCCTGCGCGAGAAAGGGGCCGAGGCCTCCTTTCTGGGTTACCGGGATTACCCCGCGGCCATCTGTGTCGAGGTGGAAGATGTGGTGGTGCATGGCATCCCGGACGGACAGCGGCTGGAGGACGGGCAGATTGTAGGGGTGGACATGGGAGTGTTCTGCGAGGGCATGCACACCGACTCGGCGGTGAGTTTCGCCGTGGGGGAGCTGGACGCTGAGCGTCGGCGGCTGCTGGAAGTGACACAGGCGGCCCTGGAAGCGGGCATTGCCCAGATGCAGGTGGGCTCTCGCTTGCGCGAGGTTTGCGCCGCAGTGCAGTCAGTAGCAGAAGCTGCCGGGTTCTCTGTGGTGCGCGATCTGGTGGGGCATGGCATTGGGCGGCAGATACACGAGCCGCCGCAGGTGCCGAATTTTGTAGCTGAGGGCCAGTTTGCCGAGTATGATCTGATCTTACGTCCCGGCATGACCCTGGCCATCGAGCCGATGATCAACGCGGGAACGCCCGCGGTGCGTTTGGGGGCAGACGGCTGGACCGTGCGCACTGCGGATGGCAGGCCCTCTGCTCACTTTGAGCATACCGTGGCCGTGACCCGGGAGGGGCCGGAGATCCTGACCGCGATCTGAGGGATAAGCGAATGGCGAGAGAGATAGGCAAAAAATCTGACAAGCCAAGAGTTATTGGAGTGGTCAAGGAGAAGCTGCCCAACGCTGGCTTTGTGATTGAGCTGGAGAACGGGCACGAAGTTCTGGCCACCGTCTCCGGAAAGATGCGTAAGCATTTCATACGCATCATGGCCGGCGATAAGGTTGAATTGGAGCTTTCTCCCTACGACATCAGCCGGGGTCGGATTGTCTGGCTGCATCGCTAGACAGACAGGAAGGGTGTATCATGAAGGTTCAGGCTTCAGTCAAGAAGCGCTGCGACAAGTGCAAGGTCGTGAAGCGTCGAGGAGTAGTGCGCATCGTCTGCGAGAACCCGCGCCACAAACAGCGGCAGGGTTAAAGTCGTTACTGGCTGCCCAAGGAGGAGATCGGCGTGCCGAGAATTGCAGGGGTGGACTTGCCCCGAGATAAGAGAATAGAGACCGCCCTCACCTACGTCTATGGCATAGGTCGCAGCCGGGCGCAGGAGATTCTGCGCAAGACGCGCATCAGCCCGGATACCCGGATGCGGGACATCACCGAGGAGGAAGCTGCGCGGCTGCGCGAGGTAATCGAGCAGGACTATACCATTGAGGGTGACCTGCGCCGCGAGGTGCAAAGCAACATCCAGCGGCTGATGGAGATCGGTGCGTATCGCGGTCTGCGCCATCGTCGCGGGTTGCCGGTACGGGGTCAGAGGACGCGAACCAATGCTCGCACCCGTAAGGGACGCAAGAAGACAGTGGCCGGCCGGAAGCGCGCGACCGCGAAGTAAGCAGCATGACGGGCCCCATCTGGTCCGTCGGCGGGAGAAGAAGGTGCTCTCGCCAGATACCGGAGGAAGAGCATGAGAAGACCAGCGAGACAAGCTGTTACGCGTCGGGGTAAGGCCAGGCGCCAGGTGCCGTCAGGCAAGGCCTTCATAAAGTCCAGTTTCAACAATACCATCGTGACCATTACTGACCCCAGCGGCAATACGCTGTGCTGGGCCAGTGGGGGCACGAATGATTTCTCGGGCAGCCGCAAGGGCACGCCTTTTGCGGCGCAGCTCGCGGCGCAGTCGGCCGCGCGCCGAGCGCAGGAATACGGCATGCAGCGCGTGGATGTCTTCGTCAAGGGATCCGGCAGTGGTCGGGAGACCGCGGTGCGTGCGCTGCAGGCCGCCGGGCTGGAGGTGCGGCACGTGAAGGATGTCTCGCCGCAGCCCCATAACGGGTGCCGCCCGAAGAAGAGACCGCGAGTATAGCGATGATGGTGGGTAGCATTTCTGGAGGTGACCAGTAGTAATGGCGCGTTATAATGGCCCCGTGTGTCGGCTTTGTCGGCGGGCTGGGCAAAAGCTATTCCTTAAGGGTGCCCGTTGCGAGGGGCCCAAGTGCGCCATCGAAACGCACCACTCGCCGCCGGGCATGCGCGGGAGCAACTTTCCGCAGCGCCGGCCGAGTGACTATGCCATGCAGCTGCGTGAGAAGCAGCAACTGCGCAACTACTACGGGATGCTGGAGAAGCCATTCCAGCGCTATGTGCGACGCGCAGAGCGTATGAGCGGCGTGGCCGGGGAGATGCTGTTGCAGCTTCTGGAGCGCCGCCTGGACAACGTTCTGTACCGGTCCGGTCTTGCCACTGGGCGTCAGCAAGCCCGCCAATGGATCACCCACGGTCATCTGACCGTGAATGGTCGAACGGTGGACATCCCGTCCTACCAGGTGCGTATCGGAGATGTCATCCAGGTGCGTGAGAGCCTGCGTAAGACCCCGGACCTGGAGGCGGCGCTGGCCGCGGGCATCAGTCCGCCCGGGTGGCTGACCGTGGCGCCAGAGGAGTTTGCCATAACGGTCAACGCTCTTCCGGCGCGCGAGGAGATTCAAGTCCCGGTGGATGAGCAGATAGTCATGGAGTTCTATTCCCGCTAGGGGTGGATGCGGGCCACGCCCCCTCGGGTAGGTCGGGCGTACTACCACTGGTCGTATGGAGGGGGAGCTCACCGAGCGCAGCGAGGCCAGTCCATCCGGCGAGACAGCCAACTTGCACTCGCCGTGCAAAGACGGAAGCAAGGAGCATGAATATGCTTGAGGAACTGGAACCGAAAATCACGCCACTGCAAGTGGAGTCCAAGTACGGTAAGTTCGCCGTGGAGCCGCTAGAACGGGGCTTCGGTCACACCCTGGGTAATGCCTTCCGCCGGGTGCTACTGGCGCATTTGCAGGGTGCCGCCATCACAGATGTGCGGATTGAGGGCGTGGTTCAGGAATTCACGACTCTTCCAGGCGTCCTGGAAGATAGTACCGAGATCATGCTCAATCTCAAGGAGTTGGCTATCCGCGTGGATCCGGATGTGCCGGCCGAGCAGGAACTCAAAGCAGAGATTGATCTGACGGGCGAGCGGGAGGCGAACGGTGCGGATATCACGGCGCCGCCAGAGGTGCATATCATGAATCCGGAGCACCATATCGCCCATCTCACCGCGAAAGACGCCAAGCTGCATCTGGAGATGTGGGTGCGGCGGGGTGTCGGATACCTGCCTGTGGAGCAGCGTGACCGGCAGCAGGCCAGCCTGGACGTCATACCACTGGACGCTCTTTTCTCGCCAGTGCCGCGGGCAACCTACAGCGTGGAGCCAACTCGTAAGGGCAGTCGTACTGACCTGGACCGCTTGATTCTGGAGGTATGGACTGACGGAACTCTGGAGCCACAGGAAGCGATCCGCCAGGCCGCCCTGCTTCTCCACCAGTACCTGGACATCTTCGCTCAAGTTCCGGCTCCCAGGCTGGAGGCAGTACCCGCGGACATGGAGGCTGGGGCGCCGGGGTATGACACGATCCTGGACCGGCCTATCGAGGAGTTGGACTTCTCCGTGCGCACCTATAACTGCCTCAAGAAGGAAGGACTCAATGTTCTGCGCGCGCTGGTGCAGCGCACTCCTGAAGACTTGCTGGATATCCGTAACTTCGGCAAGCGCTCGTTGGAGGAAGTCGTAGAGAAGCTGTCCGGATTGGGGCTGGAACTGGCCAGTAGCGCTGCTGCGTCCGAGAGCTAGCTTCAGGGGGAGCTTGAACTCGGAGACAGGTCGAAAGGGAATCTATCATGCGACATCGCCATAGCCATCGTCAATTGAACCGGGCCACCGATCAGCGGATCGCGCTCCTGCGTGGCCTGGTTAGCAGTTTGTTGCGGCACAACCGGATCAAGACTACCGCCGAGAAGGCCAAGGAGGCCTCGCGCCTGGCTGAGCGCATGATCTCCCTGGCCAAGCGGGGAGACCTGACCGCGCGGCGGCAGGTCTTGCGCGAGGTCCATGATCCGGAGTTGGTGAAGCATCTTTTCGGAGAGATAGCTCCCCGCTACCGCAGCCGTGAAGGCGGATACACCCGGGTCATCCTGGCCGGACAGCGTCGGGGTGATGCTGCGCAGATGGCCATTCTGGAGCTCACTGAGTAGACCTGGTTTCATCCCGCCGGGCGAGGTGAGAAGACGGTGCGCCGGATCAAGTGCACAGTCCAATACGACGGGACCGACTTCGCCGGTTTCCAGTATCAGCCGGACCAGCCGACAGTACAGGGGGAGCTGGAGACGGCATTGCGCAAGGTTGTGGGTGGCTTCCAGCGTTTCGGCGCGGCCTCCCGGACCGATGCCGGGGTGCACGCGCTGGGCCAGGCTATTGCCTTTAGTACGGACAACCCGATCCCGCTCAAGAATCTGATAGAGGCGGTAAATGACCATCTGCCGCCTGCCATTGATCTGCTGGAGGCAGAGGAGGTGGCTGCGGCGTTTGATCCGCGGCGGGCAGCCACTAGTAAGCTGTACAGCTATCGGATACTGAATCGCCAGGAGGGTTCGCCCTTCATTGCACGCGTGGCCTGGCACCTGCCGGACCCCTGGCTAAACCTGACGGCTATGCGCGAGGCGGCGGCAGTACTCAAGGGGCAGCATGACTTCGCGGCCTTTCGCTCGGCAGGAAGCCGGGTCGTCAACACGGTACGGGAGATCACCAGGCTGGACATTCGTCGGGAAGAGGATGTACTGGAGTTCTATGTGCAGGCCAACGGCTTCCTCTACCACATGGTGCGCAATATTGTGGGTGCGCTGGTGGAGGTCGGCATGGAACGGCGAACGCCAGAAGAGATCGAGAGCATCCTGGAGAGCGGCGACCGTAGCCGCTTGGGGCCACCCGCGCCCCCGCAAGGGCTGTGTCTGGTCAGAGTCTTCTATTGAGTCTCAGACCGCATTGCAAGGAGAATGAGTCGTGAGCACACGTAGCGTACAAGTCGATCCTAGCCAGCGAGAGTGGTTTCAGATCAGTGCCGCGGGCCTGCCCCTGGGGCGGCTCGCCAGCCGGGTAGCCCTGGTACTGCGGGGCAAGCACAAGCCCAGCTATACACCGCATGCCGATAACGGGGACTTCGTGATCATCACCGAAGCGGCCCGAGTCCTGCTGACCGGTAACAAGTGGCGGGACAAGAAGTACTACCGCCACTCCGGACACCCGGGTGGTTTGCGCGAGGAGACAGCCCAGCGGCTGCGCCAGCGCGCCCCGGAGGCTATCCTTCGTCATGCTGTGGCAGGCATGTTGCCCAAGAATGCTTTGGGACGACAGATGCTGCGCAAACTCAAGGTCTATCCCGGTGCAGAACATCCGCACGAGGCACAGCAGGCAAAACCCTTGGAGCTGTAAATAGGCTGGGTGTCCCGTGGGCAGAACAGGTGGAAAGCCAAACGGGCGGTGGGTTTGTCCCAGCAGAGTAATTGAAGGAGGCAGACAAGTTGGCCGACGCAGTTAGATTCTATGGCACAGGCAAGCGCAAGGACGCCGTGGCCCGGGTGTGGCTGCAGCCCGGCACCGGGGTGATCACCATCAACGGCAAGCCGGCACAGGAGTATTTGCACCGGATTACGCTGACTGAGATGGTCGAGCAGCCCCTGCGGGTGACGCAGACCCGGGAGCAGCTTGACGTGGTGGCCGACTGCTCCGGCGGTGGGATTGTCGGGCAAGCCGGCGCCGTGCGCCACGGTATCGCCAAGGCTCTGGTGACTATGAACGCGGAGCTGCGTGGTATACTGGGGCCAGCAGGCCTGCTCACTCGAGACCCGCGAGTCAAGGAACGTAAGCATGCCGGTCGACGCCGGGCTCGCCGGGGCAAGCAGTTCTCCAAGCGCTAAGGCCGGAGGGCGCCCGCGTAGTTGTACAGGCCGCCGGCCATCCCGGCGGCCTGCCTGCTATCATGGACAGCGCCGCAGTCGAGCGACCGGCGCGGAAGGTTGGGAGGCGGCATGAGGCACTTCATCCGATTCATTGCTCTGGCGGCGCTTCTGGCTGGACTCACCGTATCGGCGGGGGCCGCAACCTTCAGTGAGCGCCAGGATCAAATCACCCAGGCGGCGCTTGCCTACGGTGAGGAGTCCTATTTCGGGCCCCTGGGAATCGCCGCCATCTCGGTCCTCCCCGATGTCGCCGTCTTCACCCCCGGATATATCGTCGCCGCGCTGCGCTCGGGGCAGAGCATGGCCGGCGCGCCCGCCAGCGAGAGTGTGGAGCGGGCCAACAGCATGCTCAAGGACCTGCTCCTCTGCCAGGACCGCCAGGCCGGCTCCCAGACTCGCGGTCTCTTCCCTCCGGTGCGCTACAACTCGGCTCCCAGCCTTTCCGCCACCTGCCGCTTGCTCCCGCTCCTGGCCTGGATCGTCCAGCACGGGCAGACGCTGCCGGAGAATACGCTCGCCCAGACCCGTTCGGGTCTGGAGGTGGCCTATACGGCAGTCAAAGCCAAGCCCGCTCCGCCCGATCAGCCCTTTCTACCTTTGCTGCGCGCAGCGGCTCTCGCCACCGCCGGCTCCGCACTGGGTGACCCGGAGGGCCTCAACCTGGCCCAGCGTCAGGTGCGTGACTGGTTGAGCCGGACTCTATCCCTGGGTTGCTTCGCCGGTCACAGCCCAAGTGGCGAGGCCTTGCAGTTGGGAGCACTGGACTGGATTGCCGCCACGGGCGAAACCTTTCCAGAGTTGCAGGCCGCGCAGCGGCTACTCTACACAGATCTCGTCCAGCGCTTGCAGCCCGGGTCCGGAGCTGTGGCTGGTGCGGCTGCAGAGGTGGAGCCGGCAGACTATGCTCAAGGCGGAGAGCTGCATCGCTATCTGCTCCACCTGTGGGATGTGACCCCTGCGCCGGCCATGATCCGGCCCTCGGCCATGTACTTTGCGGCCTGCGATCATGTCCCCGAGGAGCTGGTCTCCACCACGCCTTCGCCGCTGCCCCGGACGCTGGCCACTCTGGGCAAGGAGCCGGATCCCAAACAGACTACTGCCGTGCTACGCACCGACACGTACATGACTGAGCTCTTCTCACTGGGCACCATGAGTGGGGCCCTGGGCCCCTGGGCAGTACCGCTGATGATCACGCTAGCGGAGAGCCCCGCCCGGCCCACGGCCTACTTCTTCGCCGACGGCGGTCCGGCTCGGGTCACCAGTCTGCAGCACGGTAACGTGGCTGCGGTATCAGTCAACTTTCTGGCGGCTGGCAGCGGTAGCACCCCACAGGCCTTCTTGCGGGGCTTGTTGGGGCCGCGACGCGAGATCAAGCAGGTCCTGGTCGGCTCCACCCCGTGGCCGGAACAGCCCGCGGCGGTAGCCCAGGGCTCGGTGGTAGCGGTTGAGCGCGGCGGACTGTTTCTGGGTTTTCGGCTTATGCTGTGTGGTCCCGCGCTATCCACCGTACGTACAGAGGCTGCCAAGCCCGGCGTATTGCAGTGGCAGAGTGAGGACCCGGAGGCGGAGTTGGAGTTGCTGATCTACGCCCGCAAGCAGAATTACGCGCTCCCGCGACCGCAAGCACATCTGTTGGCTGGGGTGCTGGTGAAGGTGGAGCCGGCGACGGCCTATCCCAGTCTGACGGAGTTCTCGCGCGCGATGGCCGCCGCCTCGCTGCGACAGACGGTCTCCCTGAGCAGGGAGCTTGTCAAACCGCAGGAGGACCCAGCTACCGCAGTGCTACGTCAGAACGAGCCGCGGATGCGATCGGAATACACGGTGGTGCCTCATCTCTACCATGACCTTAACTATGAGGCCGGAGAACTGGCCCTGCACCTACACGAGGACCTGGTGTCTGGGAAGCTGTTGGCGTTGGAGGCTCAGGGAACTCCGCTGGCCGTGGCCGGCCCGTGGGAATCACCGCTTCTGAGTCTTCCCTGGGATGCGAGGCGGGCCCGTGCTTCCTTGACAGCCGGAGCACAATAACGTATACTCAAACCCGGCTGTGGGGGAGGATAACGCGGCTTACGGGCCGCGTTAGGTGTTATGAAGTACCGCATCCTTGGACAACTGACGGGGCCCCAGGGGCGGGCGGAATGCCCTGTGGAGGCTCCGGTTCCACCTGGTACCGGTCTGGAATGGTCCGGTCTGGTACGCGGGGAGATACGTCTGGAGAAGGCAGGAGAGGAATATCTGGCCCGCGGCTACTTGCAGGCCACGGTCCTGCTTCCGTGCAGCCGTTGTACCGTCACCCATCCCGTGCCTCTCAGACTGGAGCTCGAGGAGTCTGTGGCCCTGCGGCAGATTGATGAGCCGCAAGCCTATGAGGAGACGGACGAAGCTGCGCCGTTGCCCATCCTGGTGGGCGAGGCCGTTGACTTGAGCGAACTGGTGCGGCAGATACTCGTGCTCAACGTTCCGGCGCGCAGCTTGTGCCGACCGGACTGCCACGGGATCTGTCCCCAGTGTGGCCAGGATCTGAACCAGGGGCAGTGTGACTGTGCGATCAAGGAAGTAGACCCGCGCCTGGCGGCGTTGCGAGAACTGCTCTAGGCCGGGTCCCACCCATTTTTAGGAAGGCAAGGCTGCGTGGGAGCGTGCCCCAGGCAGTCTTTGCGATACGGAGGAGCAAAAACCATGGCTCTGCCCAAACGAAGACACTCCAATACGCGCACCCGGAAGCGTCGAACCCACCAGGGCTTGACTGCCCCGGCGCTGGTGCTCTGCTCCAACTGCAAGGCGTATACCCGGCCGCATAATGCCTGTCCCAAGTGCGGATACTATCAGGGCGAGAAAGTCGACCACACTGTCAAGCAGGAGAAGAAGGCGCACGAGCACTAGTCTGCCGTGGCCCGGGGAGCGACGATGGTAATCGCGGTAGACGCAATGGGTGGAGATGCAGCTCCCGAAGTGGTGGTTGCCGGAGCCCTGGAGGCCGCGTCGCAGGTGCGGGGCGAGATCATCCTGGTCGGGCCCGCCGAGAGACTGGAGCGTCTGCTACCGGCCAAGCGTCCGCCCAACCTCCGGGTGGCTGACGCCCCCCAGGTCATCGGCATGGACGAGGACCCGGGACGGGCCGTCAAGAGCAAGCCCGATTCCTCCCTGGCGGTAACGGTCAACCTGGTGCGTGACGGAGAGGCCGACGCCGCGGTATCCGCCGGGAACTCCGGTGCCTTCATGTTCCTGGCCCAGGTTCGGCTCCGCCCCATGGCCCACGTCTCCCGCCCGGCGATTGCGGTGCCCATGCCGGGTCCCCGGGGGGCACGCATTCTGCTGGATGCGGGGGCTAACGTGGACTGCAGGCCGCGACATATCGTCGAGTTTGCGTTGATGGGGGCCATCTATGCCGAGTACGCCCTGGGCCGGAAGAATCCCCGGGTGGCGCTCTTGAGCATCGGTGAGGAGGCCTGCAAAGGCGATGAGAGCACCCGCAAGGCGCATGAGTTGTTGCAGATGCCCTCGGCGCCGGTCGATTTCGTCGGCAACCTAGAGGGCAACGGCTTGCTCTCCTCGGATGTGGACGTCGTCGTTGCGGACGGCTTTGTGGGTAACGTGGTGCTCAAAGTGACGGAGGGCGTGGCGCAGTTCCTGCTGGAGGGTCTGCGGCGTGAAGCTGCGCGCTCCCTGCGCACACGGCTGGGCGCCCTGCTGATGCGTCCCGCGCTGCGCCGCGTCAAACGCCAACTCGACTACGCGGACTACGGCGGCGCCTTGCTGTTGGGCGTCAACGGCATTTGCGTCGTGAGTCACGGCCGCTCGAATGCTCGCGCCATCTGTAACGCCATTCTGGTTGCTCAACGAGCTGTTGCCGGAGGAGTCCGGGAACGTCTGGCCGAGGGCCTGGAGCGATGGGCTGCCACCGTCACTGATTCGGAAAGCCTAGCAACCCAAACCGCCTAGACAGGAAGAAACCATGGCCGCAGCAGCAACCCTCCGTGGCACCGGCTCCTACGTGCCCGAACAAGTCATCACCAACCGCGACCTGGAGCGGATAGTGGACACCAGCGACGAATGGATCGTCTCGCATACCGGGATGCGAGAGCGGCGCATAGCTGGACCCGAGCAGGCGACCTCCGATCTGGCTACCGTCGCCGCCCAGCGTGCCCTCGCGGATGCCGATCTGACTCCCGCAGACATAGATTTTGTCATCTGTACCACCATCACGCCGGACATGGCCTTCCCCGCGACCGCCTGCATCGTGCAGGCCAATCTCGGCATAAAGGCTCCCGCTTTCGATCTCACCAACGGCTGCACTGGTTTCATCTATGGTCTGACTGTCGCTGACAGCTTCGTGCGTGCCGGTGCCTATCGCAATGTGCTGGTGATCAGCGCCGATTGCCTCACGCGCATCACCAACTGGACCGATCGCTCCACCTGCGTCTTGTTTGGCGATGCGGCCGGGGCCGCAGTGGTCTCGCCCTGCGAGGCCGGGTACGGCGTGTTGGCGCACGAACTGGGTTCGCTGGGGGAGTTGGGGGATCTACTATTGATTCCGGCGGGAGGCTCTCGGGTGAGGCTGACGCCTCGTCTGCTGGAGCAGAACATGGAAACCATGTCCATGAACGGGCCGGAGCTATACAAGGTGGCGGTGCGGATGGTGCCGGAGCTGGCCGAGCGGGTGGTAGTGCAAGCGGGTCTGCAAATGTCCGACGTGGACCTGGTCGTCATGCACCAGGCCAACCAGCGGATTATGGATGCGGCGGCGCGCCGTCTGGACCTGCCGAACGGGCGGGTCTACAGCATCATTGAGAAGTACGGGAACAGCTCGGCCTCCACCGTGCCATTGGCTCTGGACCTGGCCTATCACGAGGGCCGGATAAAGAGCGGAGATCATGTGCTGCTACTGGGGTTTGGCGCGGGCTTCACTCTGGGGGGCGCAGTCATACGCTGGACCAAATAGAGGTCGTCGTGGCGGCGCCGCCCTCTCGCTGGCCATCCGGGGCCCACGACCTGTCACAGATCACTACCGGCCACCAAGGGCTGATCCAAGGGAGGAATACCAGTGGACTTTGCTTTCACTGAGGAGCAACAAGACATCTTTGCCGCGGTAGACGAGTTGTGTGAGGAGTTCTTCGCGCCGCGCGCCGAGGAAGTGGATGAGGCTGGCGCCTGGCCGCAAGAGAATGCGGACATGATGGCTCAGAGCGACCTGATGGGTGTACCCGTGCCCGAGGAATACGGTGGCATGGGGATGGGGTTCCTGGAATGGGCGATCATTGGGGAGAAGCTCTCCTCGGCATGCACAACCTCCGGAGCCATCTTCGGAGCGCATATGCTGTGCGTCTATCCCCTCATGTTCTTCGCCACCGAGGAGCAGAAGCAGAAGTACCTCATCCCCCTGGCCAAAGGTGAGCACGTTGGGGCCTTTGGTCTCACCGAGCCGAACGCCGGTTCCGATGCCGGTAACGTGCAGACTCGCGCCGAACTCAAGGGCGACGAATACATACTCAACGGGAGCAAGGTCTTTATCACTAACGCTGGTGAGGCGCAGACCTACGTGGTCATTGGCAACGTCGCTCCCGAGACGGGCACCCGCGGGTTGACCGCTTTCATCGTCGAGAAGGGCTTCCCCGGTTTCGAGTTCGGCAAGAATGAGAAGAAGATGGCCTACGGCTCGCTGCCCAATCGCGAGCTGATCTTCAACGACTGTCGCGTGCCGGTGGAGAACGTCTTGTACAAGCCGCGTGGAGGCTTTCGCGTCGCCATGCAGACCCTGGACGTGGGCCGCATTGGCATGGCCATCGGCGCTGTGGGCCTGGCTGCCAACGCATTGCAGAAGGCCGTAGCCTATTCTCAGGCCCGGGTGCAGTTCGATCGGCCCATCTGCGAGTTTCAGATGGTGCAGAAGATGCTGGCCGACATGACCGTAGACCTGGAGGCCGGGCGCTGGTTGACCTACAACGCGGCCTGGCGCAAGGATCAGGGACTGAACTTCGAGAAGGAAGCCGCAATGGCCAAGCTTTACACCTCCGAGATGTGTGGACGGGTGACGGACCATGCAGTCCAGATCCACGGTGGCTATGGCTATACCAGGGAATATGGTGTTGAGCGACTGTTTCGGGAAGCGAAGCTGTTCGAGATTGTGGAAGGTACCTCTGAGATCCAGCGCCTGGTCATCGCGAACAAGCTGCTCAAGGAGATACGCAAGAAGTAATCACGCGTCGTCTCCCGTCATCCCTGGTAGCGCAGGGAGGAAAGGCACCTCCGCAATAGGCACCAGCAGTCGCTGTCGCTAGGGCTCACCAACCACCGGCCTCCGGCCTTTGAGGACACCATGAATATCATTGTCTGCATCAAGCAGGTTCCCGACACCACTGAAGTGCGGATTGATCCTTCCACCGGCACGCTGGTGCGCGAAGGCGTCCCGAGCATCATCAACCCCTTTGATGAAAACGCGATCGAGGCGGCCCTGCAACTGGTGGAGGCCCACGGGGGCTGTGTCACCATCCTGACCATGGGTCCGCCGCAAGCCGAGCAGGCCCTGCGCGACGCTCTGGCCATGGGTGCGGACCGGGCCGTGTTGATCTGCGATCGTGCCTTCGCCGGCTCGGATACGCTGGCGACCAGTTACACCCTGGCGCAGGCCATTCGCAGCCTGGGTGATTTTGACCTCATTCTGTGTGGCAAGCAGGCTTTTGACGGAGACACCGCCCAGGTCGGACCGGGCCTGGCGGAGCAACTGGGCCTCCCGCAGGTCACCTACGCGATCAACATCGAGGTGGACGGAAAAAAGGTGCGGGTCAAGCGTCTGCTCGATGATCGCTTTGAGGTGGTGGAGACCCGTCTGCCGGCGCTCCTGACCGTCGTGAAACAGATCAACGACCCACGGCATGCGGGTCTGCGCGGAGTCATGAAAGCGCGCAAGGCGGAGATCCCCGTGCTCACTGCCGGGGATATCGAGGCCGACATAACGCGGTGCGGGTTGAACGGTTCGCCCACGAACGTGGTACGGGTTTTCTCGCCGCAGCGTCATGGCCAGGGCGAGAAGCTGGAGGGCGAGCCGGACGAAGTCGCCCGGCAGCTCTTCGAGAAGCTGCATACCGCTCAGATAGTCTAGTACAGTAGAATCGGGCCTGACCGGATGCCGCGGGCTCAGGTCCGCCCCTGCGGCGATACGCACTGGAGGACGGATGAGTATCTCTCTTAACAAGGATGTCTGCACGGGCTGCAAGCTCTGTCTGAGCTCCTGCCCATACGGCGCCATAGTCATTACTGACGGCAAGGCAGAGATCACCGAGGCCTGCACCCTGTGTGGCGCCTGCGTGGCCTCCTGCCCGGTCTCGGCGATCGTGCTGGAGGTAATCCCCAAGGAGCAGGTGGACACCAGTCAGTACAGCGGCGTATGGGTGGTTGCCGAGGTGCACGATGAGCATCTGGCTGGTGTGTCGCTCGAACTGCTGGGCGAGGGGCGCAAGCTCGCCGACACCCTGCAAGTGCCGCTTAGTCTGGTGCTGCTCGGCGAGCAGGTAGAGGGCCTGGCCCTGGTCGCCGGGGAGTTTGGCGCGGATCGGGTGTTTCTGGTCCAGCATCCGGTGCTTGCCCAGTACCGCACCGCTCCTTTCACGGATGTCATCTCCGGTCTGATCAATCGCGAAAAGCCCGAGATTGTGCTCTTTGGCGCCACCCCCATGGGTCGCGATCTGGCCTCGCGCATTGCCGCGCGCATCGGCGCTGGTCTCACCGCCGACTGCACCGGCCTGGAGATTGACCCCGGCGAGCGCCTGCTCCTGCAGACCCGTCCGGCTTTTGGCGGGAACGTCATGGCCACCATCGTCTGCCGTCATGCTCGCCCGCAGATGGCCACCGTCCGGCCCAAGGTCATGAGCAAGGCGGAGCCGCAACCAGGTCACGAGCCGGAGGTCATTCCGGTCAGCGTGGACCTGGACGAGCGGCGGGTGGCAACGAAGATCCTGGAGATACTTCGCGAGGACTCTGGCTCCCAGGTCAATCTGCAGGAGGCGGACATCATCGTCTCCGGCGGTCGCGGTCTGGGCAAGGCCGAGAACTTCAAGTACATCGAGGAACTGGCTGCGGCCCTGGGCGGTGCTGTGGGCGCCTCTCGCGCGACCGTGGATGCTGGCTGGATTCCTGCCTACCATCAAGTGGGGCAGACGGGTAAAACCGTGCATCCCAAGCTGTATGTGGCCTGTGGGATCTCCGGCGCCGTACAACACTTGGCGGGCATGTCTTCCTCGGACTGCATTGTGGCTATCAACAAGGATCCACATGCCCCGATCTTCGATGTCGCGCACTTTGGGATCGTTGGGGATCTGTTCGAGGTCATTCCCGCCCTGGTCAAGGAGATCCAGCGGGCTAACGGTGGCGACTAGCTATGGACTGGGAACTGCGGCCCGCAACCAGTGAAGATCTCTCAGTTATCGAAGCTGTGGCCCTGCGGGAGCAGCTTGATAGTCGCAACGCCCGGCCCGAGGAGTTCATCATCGCCGAGCTGCAAAGCGAGGTGGTCGGTTTCGGGCGCCTGATCCATCATAAGGAGTGCTGGGAGATCGCTTGCCTGTACGTAGCGCGCGACTTGCGACGCCTGGGTCTGGGTACCGATATTGTCAATGCTTTGCTGGAGCGCGGGAGCGAGGATCTGCCCGTGTATGCAGTGACCAGTCTGCCCGAGTTCTTTGCGACGCTGGGCTTTGTGCCCGTCGAGAAAGCGCCACCATGTATGCGCAGCAAGCGGGACTACTGCCGCTCGGCCTTTGAGGACAAGGTCACTATCATGGTCTTGGAGAGATAGTCGTACGCTCGTTGAGTAGGACTCCCATGCACCCGTTCACCTCCACCACCACACTTGCCACGCCACTGGTCCGCAGCCAGTTGGGCTTCCGGATGGGGCTCGCGCGCGTGGCGGTCGGCCGCACGCCCGCGCACGTGCCGGTACGTTTCCCCGGTGGTGAGGAGCAAGTGCTCTGGTTCACGCCGCTATGCTACAACACTTCATGCCTCAGCTACTACGAGACGCCGATTGTCTTCTCTCCTGCCGGCGGTAGGACGGGCGTCTCGCCCCTCCAGGGCGGCGGAGTGTCAGGCGAGACGCCTGACCTACCGAGACGGGTGGGAGCATGAGCGCCGTAGCCTTTCTCTTTCCCGGGCAGGGCTCGCAGTTCGTGGGTATGGCCGCCGACCTCGCGGAGACCTTTCCCCCGGCTGCACAGACCCTGGCCGAGGCGGATGAAGCGCTGGGCTTGGCACTCAGCGGAACCCTGCGCGAGGGGCCGGCGGACGCCCTCACGGCCACGGAGGTCGCTCAGCCGGCGATCCTGGCGCACAGCGTCGCCGTGTGGCGAGTGCTGGCGGAGGCCGGGATTGAGCCAGACTGGGTTGCGGGCCATTCCCTGGGTGAGTATTCGGCCCTGGTGGCGGCCGGGGGCTTGGAGTTCGCCGCGGCCTTGCGCCTCGTTCGCGAGCGGGGGCTGGCCATGGCCGCCGCTGGCCTGGCGGTCCCAGGGACCATGGCCGCAGTGATTGGTCTGGAAGACGAGGGAGTAGAAGCGGCAGTTGAGCAGGCCAAGGAGGTAGGCGTGGTGGTGGTGGCGAACTACAACTCGCCCGGGCAAGTGGTGATATCTGGCGAGCCCGAGGCTGTACAGCATGCCGGAATGCTAGCCAAGGCTGCCGGGGCACGCGGGGTCATGCCGCTGAAGGTGAGCGGCGCCTTTCACTCGCCGCTAATGCAGCCGGCAGCGCAGCGAATGCAGCCGCTGCTGGAGGCAGCGCCGATCGCCGATACGCGCGTCCCGCTGGTCAGCAATGTGGACGCCGAGCCGCGGCGAGACGCTGCCGGGCTGCGGGAGGCGTTACGGCGGCAGATCACGGGCAGTGTTCGTTGGACCGCGAGTGTTCAGCGCCTTATTTCCGCGGGCGCCGACCTTTTTGTCGAGGTCGGACCGGGAGACGTACTCACCAGGTTGATGAAACGTATCGCGCCGGAAGCCGAAGCCTTAGCCACCTCAGACCTTGCCGGGGTGCGGGCGGCGCTGGCGCGCTTTTCCTGAGCACACAGGGAGGGACTGGGCTTGCCTCTGACTGGTCAAGTAGCGCTAGTTACCGGGTCCGGCCGTGGCATTGGCCGCGCGATCGCGCTGGCCCTCGCTGAGGCCGGGGCTGACCTGGTCATCAATGACGTGGATCAGGCCTCGGGTGAGGCTACGGTGGCTGACCTTGAGGCCCTGGGGAGGCAGGCGATCTTCCAGGCCGCGGATGTGGTTGACGAGGCCCAGGTGGAAGCCATGATCGAGGCTGTAGTGGCTCACTTTGGGCGGCTGGATATTCTGGTGAACAATGCCGGGCTGACTCGGGACGGCCTGTTGGTGCGCATGACCGAGGAGCAGTGGGATCTGGTACTCGACGTGAACCTTAAGGGCGCCTTCAACTGCACGAAAGCTGCGGCACGTCCCATGATGAAGGCGCGTGCCGGGCGCATCATCAATATTGCCTCCATAGCCGGTATCACCGGGAATCCGGGACAGGCCAACTACTCGGCATCCAAGGGCGGCTTGATCGCCCTCACCAAGACCTCGGCGCTGGAGCTGGCCCGTCGTGGAATCAACTGCAATGCGGTGGCGCCCGGCTTCATCGAGACCGCCATGACCGAGCAGCTCTCGGAAGAGGTTCGCGCCGGGTGGCTGGAGCGTATACCCCTGGGCCGTGGAGGCACGCCCGAGGAGGTTGCCGCGGCCGTGGTCTTCCTGGCCGGACGGGCTTCCGCGTACATGACCGGGCAAGTGCTGGTTGTGGACGGTGGCATGGTCATGTGAATGGGCAGTCTGCGGTCGGCCGTTAGCAGTTGACCATCCGTTGACCTCTAACTGCTCGCCGCTAGCTGATAGAATAGTCGTGTGAATACATCGGAGGTGAAGTTGTATGGCGCTGTTTGAGCGAGTCCGTGACGTAATTGTGAGAGAACTTTCGGTCCCCGAAAGCAAGGTGACTGAGAGCGCCAGCTTTGACGGTGATCTGAGCGCTGATTCCCTGGACGTGGTGGAGCTGGTTATGGCCCTCGAGGATGAGTTCGACGTCGAGATCCCGGAGGCGGATGCCGAGAAGATCCGCACCGTCGGCGACGCCGTTCACTACCTGGAGGGCAAGGGCATTACCGGGTAATCAGGAGATAAGGGAATGAGACGACGGATCGTCGTGACCGGGGCTGGGGTTATCAGCCCCGTGGGCAATGACCTTGAGAGTCTGTGGGCAGCGTGCGTGGAAGGGCGCAGTGGCATTCGTCGCGTCACCCGTTTTGACGTCAGCCAGTACTCGACACAGATCGCGGCAGAGGTCCCGGACTTTGACCCTACCGCCCATCTGGATCCCAAGCTGGCCAAGCGCTGTGACCGCTTCTGCCAGCTTGGTCTCGCTGCGGCCCTCAACGCGCTGACCGACTCCAGTCTGGAGATCACCGCCGCCAACCGGCATCGGGTTGGGGTCCTGCTCAGCTCCGGTATTGGCGGCATGGCTACCTGGGAGGAGCAGTACCGCCGTCTGCTGGACGGGGGCCCCTCCCGAGTCTCGCCCTTCCTGGTGCCGATGCTGATCGGCAACATGCTTTCCGGTGTCTTCTCCATGCTGACGGACGCCCGTGGCCCCAATTTGGCCGTCGTTACGGCCTGTGCCACCTCCGCACATGCCATTGGCATCGCCACCGACCTGATTCGCCTGGGCCGTGCGGACGCCTTTGTTGCCGGTGGGGCGGAGGCTGCAGTGGTCACGACGGCCTTTTCCGGCTTTTGTTCCTCCAGGGCTATGTCCCGACGTAATGACGATCCTGCTCATGCCTGTCGCCCCTTTGACCGGGATCGGGACGGGTTCGTGATGGGCGAGGGTGGGGCCGCGGTGGTGATTGAGGAGCTGGAGCATGCTCGCGCGCGAGGTGTCCCCCTGTTGGGCGAGGTGCTGGGCTATGGCATGAGTGGAGATGCCTTTCATATGACCGGGCCACGTCCGGATGGCTCGGGTGCAGCTCAGGCCATGCATGCCGCTATGGAGGACGCCAGGGTGGCTCCCGGTGACATCGGCTACCTCAATGCGCACGCGCCAGCAACGGTGGAGGGCGACGCCATGGAAGCTCAGGCCATCCAGGAGGTCTTTGGCGAGAGCGTACCGGTTTCCTCCACCAAACCAATTCATGGACACCTGTTGGGCGCCGCCGGGGCCACTGAGATGCTCATCTGCGTGGAAGCGATTCGGCGGGGCCTGGTCCCGCCCAGCCTGAACTGTGAGCAGCCGGAGGAGGGCCTGGGCATCAATGTGGTGCGTGGCGGTCCACTGAAGACGCCCGTAGAAGTGGCGCTCACCAATTCTTTCGGCTTCGGAGGCCACAATGCTTCGCTGGTGGTCGGCCCGCCGCCGGACTGAGAGTCTCCCCGAGGCCTCGCGAGAGGATCAGTGGCGGTGCCTTGGCGAGAAGCTTGGTCTGCCGGCAATTGACGAAGACCTGCTCCGCCAGGCCTTCGCGCATCCCTCTTACGTGCGCGAGCACCGTTTGCCGCCGCATTCCTCGAACCAACGCCTGGAGTTTCTGGGCGATGCGGTCCTCGATCTCATCATCGCCGAGCATCTATACCTCCAATTCCCGGAAGAACCGGAGGGGGAGCTAACCCGGCGGAAAGCCGCCCTGGTTCGCAAGTCCACTCTGGCCGAGATCTCGCGCCAGCTGGGACTGGGGGAGAGGTTGCTCCTGGGCCATGGGGAAGAGGAGACCGGTGGACGGCGAAAGGCCTCGCTGCTTGCGGACGCCGTGGAGGCCCTGATCGGCGCGGTCTACCTGGCGACCGGCTGGGAGACCACGCGCCGCTTCGTCCTGGACCACTTCGCGGACTTGCTCGCCCAGGATGTCTCCGGGCCGGCGCAGGATGCCAAGACTTTGCTCCAGGAGACGATTCAGTCACGCACCAAATGCCTGCCCTCCTATGAGTTGGTCCAGATCAGCGGTCCTCCGCATGAGCGGTGCTTTGAGGTCCGCGTCTGCTTTCAAGACCAGGTACTCGGCGAGGGGAGTGGGACCGGCAAACGCGCAGCCGAGCAAGCCGCGGCCAAACAAGCCCTGGAGCGGCAGCAGGAGTGGTTGGGGTTACTGGAGGCCCGCGAGGATGCGGCCGACTGACAGTTGCGATGCTCGAGCCCGGTTTGTCCCGCGCCGACGGGCCTGCGCTGCTTCGTTTCCGAGGGCTCGCGTCGTCCTGTCCGTCGCCTTCTCAGTCCTTCTCGCAATCGCCTCACCATCAGCCGGTGCGGCACCCGCACAGTTCTCATGGATGTACGGCCTGCAAGCTCAAGCCGGCCTGGAAATGGCTCAGAGCCTGGGCCTGAATACCCTGTACCTGCCCACCACCAACACCGGCGACTCCTTGCGCGAGAGTCAGCGTCTGGCCGCCTCAGCACACGCCCGTGGTCTGCGCGTGATAATTGCTCTCCCGGCGCTCTCTCAAGGCACGCTGCTGGCCGACCCCGACGACGAGGCTTTCCGCGCAGAGGTCGGGGCGCGGATGCGAGCGGTGGTCAACTGGCTGAAGGATGAGCCGGGAGTCAGTGCCTGGGCGGTCGCGGACTATCCCGAACGAGAGCTGCGTTACTCGCCCCAGGCCTTCATTGTTTTTCTGCAGCGTCGGTACCCCTCCCTCCAGGCCCTCAACGCGAGTTGGGGTTCCACCTTGTCTGGGTGGGGGCAGATTACTCTAGCCACCCCGGGTGCCGCCGACAGTCACTTGCCGTACGCTACCGGACGGGCCTCCATTGATCTCGCTGACTACCACGCCGACACCCTGCGACGGCTCCTCGACTTCTGGGCAGAGCAAGTGCATGGGCTGGACCCCGTGCGCCCGCTCTTCACCGGGCGGCTGGCGCTCTACCGCTCTTTGGCATCCGTGCCCCCGGCATATGACTACGTTGTCCCGGAGGCTCCCGTGGACGTGTTGGAGCCGGACCTGCTGGCGGGGAACGTGCAGGCAGTGGACCTGGCACGGCAGGGCGGCGCCTTTGAGGTGGTCCCCAGCTTGCGAATACCGGTGCCGCCGGAGCCCTACTATAACCTGGGCGCCACACTGGGACGCTGGATACGGGAGGCACAGCTGCACGGCGCTCGTGGGGTGGCGCTTGATGGTCTCCAGCGCCTTCGCAGCTCCGCCGGACCCGAGGAGGTCCTGCGAAGTCTGCGGGAACAACTCCTGCCCTCGGCTGGGAACTTCACTGTGCGGCCGCGGCCCTCCCTGTGCGTTCTAATTGAGCCGTATGCCGGCGGACGCCTGGCGGAACAGATTCCACTGTACGGATACCTTTCCGGTACCGAGCCTGGCGAACCCAATCTTCTGGTTTCAGCCCTGCGGTTGGGGAGCAAGTTCGGCCTGGTAGACTACCTGACCCTGGAGCATCTTCTTGAGGCAGACCTTAACCAGTACAGCGCTCTCCTGGCCCCGGCGGCCTTTCGTCTTCCGCCGGAGGTGCAGGGCCGGCTGAGAGACTATGTCCAGCGGGGAGGGCGGTTGGTCTGCGACTTCGGCGCCGGGATGTATGAAACCGGCAGTTGGCTCGCCTTGCCGGCAGACCTGGCGACTCTATGCGGAATTGCCCAGCTCAGCGACCTGAAGGACCTCAAGGCCGACCTCGGTTTCTTCTCTTCCTCCAGGTTCTTTCCCTCGCTGGTGCCGCCCATGACCAGCCAGGGACTGTCCGAGCCTAAGCCGGCCACCAGTGGCAGCGGAGTGCGTACCGTTACCCCCGCGGACCTGAAGGTCTGGACCTTCCAGGGTCCCATGGCCATGGCCACGCCGGTCGAGGAGGCCCAGCCGGTCGGCATCGCCAACGCCTGGCCGGGTACCCCGCCTCCCACGGCGCGTCCGGATGGTCCGCCTGGCACGCCGACGCCTTCCGCCCCGCCGCGCTTCGCCGGCCTGATCGCTCATCCTTTCGGCCTGGGCTGGGCGGCCTATTGCACCGGCCCTCTCTGGGCACGCTGGGACCCTGGCGACCCTTTGTTCCACCTTGTCCATGGTGACCTCTGGGTTCCCCGCGCGGGCTATGCCCTCAAACAGTCTGGGTTGTGGCCGGCCATGGTGGAGATGTGTGGTGGAGAGAACGCAGTCTGGTTGTTCAACCCCTCAAGACAGGCGCTGGAGGCCACGGTGCAGACGCGGGACAGCAATCACCATCTGTACCAGGGCGCCTTCATGTGGCTGCCGGCTGCCTCGGGTGCGGCGCCTCGGGAGTTGAGGGTGACGCTGCCTCCGGACCGGGTGGTTGAGCTGCCGCGGCGCCCCGTGCAGGTCTTGCCGGTCACGGTGGGCGTTTACGCGCACCTGCGGGAGTATGAGGCCAATCGAGTTCGCCTGGAGGTTGCTGGTCCGGGCGCGAGGGTCATCACTGGGTTGCGCCATGAGCGTCTGCTAAGTTCGGGGGATCCATGCCAGGCGCTGTTAGTGCTCGCCCCCGGTACTTACGCCATCGCTCCTGGCTCGCAGCACTGGGTGAAGATCAACGCGGGGTTCATGCAGCGCAGCGAGACCCTGGTGCAAGCTGATGAACAGGGGAAATTGAGGCTGCAGGTCGCCGGAGCGCATGTGAGTGTGGAGATCGCTCCGCGGCCTAGTATCGCCGCTTCAGTCGCTCGGTGAAAAAGGCCGAGTCCAGGGCCTGCTGTACCTCAGTCAGGAGTTCGGACATCGGGACACCCCGCAGGGAGGCATCCTGGGGATAAAGACGGATGGCCTCCACGCCCCGAGCCTCGATGACTGCCCCCCCGTCCGTCAGGTTCCCGGCGAACTCCCATCCCTCCGCCCCGGCGGCTAGCAGGTCAGTAAGTCTTTGGACCATCGTCTCGCCGCGCTGTGCGAGGTCGCTGCCCGGCGGCGCCCAGTTGAAGGTCAGCAGGTCCTGTCCCCACAGGCTGAGTACCTGCACGGGCTGCTCGCCGAGGTTCCCCTCGGTGATCTGGGGCGGATTCCACTTGGTCACCGCTCGTCGGTTGATGAGCGTGCCCGCTGCCGCGAGTTGGTCGGCGATGGCGGTGACCCGGTCCACGGAGAGCGGGTGAGTCTGGTAGATACCCATGGTTATCTGTGGCCGGCTTCGCTCCTCGGCCGCCAGGCGTTCCATGAAGGTGAGCATCCCCACGGGATTGTACGCGCCACACTTCAACAAGTAGCTGACGCCATTCTTGTCGGCCCGGCTCTCCACCTCGACGGAGTAGGTCGAAAGAATGCCCTGAGCCACCACTATACCGGCCTCAGCGACCGCCGCGGTCCCCGTCCGTCCGCCGGTCACCATGGCGGCAATCATCGCCGCCAGCACCGGCAGGGTCAGCTCCTGTGCCCGCTTGGCCTCATTCAGCGCATCGTAGGTGCAGTTGTGCGCCATTTCGTGGGCCAGGACTCCCGCCAACTCATGGATGGACTCCACCGTCCCGAACAGCCCGCGGGTCACGCAGACATATCCGCCCGGCAGGCTCATGGCGTTGACTTCCTCGGTGTCCAGGAGGACCACCTGGTACTCGACGTCGGGTCGCTGGGTCACCGGCTTGAGATTGTTGATGATCCCAAGAGTCCGCTGCTCTTCCTCGGGATTCTCCCA
>JAAYIR010000084.1 GCA_012523355.1 candidate division WS1 bacterium
AGGCAATCCGTCGCCACGAATCCCCCCTCGGTCAACTCGGTCACACCTTCCAGCCACGCGGTTTGTGGCGCATGGCCAATGGCAACAAACAATCCGTCCACCTGCAGCGCCGTCCGCTCCTCGGTGCGCACGTTCTCTAGCAGCACATGCCCCAGTTCCACCTCGCCCACCACTTCGGCGACTACCGCGTCCCAGATGATCTCCAGATTCGCGCGGGCGAAGACGCGCTCCTGCAGGTAGGCCTCGGCCCGTAGCTCATGGCGCCGGTGGATGAGGTAGACCTTCTCGGCAATGTCTGACAGGTACAGGGCTTCGTCAACCGCGGAGTTTCCCCCGCCCACCACAGCCACGGTCTTGCCCCGATAGAAGAAGCCGTCGCAGGTCGCGCAAAACGACACCCCGCGGCCCAGCAGCTTGGCCTCCCCGGGCACACCGAGTCGCCGCGGTGCCGCGCCTAGGGCCAGAATCACCGCCGGCGCCCGGTAGGTTCCGCGCTCTCCCTGTAACCTCCAGCCATGACTCTCTCGCTCTAACTTTTCGACGGCGTCATTATAGAAGACAATGCCCGCTTCCTCCGTCTGCTGGTGCACGCGTTGGGCCAACTCCAGGCCACTGATCCCGCCGGGGAAGCCGGGGTAATTCTCCACCAGGGAAGCAGTAGCAGTTTGCCCGCCGGGTGCGCCCCGCTCGACCAGGGCCGCATCCAGGCCATAGCGCTTCCCGTACAGCGCAGACGTGCACCCCGCCACGCCGCCGCCAATGACCAATACCTGATGGAACTGCTCGGACACTATGAAGACCTCCCAAACAATCTTCCTAACCAGAGAAGAGCCGGCCCTAGCCCGGCTCCCTCCCGCACCTTCTATTCCTTCGTTTCCTCCCACAGTCCTTCTCGTGCCGAAGGATTATCACCCCCCCGCAGCGAACAGGACCCCGCTAGATGTCCCAGTCCTGCCGCCGGTTGCCGGGAGCCTCAATCGTGAAACTCATCGTGTCCCTGCTCAAGCGGTCCGTCCTGCTGGTCGTCGGCCTGCCGGTGGTGGTCATCGCAGCCCGCTACGGCGGCTGGTGGCTGCTCGGCCTGCTCATCGTCCTCACCCTCCCCGCCATGGGAGAGTACTACGGGGGCGTCCGACAGCACGGCGGCCGCCCCGCCTCTGCGGTGGGATACGTCTGCGCGGTGGCCATGCTGGTCTCAGCCGTCTTCGCTGACGAGACCCTCCGCGACCGTCTGTTGCTTCTCATCCTGTTCTTCGGCTTGATGCTGACTTTCCTGGTGTGCTTCGACCGCCGCAACTACCGCGGCACGCTGCACGACACGGCTGTCACCCTGTTCGGTTTGGTCTACATCGCCTTGATGATGACCTTCTTTGCCCGCCTCCGCGACCTGGATCTGCCCCAGGTGGTGGGGGCCGGCCCCGTCTTCTTGGGTGGTCATGTCGCCACCCTGCTCCTGGTTCTCTTGCCCGCCTGGGCACTGGACACTTTCGCCTATGTTGTGGGCAAACTCTGGGGGCAGCGCCGTCTGGCGCCGGTGCTCAGCCCCGGCAAGACCATGGAGGGCGCCATTGCCGGTTTCCTGGGCAGCGTGGCCATGGCCTTAGTCCTGGGTCTCCTGTGGGTACACCTGCCCTGGACCCATGCCCTGGCGCTGGGCTGCCTGATCGGCATCTTCGGCCAGGTCGGCGACCTCGCCGAGTCGGCGTTGAAGCGCGACATCGGTCTCAAGGACCTCGGCACCATGTTCGGCCCCCACGGAGGAGTGCTGGACCGCTTCGATGACTTGCTTTTCGTGGTGCCGCTGTCCTACTTCTATCTGTGGCTCGTCTTCTTCACGTGAGCCTGTAGCTTCATCGGGCCCGTGGGGCAGACTTCACAATCAATCATGTCCGACCGCATGCGCCGTCTCATCATCTGCAATCCTTCCGCCCGGGCCGGGGGCCGGGGCTCCGTCGTGGACTACGTCCACCGGCTCCTGACCGAACACGATCTCCAGGCTGAGATCGTGATATGCGAGGACTGGGAAGACGCACGGGAGGCGGCCCATCAGGCGGCGCATTCCGGATACCAGCAAGTCATTGCCGCCGGCGGCGACGGCACCGTAAACGCCGTTGCCAACGGCCTCGCCGGTGGTGACTCCGCCCTCGGACTCCTGCCACTATGCACCGGCAACGTTCTGGCTCACAACCTTGGTCTCGAACGCCTCCCCGAGGCGCTTGACGCTCTGGCCCGGGGCCGGGAGCGACCTCTGGACTTGGGCTATGCCAATGACCGGGGCTTCGTCGTCATCGCTGGCGTCGGCTTTGACGCCGAGATTACCCAGAATGTAGACCCCAACTGGAAGCAGCACGTGGGCCGCGTAGCCTTTCTGGGGGAGGCGCTGGTCACCCGCATGCAAAACCAGCCTCATGTCTTCCGCCTGCGCCTGGAAGGCGACGACCTGACCGAGCTGGAGGAGCCAATGTGGTCGGTAATCATACTGAACGTCCCGGAGTTCACCTGGCGGATACCCCTGGTTCGCGACGCCGCCTGCGACGACGGCTGGCTCCACGTCGCCCTGTTCCGCGATGCCAACGCCTGGGCCTTTCTCTATGGAGTCACCCAGATCCTGAGCAAGCAGTCGGACGTGGGAGACTTGCCCGGGGTTTCGGTGCATCGGGTAAGGACCGCCACCATCGAGGCCGACCCTCCCTGGCTCTGGGAGGTGGATGGCGACCCGGCCGGCTCTACCCCCATCGCCATAGCCCTCCAACCCGCCGCGCTCCGCGTCGTCACTGGAAAGGACTTCTGTAGCCCTCTGCACTAGCGACCGCTTCCAGTTCCCAGGGAGGGTCCATCATGATATGGTTCCGGGACCAGAACCCGATAATCCAGGCCTTGCTGGCAACCTGTTTCACCTGGGGTGTAACTGCGCTCGGGGCAGCTGTCGTGTTCTTCTTCAAGAATGTCAGCCGTAACGTACTCAACGGCCTCCTGGGATTTGCGGCCGGCGTGATGATCGCGGCCAGCTTCTGGTCTCTCTTGGCTCCGGCCGTGGAGATGGCTGCAGAATTCGGGGTGCCGAAATGGCTTCCCCCCACCCTGGGATTCTTGCTCGGCGGCGCCTTCCTCTACGCCGTGGACAAGCTGCTGCCGCACTTGCACCCCGGCTTCCCGCCCGGAGCCGCCGAGGGGCTCGAGACCTCCTGGCAGCGCTCCACCTTGCTGGTGCTGGCCATCACCCTGCACAACATCCCCGAGGGACTGGCGGTAGGAGTCGCCTTTGGCGCGGCGGCTAGCGGGATCTCCGACACCGCTCTCTTCGCAGCGATCTCTCTGGCCCTGGGCATCGGCCTGCAGAACTTCCCCGAGGGAGTGGCTGTCTCCGTTCCGCTGCGCCGGGAGGGGCTATCCCGCGCACAGAGCTTCTGGTATGGCCAGCTTTCCGGCATGGTGGAACCCCTGGCGGGCGTACTCGGGGCAGCCCTGGTCCTGGTTATCCGCCCCCTTCTTCCCTATGCTCTGGCCTTCGCCGCCGGCGCCATGGTCTACGTGGCGGTGGAGGAGTTGATACCCGAATCCCAGGCGGAGAAGAACACGGATCTCGCAACGGTGGCTGCCATGGGCGGCTTCGCCCTGATGACACTGCTTGACCAGGGCCTGGGTTGAGCCGCTTCCGACAGAGCCCGAGCGACGGCATGCAGGATTTGTCCGGCCTTCTGCCGAAGATTCCCCCCATGCGTAACTCCCAAGCTGTCTTGGTCCTGTGCCTCCTTGCCATAACCGCCCCTCTGTTGGCTGCGCCGGGCGTTGCGCCCCCCTGGAGCATTGTCTTTGACGGCCCCCAGGCCCGGGAATCCGGGTTGGAGGCTGTCACCGGCCCCACGGTCGGACATGTCGTAGTCCATCGCGCCGGCCTTGAGGGCTGGCGCACCGACCGCCGCCACGGTCACTACAAGATTGCCGTGCAGGCGCCGCCGCTGCCCGAGGAACGCTCGCCCATGCCCCTGACCGTATCCGTCGAGTATCTCGACGCCGGCCACGGCCAGTGGGCGCTGGAATACGACGCCGTCAACTTTGAGGGCGAGCCCTGGCGCACACACTCACGCGTGGTGCGCAACCAGGCTAGCGGCGAGTGGAAAACAGCCTCCTTCTTCCTCCCGGATGCCGCGCTGTTCTCCCCCCCCACCGGCTGGTGGCTCGCTGTGGACAGTTTCGGCGAGATGGTCGAACAGGAGGACCTGTGCGTACGCAGCCTGCTGGTTCGGCTCGGTGGCGTGGGAGCGGTCCTCTCGGCGCCCGTCGTCGCGCCGGGCAACCCTCTCTGGGTCCACCTCCTGGCCCGGGACGCACAGGGGCAGCCGCAGCCGGGTGCCATGGTCCTGCTTCGACTGGGGACGACCCGGCTCCAGGTGGGGCTAGAGCACTCCCCGCCCGCCGGACTTAAGGTCTCCCTGTCGGCTCCGAAACAGCCCGGCTTACACCCCGTGTTGGCCACTCTCGGCAACCGGGCCACTGCTCTACCGCTGTTGGTCTGGCCCGGTACCGCCGCAGCTCAAATCGAGAGTATCCTGGTGGATACGGCTCAGAGCCCGGAGCCCTGGGAATACTGGCCCGTGGCGGCGCAGGCTGACCTGGGCGCGCTCGGCGGGGAGGAAGGCGGTACCCGGTTGCGATACGCCTTCACCGGCTCCTACTGGCCAGGCTATGTGGACCTGACACGCCGCACCACGCTACGCGGGCTGCCCCTGGATCTCAACGTTGAGCTCAAGGGTGAGACTCACGGCGCGCGCCTGACGGCGATCCTGGAGGACGCCACCGGCCAGCGTTTCTGTTATCCTCTGGGAGCGCTGCGCTGGCCGGAATGGACTCCCGTTCGCGCCAGCTTGCGCGGCCCCACCCGCTCCTGGGGCGGCGTCAACGACGGGGTGATGCACTATCCGGTGTCCTTCCTGAGCCTGCGGCTTCTGCAGGGCCCGGCCGGTAGCCGCCCCTCCGGCGAAGTCCACCTCCGCAACGTCTTCGTGCGCACCCTGGCGCCCTAGCCTATGGCCTCCTCCCTGGCTGTCTGTATCGTCAACTGGAACACCCACGACCATCTCCGCCGGTGTCTGGAGAGCCTCCGCCAACACGCCGCTGACCTGCAACCCCGCGTGGTGGTGGTAGACAATGGTTCTGCCGATGGCAGCACCGCGATGACGGCGGCCGAGTTCCCCCAGGTGCAACTGATAGCCAACGCTGATAACCGGGGGTACGCAGCAGGCAACAACCAGGCCCTCGCTGCGGTCGAGGCAGAATTCAAACTCCTGCTGAACCCCGACGTGCAGATCCACGCCGGCTCCCTTCAGTATCTACTCGAGTTCATGGCCGTCCACCCCCGGGCCGGAGCCGTAGCGCCCCGCCTGCGCTATCCCGACGGCCGGGTCCAGCTCACCTGTCGCAGCTTCCCGACTCCCGACGTGGTGTTCTACGATGCTCTGCTCCTGGCCAAGCTCTTCCCCCACAGCCGCACTCTTGGCAAATACCGCATGTCCTGGTGGGCGATGGATGACGAGCGCGAGGTGGACCAGCCCATGGCCTCGGCTCTTCTCCTGCGCGACGCGGCCCTGCAGGAGACTGGCCCCCTGGACGAAGCTTTCCCCATCTTCTTCAATGACGTGGACCTCTGCTACCGCCTCAAGCAAGCCGGCTGGGAGATCTGGTTCACACCTCGGGTGGAGATGACCCACTATCACGGCGCCTCGACCTCCCAGGTGTGGGGCAGCATGTTGCGCGAATCCCACGCGGGCTTCGTGCGTTTCTATCGCAAGCACTATTTCCGCCGGCTCCCTCCTGTGGTATACTGGACCGCGATGGCGCTGTTAGGAGTGGGGTTTGCGGTGCGCCGAACAGTATCAGCGCTCAAGCCCAGTGGGCCACACCGATCTACGGTCTCTGGTCCATAGTGTTCTGGTTCCGAGTCTGCCCGCTCGGG
>JAAYIR010000085.1 GCA_012523355.1 candidate division WS1 bacterium
GCCGCGCGGCCGTAATACCGCGTGAAGAACTCATCAATATAGGCGTTGCCGTCCATTGTGGGGTCGTCAGCCATCTTCGCCGCGATTAGCATCTCGAGCTGGTCCATAAGCGCGCTACGCTGGCCGTTGGCCAGGTAGGAAGGCTCATAGGTTATCGCAGTGACGCCTGCCTGGTGATAACGCTGCATCTCCTTCACCAGACTATGGGCGAAGAAGCCCGGGAAGCAGCGGAACCCCTGCTGCCGGGCATTCAGCGCTGGGAAGCAGAAGTACATGTAGACGCCCTTGGGCCGGGTGGGCGACTCCTGAAACCAGGCATCCAGCAGCGCATGATCGTTGTCCTGGAGCGAGAGCCCGTACACATTCCGCGTGTGCAGGCACATGGAGACGGCGACGTTGGGCTCCACTTTGACGTGCCGGGGAGGCCAGGCATAGCTGGCATAGGCGATCGCCGAGATCTGCTTGTCCGGATGCGTCTCTGCTATCCCTCGCGCGATCTCATTGACGAAGGTGAACATGTAGTCGCTCCAATGGCCACTGCTGAACTGCTGCTTGTCCGCCTGTGCATCGAGCAGTGCCTGGCATTGGGGGCACTTGCAGTAGGAGCTGTTATCCATGGGCACCACGGCGAAGTAGTTCTCGCCCCATTTGGCGCCCTGGGGAGCGTTGCAGAGCTGCCTGATTTCGGGGGGATACCCGCCCCTGTCGAAGTAATCCCGCGCCTCCTGTATCACCTGCTGGATAAGCTCCTGGTTCGTATAGCACATCTGCGGGGGCTTGCCCTCATAGCCTTGGGCGAACCACTCAGGTTTCTTACCTCGGAACAACTGTGCCAGTCGGGGATTCGTACTCGGTTCCCAATAGAGCTCATAATAGTGGTACAGGGAGTGATTGGCGCTGCGGGCCTCCCCCCCGACCACGCGGAGCCGATGCCACCACAACTTCATCTCCCGGGGCTCCAGCGGAGGTATGGGGTGGCCCCCCGTGACACTGTCTCCACACAAGTCAGCGGGGAAATTCCCGCCCCGCCAGGTGTCGCGGGTCGTCATGGCGGGCACGCGGCGTATTTCGATTTCAGAGACGGCAAGGTTGGGTCGGCGTGGCAGGCAGATTCCCAGCTCCGTGGGCAAGTACCATCTCACGTCACAGAGTTTCTCCAGGAAGTCATATGCCGCGTAGGTCGTGGCCTGCTCGTCGTACCATCCGGGCCAGGTTGTGTGATTGGCGTAGTCAAAGGGCTGGCGATCATCCTTGTCGCGCCCCATAAGCACAATCACGTCGGGGCGCACTCGCACCAGGTACTCCTGCGGCTTGAAGTCGGCGCTGTGCAGGCCCAGGGCTACCGTCGCCGCGCTCTCGCCCACCAGAATTTGCGTCCCCCGGACCACGCGGTTGTCCTTCACGACGGGCATGGTAATACCCGTGATCTGCTCGATATGCCATTGCAGCTCCGCAGCAGCGAGCTGCGCCGCGCGAGTCGGCTCCTGGGCAATGACGATCGCAGCGGTCGGCTGCCCCTTATCCACCAGAGTGACCTGGTCGGCCTGCACTCCCGTTGCCGCCAGAAGTAGCCCAGCCATCAGCAATATGCCCAGTAGTCTCATGACGTGACCTCCGTGCTTCGGGGTGCGGGGGTCTGAAAAAGCGTCCCCGTGTGGATCATCTTCTTCCAGCCTCAATGTAGGGCTTGAGGTCCTTCCAGATCTCCAGTACCGCCGGCGTTTTCTCGTCTGGCGACCCGAAGGTCTCCGGCAGTTCCGGCATGCCTGCCCAGGGCCAGAAATTGTAGAGGTAAGGCACGCCCGTGGTCCGGATACCTTCCACTCCTTCCCAGAACCGCTCTTCATCTCCGGTGTAGGGCCACACCTGTCCCAGGATCTGTTCCGGCTGGAGGTGATTCCGTGTCATCAGCTCCCGCAAGTAGCGCTCGAAGAAGCTCTGGCGAATCGCGGCCTTCCCGAGCGAAGTTTCCACCAGGGTTTCTTTCATACTCCCGATCCATTCCAGCACGTAGCCGTCCATCTTAAGGTCCTCACCACGTACAAACTCGGGAAAGCCCGAGACGTTACCATAGCCCCGCAGCTCTACCCACTGGTAGACTTTGATCTGCGGGTAACGCTGCTTGATCACGTCATACAAATCGTTGAGCATGTCATGGAACTTCTCACCCAGCCATTCCCTGGCCGCCGGGCTTTTCCAGACAAACTCCTGGCCGGTCTCTCGCTCGAATTCATGCTTGTACAGATAAATGCCCGCCGGTGCCAGCTCCCCGAATACCCACCCGCGCAGAGTATTCCCTGGCTCCTCCTCGCTGAGGGTCACGGTATCCACCAGGTCGGCGAAGCTGCTGAACTGTGACAGGACTGTTTCCCGCGCCACCCGCCGGGACTCCTCATCATAGGCATACAGCAGTGGTGACTGCCCGGGCAGCCAGAGGCGTAAGACTACCCGGTGCTGCGGATTGAGCGCCTTGACCTTGCGCACGCACTCCTCCAGCTTATCTCCCTGCTGAAAAATGGTGAAATCCCACCAGGCGATAGCCTGGGCCAGTTCGTCGCTGGCGTCTCGCGGGCCGACATAGTTCCCCCAGTAGAGGCGCTGGGCCGCCCGGTCGGGTGGCCGGGGCGTGGGCTGAAAGCGCATCACAAAACCGTTGACCTGTTCGGTCTGTCCGCGGTGGAAGATGATCGCGGGCTGGCCATCCGCCACCTGGAGGTTTCCGGGATTCAGCACCGGGCCCAGTGGTTTTACCTCCAGCGGCTTCCGGGCTTCAGTGCCCACAAGAGCTTCCGCGTAGTCTACGCTCAGCCGCCCCAGGTAGGCGCCTTGCGCCCCGAAGCGTAGATACGCTGGCAGGTACTCGAGCGCGAAGAGGTAGTCGCCGTGCGCCTTCCCCTTTGCTTCCTCGGCCATGAAGGGCGCTGAGCTGGTGACGTAGCGCCAGGTCTGCCCCTCGTCACTGACCCAGACCTTGAGTTGCCCGGTAGGGTAGAGGGTTCTCACCCGCAGGAAAGCCTGCCACTTCTCCGCTCCCTCCGCCGCCAGGGGGGTGGCGGTGAGGAGAGCTGTCAGCACCAGCAGCCAGGGCCAGGAGCGAGTCATCTTCGCACCTCCCCCGCCCCCGGATACGCAAGCAGCACCTGGTTGGGCAGGAACTCCGGCGCCGTGGTGAGCATGATCAGGTCCAGGTCCACGGGTCGCGGCCCGTTGCCTTTCTTGATCATCAGCTCCAAGGTGTGTACGCCCGCAGTGAGGGTTTGCGGCTGCAGGGCGATCATGTTCCAGTCCTCGCCCTCCAGGCCAAAGACTCCTTGGAACAGAATCTTCCGGTCCCACAGCACCGCAATCTGGTGGTCTCCCGGGTTGCCTCGGATCCGCATGGCAAGCGTATAGAGGCCCTCCCGGGGCAACGTCACCGCCCAGGCCGTAGGAACGATGAAGGCATCGTCTTTGTATTGGTAGCTCAGCAGGTTCGGATCGGTCGGTCCCGAGGCGGTCTTGTCATAGGTGGGACTAAAGCCCACACCTGCTGGGCTCCTCACCGGCAGCGTTTCCTCGGCCTCGCGCAAGATGGCGACTTGCTCCGGCACCGGTGGCGCCGGCTGCCCCTGACCCCGGAGCGCATCGAAATAGAGGAAGAAGCTCCGTTCCCCGTTCCACGTGCCGGGGAGATACCAGCTTATCCGTGCCTCCTGCCGATTGTCGGGGTCGTAGAGCGGGCGGAAGATCTGAAAAGCTCGCACCTTCGGTTGAACTCCGCCGGTCATCTTCTCCATTACCAGCCGCACGTACCGGGCTTCCCGAGGCGCGAAGCAGAAGGGCCGCCAGGAACCGTTCTCAAACATGCTGGTCTGGTCCCAGTCGCCCACCAGCTCCCAGTTGCCGTCGGTCAGTCCGTCAGCGGACTCGGTTGCCGTCTCCAAGCGGGCCTTGGCGAGGACGCGTCCCCCCCCGTCATAGCCGAGCAGCACCAGCGCCGTATTGATGAGCTTCGCCTCACCCAGATCAATCGCCAGCGTCCACGGCGGTGTCGGTGTCCCGGCCTCCCACAGGCCGGATTGCTGGACCAGGTTCAGCGCCGGGTTCGCCGGATTCTCGCTGCTGGCCCTAATCCAGGGGGGCTTTGCGGGGTCGTATGGCTTCTGGAAGTTGAGCGGGGCCAGGCCGCTGAAGTAGTTGTCCACCGGCTGCACGAGCGCCGGGTACTCCCGCAGAAAGGCGCCGCTCTCCGCGTCCTGTTCCACCACTCGCACGCTGTGCAGGTCGAGTTGCTCCCCACCGGGGAGAAAGGCGCTGAAGTTGAAGCGCACCTGCGCCGGCGCGTCACTCTCCTCCACGCCTGCGGTCTTGACGACCACCGGGACGCGGTAGGGAAGCTCGTCCTTCCACCACGCGAAGTCGGCGGCGTGAGCGGCGCCAGCCAGACTTAGAAGCACCAGCAGGGTCAGTAGGTTACGCATGTTGTCACCTCGGAAGCTGTTAGGGTCGTTTAGAAGATCCCGATGCGGCCCATGATTGGGTTGTAATGTCGCACAAGACTATCCGCCAGCTGACGGCGGTAGTCCGCAATCAGCGCGGCGTGGGCTGGGTTGGACGCGAGGTTGCGGATTTCACCCGGGTCTGCTCTATAGTCAAAAAGCTCGTCGCGCTCCGCGAAAGGATACCAGGTGTAGCGGTGCTCGTGGTCGTACAGCGTGTAGTTGATCTGCCGGGGGCCGGTATTATTGTTGCAGTGCGCATATACCCGCCGGGAGTCGTCTGTGAGGTGCGCGGTGATATCCTCGCCATGCGTGTCACACGCAGAACCTACCCCGGCGCAGGCCAGCAAGGTGGGCAGGACGTCCACGTTGCTCATCGGTATATCCACTTGCGAGGGCAGGGACCTGCCTGGAACCCGCATAATATACGGCACGTGCAGGAGGGCCTCTGATCCCACCTCACTCTTGTAGAGCAGCCCGTGATCGCCGAGAAAATCTCCGTGGTCACTGGTGAAAACAACGAGGGTGTCTTCCCACAGACCAGCCTGTCGCAGAGCTTCCATCATCTGCCCGGCCGCGAGGTCCACCTGATAAAGCATCGCGTAGGTATAGCGCAGCACCTCCTCGCTCCATACGCGGGGTGGGCGCTTCACCGTCTCCAGCAGGATCGAACCCTGGATCTGCTCGCCCGTGGGATCGACCGGTGGCTTGACGGGGATGCCCTCGAACTGCGCCGCAATGTCAAAGGAGGGCGTGAAGGGATGGTGCGGATCCGGGAAACCCACGTACGCAAAGAAGGGGCGGTCGCTGCGGCGTCCACGCTGGAGATACTCGATGAAGCGCTCGGCCAGCCAGGTGGTGTTGTGCAGCGCGCCTGGAATCTTGGAGGGATAGAGGTCTTGCTGCCCGGCTACTGGGAGTTTTAGACGATTTTCAGCTCCGCCGGAGAAGTACGGATTGGCATGGGGGAGGACCTCGGCGTATACGTCGGGGGCAGTATCGTGCAGCCACTGGGCGTAGTGGCCGGTGGTGACCGGAATCTCGCCATGCCCCCCGGTGAACTCGACATGCCGGAAGCCATAGTAGGGCCCATGCCAGTCGCGGAAGGCCGGCGCGGCCATCACGGCGTAGCTCTCGGGGTAGGTCGGGCACTGATGCTCGCGCGCGTCGTTCTCGATGTTGGGGGTCAGATGGAGCTTGCCGAAGGCCGCGGTGTCATAACCGGCTGCGGCAAATCGATCGGCGAGCGTCAGCGGTTCCTCGATCGTAATGTCGTGGGAGTTGACGTACTCCCGGCGGTTAAGCGCGATCCCATTGGTGTAAACGCCATGCGCAGGTGTGTACAGGCCTGTGTGCAAACTGCAGCGTGATGGCTGGCAGACCGGATTCGCGGAGATATGGCGAGTGAAAACGGTCCCCTCCGCGGCTAGAGCGTCCAGGTGCGGCGTGCGAATGAAAGGATTGCCCGAGGAGCCTAGGCAGTCGTATCGCTGTTGATCGGTCTCGATTACGAGGACATTCAACTGTTTCATGCGAGGGTCTCCTTACGTCCGCCTCACGCTCGCGGGAATCACCTTTCGCACCTCAGCAAAGTCTGTCGCCACCTCCGCCTTGGCTGGAGGGTCATACATCACCGCCAGCACGTATGGAAACAAGCGATCGCCGGGACGCCAGGCCTCCAGCGTCTCCCGGAGCCAGACCTGTTGTGTGGGGTGCGTAATCTCCTTGTTCATGTAGATGTGCGGAGTCACTACCACGCCTGGCAGCGCGTCCAGTATCTCCCGCACCGGGCATGACATGCTCAGGTCTGAGTTTATTCCCCGCAGGTTAGGTACTTTCTTCAGCGAGGGCAAGTTCCGGCTGTAGATGGAGCACGAGTGCAGGAACAGCCCTCCGAAATGCTCGGCGAGGCGACTCAGATAGGGGAGGGAGAACTCATCAAAGAGCTCTGGGGAAAGCGCGAGCATGTAGTCATCTGCGAGCTCCAATCCCACCTCCGGTGGCGACCAGATCCCCGGCCAGAATACGGGTGCCCAGAACTCTCCCGCGCTAGCTTGTTGTGTCTCCACCACGCGAATGAAGAACTCGGTGATCACCTCCAGCAGCGCATGTACCCGCCGCGGGTCGTCGTACATGGCCATAAATAGCTCGCTCACGCCTAGCAGCTGGGTGGCTACAGTCAGCGGGCTTTGCAGGTCCAGCGACATGATGGGCAGCTCGGTGTGCTGACGCAGCAAGCGCGTGTGCTCCAGCGCCTCGCCTACCAGTGCCCCCTCGACCGGAGGCACCTCCAACCCGTCCGCTTCGTGGAGATCGTGGAATAGCCGCTCCGCCCAGTACCGGCCGTCATGTTCCTGCAAAACTGCCCCGAAGGCGCTGGCCATGGCCTCAGTGCCGTTATTGGTGGAGAGCAGAGGGACGTAATCGGTGCCCTCGCAAACCCGTCCATGCAGGGCCGCGTGTTGTGCGGCCAGGGCCCGGGCGCGGAGCGGATCGGGATCGTCGGGTGGTGGAGGAGCTGGTGTGGTCTCTACGAAAACCAGCGCCGGCCGCTCCGGTGCCCGCTCACTCAGCCAGAGGTCGTGGAGGAAGCTGAGCGTCTCGGCATACGGGGCCAGTGGTTCAGAAAGTGTCTTCATCGGTGAGCCTTTGGAGTCTTTGTGATTCCTGGTGCAGGGGTGAGACTCAGGGCCTTCGGCGGTGGTTGTTGGGGTGGCCTTGCCATGTGGGCGGAGATTGGCCATCGGGGCGGCCAATCTCCGCCCATGCAGTCAGAACAGGACTACTCTCCTGCGTGATAGTACACGTCCCAGTCGAGGTAGTTCCCCAGCGCTTCCTCCAGCACCGGGGCCACTTCCGCCGGGGTCACCGCTACGTGGTGCTCAAAGCCCTGCGTGCAGATATAAGCCAGCAGGTCCTGGAGGTCCTCCACATAGGCCACACCCGCCCCGCCGAAGGTGTCCAGCGGATCCTTGGTGAACTCCCCCTCTCCGACATAGGCCTTGATCTCCCCCGTCTCATCGTCAGTGGAGACGCGCGCGAAGGTGAAGGGACCCGGCGCTATCCGCCCGACACAGGTGCCGTAGGCGTTCTCAGTTCCTACGCTCTGGCCGATGATGTCCTGACAGCCCATCTTCACGTCCTGGAACAGGCTCTTGGGCAGGTTTGAACAGTGGAAAAGCACGCACTTGTCGGGGTCCTCCCCGTAGTTGTTATTCCAGTCCAGCAGCGCCGCCGGTCGCTCCGAGGCGAGCGCCAGCGCATACATCCCCACCGCGCCCGTAACATCCACCTCACACGCACTGGGCAGGAGTTGATTGCTCATCATGCTCATCACGGCGCAAGGCACGATCCCGAAGTACTCCTCCATCGCGGTCCAGCACTGGATCGCGCTGGCGTCAAGTTCATTCTCTGTCATCCAGTTCTCCACCACCGCCGCGAACTTGGCCATCTTGAGCAGCGAGCCCTCTGGCACGCCTTCCACCGGTACGTAGCCCTTGACTGCCTCCAATTTCTCCTTCACTAAGGCCGCGTTGTCGTCCAGCCGCTCGGCCTGTCCGAAGATCTCCGACAGGTCAATGACCTCCACCGAGATGCCGTTGACTTGCAGTATCTTCTCGCTATAGCGCACCGTGCGGAAGGCTGCGGGCCGGGCGCCGATGGCCCCGATCCGTGCTCCATTGAGGCCGTTGACGACCCGACAGACCCCCGCGAACCAGTGTAGCTCCTCGCGGAATTCAGCGCTCGAGGGCGCCAGCGTGTGATTGGTCGTCAGTGAGTAGGGGAGCCCCATCTGCCGGAGGTTGTTGCAGGCGGAGATCTTACCGCAGAAGCTGTCGCGGCGGTCCTGCAGCGAGAGCTTACCCACCTCATCGGGGAAAGCATGAATCAGTATTGGCAGGCCCAGGTCCGCCTCACGCAGGCTCTCCGCGATGCCGCGCTCGTCGCCGAAGTTAGGCAGAGTGACGATGATCCCGTCAATCTTGTCCGCGTTAGCCTTGAACAGGTCGGCGCACTTATGAATGTCCGCGCGGCTCTCCACCGACCCGAAGGGCGTATCCTCCGGCCCCAGGGCCACGGTCTTGAACCCCTCCTGGGCCAGGACGGCCAGCACCTCCTTGCGGCCTTCCTCGACCAGATGATTGGGGAAGAATCCCCGATTGCCCACCAGAACTCCCAAAGTCATTTCCTTAGCCATTTTTCATTCCTCCCTGAAGGGTAGGACAGGCGTGTCGTCTGTCGGCAAGAGCACAGACGTTTGCCTATCACCTCTGAAGGACGGGCAGCGCGCCCGCCCTACTTCTGTCCGTAATACGCATCTTTCCCGTGCTTGCGCAGGAAGTGCTTGTCCTGCAGGTGGCAGCTTATGCACGGCAGGCCGGGGGAGAGGCCCTCCGCGATCGCCCCCAGCATGGCGGAATGCTCTAGCACGATGCTGTTCTCCACGGCCTTCTCTGGTGTGGGCCCCCAGGTGAAGGGACCGTGGCTGGCCACCAGAACCGCCGGAACCTGATGATAATCGGCAGGACGGGCGTCTCGCCCGTCTGTCCCTGACAGGCGAGACGCCTGTCCTACCATGAAGGCCCGCACGATCACCTTCCCGGTCTCCAGCTCATACTCCCCGCCGATCTCCTCAGGTGTCATCTCCTCGGTAACCGGCACCTCGCCCCGGAAGTAGTCGGCGTGGGTAGTGCCGAAGCAGGGCAGCGCCCGTCGCGCCTGCGCCCAGGCGGTGGCATAGGTGGAGTGGGTATGCGCGACGCCGCCGATCCCCGCGAAGCTGCGGTACAGCTCCAGGTGCGTCGGCGTATCCGAGGAGGGCCGCAGGTTTCCCTCGACCAGTTTGCCTTCCAGGTCCACGATGACCATCTGCTCAGGGCGCAGGTCCTCGTAACCTACGCCGCTGGGCTTGATGGCGACCAGCCCGGAGTCGGCATCGAAGCCGGAGACATTGCCCCAGGTCAGTATTACCAGCCCGGCGCGTTCCAGGGCCAGGTTAGCCTCGTAGACTTGCCGCTTCAGTTCTTCCAACACTTGGCTCCGACTCCTAACTGACACTCTTTTCTTCTAACTACTTGCCTCGGCCTTAAGGTCCAACAGGGTCTTCATGACCCCATACAGCTCTTCTTGGTGCCCCTGCACCCCGAAGCTGTCATGCAGTTGCTTGTAGAGCAGGTACAGGCGGTGGTAGACGGCGTGGGCCTCCTGGTCAGGCACGTACCTCAGACCCTTGACCCCGGTCATGGCCGCTTGCGCCTCTTCGACCGTATCGTAGCCCCCCGCAGCCTTCCCGGCCGCCACCGCGCCGAAGATCGCCGCCCCCAGCGCGCAGGTTTGGCTGGACCGCGAGACCTCGATGGTCGTGCCGAGGACGTCCGCATAGATCTGCATAAACATTGTATTCTTCTCGGCGATGCCTCCACAAGCGATAATCCGCTCGGTGGGCACGCCGTACTCCTGCAGGCGATTCTGAATCGTCAGCGCGCCGAAGGCCGTAGCCTCGATCAGCGCTCGATAGATCTCGGCGCGAGTGGTGTGCAAAGTCTGTCCCAGGAGCAGCCCGGTGAGCCGTGCGTCCACCAGGACCGTCCGGTTCCCGTTATTCCAGTCCAGCGCCAGCAGTCCGCTCTGCCCCGGTCTCAACGTGGCCGCCTTCGCGGTTAGCTCCTCGTGCAGCTGAGCGTCCCCGCCGCAGACATAGGTCACGAACCAGTTGAGGATATCCCCGACCGCCGATTGTCCGGCCTCGATGCCATAGCAGTCCGGCAACACCGAGCCCTCAACAATTCCGCAGACTCCTGGTACCTCGGAGGCGCCGGTCTCCTTTTGGGCCACGGTGATGTCGCAGCTCGAAGTGCCGATAATCTTGATTAAGGTCCCGACGGTGACCCCGGCCCCGACCGCGCCGTGGTGCGCATCGAAGGCCCCGACCGCGACTGGAATGCCGGCTGGCAGTCCAGTCTTATCGGCCCCTTCCTGACACAGCAACCCTGCCTGCTCGCTGGAGGGATAGGCCTTTTCATATAGCCGCGCCCGCAGCTTCCCCAGTTGGGGGTCCAGGAGGGACAAAAACTCCTCATCCGGCAGCCCACCCCACTCCTCGCAGTACAGGGCCTTATGTCCGGCCGCACAGACTCCACGCTTGAGGTGCTCCGGCTTGGTATCTCCTACCAGCACTCCGGGGATATAGTCACAGAGTTCCACCCAGCTAGACGCGGCCTCAAAAACCCGGGGATCTACGTTCAGGCAGTGCCAGACTTTGGAGAAGAACCACTCCGAGGAGTAGGTGCCGCCGATCTTGGACAGGTACTGCGGTCGGTGCTCGGCCGCCAGGTCCGTGATCTTTTCCGCCTCGGCCAGGCCGGAGTGGTCTTTCCACAACCAGGCCTGGGCGTTGAGGTTGTCCTCAAACTCGGGCTGGAAGGCCAGTGGGGTGCCCTGGGCGTCCACGGGAATTGGCGTCGAGCCCGTCGTATCCACCCCGATGCCTATGACGTCCTCCGGTCTGAAGCCCTCGATGTTCGCTGCCGCGGTAAGCGCCGCGGTGACGGACTCCGCCAATCCCTCCAGGTAGTCATGGGGACTCTGGCGGGCGACATGGGGGTTACCGGGGTCGGTGAGGATGCCCTGATCGCCCCGCTGGTAGTCATGAACGTAGGTGGCGACCTCCTCACCCGTGCGCACGTCCACGATCAAAGCGCGGACCGAGTTGGTGCCAAAATCCAGCCCGAGAGCATACTTGGACGCCATGCTAGCCTCCCTCCAGAGGCGGGGCCTCAGTTCCGCCCCACCTACCTGCCTTCGCCTTCCGCGTGCCCTATCCCTTCGCTTCTCGTTCAAACACCGCCGCGTTGATCGGCTCCGCGAATTGCCCTTCCTGCCGGGTCACCAGCGTCACGATCAGCGGTGACTTCGGTGCGGTCGCCAACGGAATCGTGAGCTCTCCGGCTGCTGCCTCCCCGGCGGGGTTGCCGTTGACATAGGCCTTCAGCGGCGCGCAGATCCCTTCCAGCCGTAGCGCCACCGCTTCCTGTTGCGGGTGGTGGGCTGGAGTGCGCGTCATTGCGCGGAACACTACCCAGCCTGTTCCGGCCTCCCCCTGCGCGCCGCTGCCCAGCGAGATCAGCTGCCAGGCATTCTGGTCCCAGTCCGGCGGCGCGGCGGTTCCCGCCGGCTCCTCCTCAAACAACGGCGACCGCCGCCAGGAGGTCACCGCCTGAGCTTGATGGAGGACCGGGACATAGGGGCGTGGCTGGCACGGCTCCGCAGTCAGGGTTACTCTCTCCGTCCGCAGCCCAGGGGAATGGGCCGTCAGGACCACCTCTCCCGGCTCGCGTCCCATGCCAATCAGTACCTGGCACAGACCATTGAAAGCCCGACGCCGATCCGCCTGGTCCGGCTCGTGGCTGGAGGGATTGCCGTTGCCCACTCCCAGTATTCTCGCGCCGCCATTGACCGTGAAGCGCACCTCATTGTCCGCCACTGGCACCAGGCGCCCCTCCGCGTCCAGAATCCCCACCGTGACCACGGCCACGTCCTCTCCATCGGCGCGGTATTCGTGCCGATCCGGCGCTAGCAACAGGCCCGCGGCCGGTCCGGTGGTGTCCACTCGTGCCGTGGTTACCTGTTCCGCCCCCTTATAGCCGCGCGCGAGCAGCGTCCCTGGCGTGTACTTGACCTTCCATGCCAGGTGTCCGTTGCGTTCCATTTCCTGCGCGCCCAGGCTCTCATCATTCAGGAATAGCTCCACGCGCTCGCAGTTCGAGTGCACCCAGACGTCAATCTCCTCCCCCTCGCGCCCCGGCCAGTTCCAATGCGGGAGGATATGCAAGACGGGTTCTTCCGTCCACCAGGACTGGTAATAGAAAAAGTTGTCCTTGGGGAAACCGCACGTATCCATGATCCCGAAGTGTGAGTTGATGCAGGGCCACGAGTACGGCGTCGGTTCCCCGCGATAATCAAAGCCAGTCCAGACAAAGGTGCCGGCCATGAAGGGCCGCTGGACAACCGCCTTCCACCCCGGCTCCGCCGGGGAGCCCCAACCGGGCTGAGTTATGTCATAGGCTGGCAGGTAGCCGCTCGCCTCGTCCTTCTCGTAGATCCCCCGCGTGGTCACCGTGCTGCACGTCTCGCTGCCCAGCATGGGGTGCTCCGGGAACGCGGTGTGGTAGGCATCGTACAGCGGGATGGAGTAATTGCACCCCATCAAGTCGGTCACGGTGGAGAATCCCCCGCCCTGCCAATTTCCACTGATCGCGCAGATGGTGGGGCGGGTGGGATCCAGCTGCTTGACCAGTCGCACCATTCGCTTCAGAATCCGTGCCCCTGTCTCCGTCCCTTGCAGCGGCTCTTCGTTGCACATGGACCATATGATCACGCTGGGATGGTTGCGGTCGCGGCGGATCATGTCTGCCAGGTCTCCCAGACGCTCGGGGGTGGCATCCAGGTAGCGGTTCTCGTCCATCACGACCATCCCCAGCCGATCGCAGGCGTCCAGCAACTCCGGCGCCGGGGGGTTATGCGCGCAGCGGTAGGCGTTGCAGCCCATCTCCTTCAGGCGCTGGATGCGGAAGGCCTGTACCGCATCCGGCACCGCCACCCCCACTCCGGCGTGATCCTGATGATTGCACGTCCCCTTCAGTTTCAAGGGCTGCCCGTTCAGGAAGAACCCCTGCTCCGGATCAAAGCGGAAGTGCCGCGCCCCAAAGGTGGTCTCCTGCTGGTCCACCAGCTCTCCCGCCACCGTCACCGTGGTGACCAGCCGGTACAGGTACGGCCGGTCCACCGACCACAGCTCCACCTGCTCCAAGGTCGCCTCCTGCGTGAGGGTCAGGCTCTCCCCGGGCGGCACCGTCACCACCGAGATCACGCCCGCTACCTCCTCGC
>JAAYIR010000086.1 GCA_012523355.1 candidate division WS1 bacterium
GGCGTCCCGCCTGTCGGTAGGACGGGCGTCCCGCCTGTCATTGTCTCTTGCGGGGCGGGGCTTACCTCCCCCGCCACCTGGTTCTTATTCATAGTCCTCATCTTTTCCACCCCTGCGGAGCCCTCCTGGCCCCTCATCCACGCAGAGAAAAACCAGGCCGGCACCGTACCGGCCCTGCCAGCATTATAGCCCTTGCCCTACCCTTGCGCAAGCCAACCAGCCTCAGCCGTACTACCTGCTCCCCCACCTGCCACCTGCGGCTGTTTGCGCACTCATCCCTGGGGCTTAAAGTAAGCCTCGATCGTCCGGGACAGCACCATCCGCCCGTGGTCATTGGCGTGCAGCAGATCGCGCATGAAGTAATTATATGGCTTATCACTGTGCTTGACGTACCAGCCCCACCCGGAGGACAGGTCCACATACTGCACCTGCTTCTTCTCTGCCCTTTGGTACAGGAGACTGCGCCAGTTGTCCCCGTGGGGGTCAGTGACGGAAGACCACTCCGGATTGCTGCGCGGGTCGCTGGTCGTCCCACAGGTGTGACCGGAGAGGATGAACTCCACCTCCGGCTGAGCGGCGCGCGTCTGGTCAATCACGCTCTCGATGGCGTCAATGTCACCCTTCTGGCTGATGCCGCCGATCCACACCAGGTCCGGAGAGTGATCCAGTACGTACGCCTTGAGCTGCTCCGGGTCCTGGTAGTACCAGCACCCCGTCGAGCCCCGCACCGAAACCTGCAACTGTACTTCCGAGCCGGGGTACAGGCGCTCCAGCAGCAGGTCCCACGGCCCGTTGGAGGTATCATTGATGATGCTGTCGCCCAGCATGACGATCTTCAGGGTCTTGCCCTCTCGCAGCTTGGCCATCGTCTTGGGAAGGTTCTCCCAGCGCTTGGCCGGCGGCGTCCAGGTCATCTCGGGCATCCCGGCCCACATCTCATCGGCCACCTGAAGTCCCTCCTCATCGCTGACTTCCTGCACTTGCAGGTCATCCACCCTCAGCAGCTTCTCGCCTTGCGGCCAGTATCCGGACATGAGAATTATCTTCGCGGTAGTCGCCTGGTTGCAGCCACGGAAGAGGAAGGTCTTCTGCGCCCATTGACCGCTGGGCGCGATGTATTCGTAGACGTCGGAAGCGATGAACTCACCCTCCGCGTCATAGGAGAACGCCGCGATGTGACCGCTGCCCGAAGCCTGGTACCAGAAGTCCACCCGGTAGAAGTTGAAGGGCTTGACCGCGAAGGTCGGGCTTTCCCACTTCCCGGCGCTCATCTCCACGTAATGCTCCCCGGAATGGCCCTTCCCGGTCGCCCAGACCGGGGCCACGTCCTTGTTCGGCGTGGGCACCCAGCCCTGGGCCACGGGATCCGTCTCGAAATCACTTTGCAGAATCATGGTAGCGGCTTGTGCTCCTTCCTGGGTATACACGGCGCTGGTCATCGCCAGCGCGAGGGCCAATACAACAGCTATCGCGAACCTGAGCATGTTTCGACCTCCTAAGATATCCATGCGGCGGGGTTGCGTCCCCGCCTCCTGTTCCTACGACTTGAAGTACGTCTCAATCACCTTCGCCAGCACTAAGCGGCCATGATCGTTTGCATGCACGGGGTCGCGCATGTAGTACTCGTAGGGCTTGTCCTGACTCTTGATGTACGTCCCCCAGCCCGCCGACATGTCCAGCCACTCCGCCCCTTCCTCTTCTGCCAGCCGCCAGAGCAGGCTGCGCCAGTTGTCTCCGTCCGGATCCACCCGGGAGGACCACTCCGGATTGCTGCGCGGGTCCCCGAACGGCCCGCAGGAGTTGGTTGACAGTAGAATCTCAGTCTCTGGCAGCGCCGCTCGCGTCTGCTGGATCACGCTGCGGATCGCCTCAATGTCGCCTTTCTGGCTGATCCCGCCGATCCACAGAAGCTGCGGCGCATAGCGCAACACATACGCCTCCAGCTGCTCTGGATCCTGGTAGTGCCAGCACCCCGTGCCCCCGCGCACCGAGACCTGTAAGTCAATCTTCGCACCCGGATATAGTCGCTCGACCAGAATCTCCCACGGCCCGCTGGAGGTGTCGTTGATTATGCTGTCGCCCAGCATCACCACCCGCACCCTCTCTCCGGAACGCAGGCGCTTCATCGTCAGCGGAATTCGCCCATGACGTCCCTCGGGCGGGGTCCAGGTCAGCGGTGGCAGACCCGCCGCCCGCTCATCCATCGCCGCCAGCGCCTCCGGAATGGTCACCTCCTGCAGCTCGACCTCATCCACGTGCAGCTCGTGCGGCGTCTCGCCCCAGCCCGCCCCGAATAGCACTTTGCCGGTGACGGCCTCGAACTGCCCCCGGAAATGAATGACCTTCTGCGTCCATTCCTCAGCCGCCGGCACGTTCTCATAGCGGTCGGCCGCGATGAAGTTCTCCTCGCCATCCCACTGAAACAGCGTCGCGTATTCTCCTCCCAGTCCGCGATACCAGAACGACAACCTGTACCAGGCCCCCGGCGTGACCGGGAAGTCTGGGCTTTCCCAGCGTCCGCGACTGATCTTCAGGTAGTGGCTTCCCGAGTGTCCCTCCCCGCTGACCCACTCCGGCACGCCCTCTTCCTCATCGGGCGTCGCCATCCAGCCCTGCGTACTCGGATCCTGCTCAAAATTGGTCTGCAGAAGCATGCTAGAGTTCCCTTCAACTGCTCAGCGCCACGTGTTTGCGGATGCTCCCCTCTCTCCAACGGATTCGCACAGAATCCCTCCGAAGAAAGGAGCGCCCGCCTTTGCCTGGCGAGGGCGAGGCCAGCCTGAACTGTACACCCGGGACCTCTGTCCTTGCCAACTCAACTCGGCCAGAGACTGCCAACGACTCCCCCCCGGCCGAATGGCCTACTGCTCTCCAAACGCCTCCGCCGCCCGTCTCAACCTCATGACCACTGTCTCCTGCGGCAGCAACTCCAGCAGGTGAAACAGACTGGGACCCACCGTAGTTCCCGTCACCGCGGCCCGGCAGGGATGGATGACCTTCCCCGCGCCCACGCCCACTTCCTCGGCCAGACCGCGCACCGCCCCCTCCACGCTCTCTGCGTCCCAACCGGCCAGCGTCTCCAGCCGCTCGGCAAGCTGGCGCAGTACCCCGGGCGTCTCTGGCTTGGTCAGCCACTTGTCACGGGCTTTCTCGTCATATTCGTAGTCGTCGGTGAAGAAGTATCTCGCCCATTCAGCGTAGGTGGTCAGCAGCGGAGCGCGTTCCTTCATCAGGTCTGCTACCTGCGCCAGCCACGCCAGCCGCTCCGGGCTGGGCTCCGCCTCCATCAGCCCGTGCTCCTGCAGGAGCGGCAGCAGCCGCGTGGCCATCTCCTCCCCTGGCATCTGCTTCATGTACTCGCTGTTCAGCCATTCCGCCTTGGCTAGGTCAAACACCGCTGGCGAGGCGCTGCATGCCTCCAGCGTGAAGCGCTCGATGATCTCCTCCCGCGAGAGCACCTCCTCGGACCCCCCGGGTGACCAACCCAGCAACGCCAGGAAGTTGAACAGCGCCTCGGGCAGGAAGCCCTTCTCCTGATATTCCACCACCGAGACCGCTCCGTGCCGCTTTGAGAGCTTGGTGCGATCCTCGCCCAGGATCAGCGGCAGGTGCGCATAGGTCGGCGTCGGGAAGTCCAGTGCCGCCTGGATCTGCATGTGCACCTGCGTATTAGCCAGGTGCTCAGCCGCCCGGATGACGTGGCTGATCTGCATCAGGTAGTCGTCCACCACCACCGCCATGTGGTAGGTCGGGAAGCCGGAGGTCTTGCCGATGACGGGGTCACCCACCAGCGCGTTCTCGAAGCTCACCTCGCCCTGGATCAGGTCGCGAACCACCGTCGCGCCGCCCTCCGGCATGCGCAGCCGTACGCAGGCTTGCTGCCCTGCGGCCTGCGCCGCGGCCCGCTCCGCCTCGGTCAGCGTCCGGCAGCGGTTATCATAGCGTGGCGCCTCACCCCGCGCCCGCATGGCCTCCCGCCGCGCGGTCAGCTCCTCCGGTGTGCAGTAGCATTCATAGGCCTTCCCCTCGGCCACAAGTTGTTGCAGGTAGCCCTGGTAGATCTCCACGCGCTCAGACTGCACATACGGGCCGTGGGGCCCCCCGACATCCGGGCCCTCGTCCCAGTCCAGCCCCAGCCAGCGCAGGCCGTCATAGATGACCTGCACCGCCTCCGGAGTGTGTCGCTCGACATCAGTGTCCTCAATGCGCAGAATGAACTTGCCGCCCTCATGGCGCGCGAACAACCACTCGAACAGGGCGGTGTGCAGGTTGCCGATGTGCATGTAGCCCGTCGGCGAGGGAGCAAAACGCGTGCGGATATTCTCGTTCATGGTAGGTGGCTCCGGGCCAAACTGAGAAGACATTCTACCTCTAACCTCGCGTGGAGGCAAGGCCAGCCTGCCTTTCCGGCTTGACACCATGATTCTGTGACAGTAGTCTAAACACGCCTTCTGACCAGCTTGCCTTATTCCCTCTCCACTGGGAGGGGGCGTCTGCTGAGCCATCTCAAGGACACGGTCCGAAATGAACCTGGATGCCTTGCGCGCAGAACTGCAGACCTACTACCGCGAGCACTCCTACCAGCAGCTCGGAGAGTGGGACTACCAGGACCCCCTGTGCCGGCGCATGGACGAGTATGCCGCGGCTCACCCGGAGGCCAGCCCCGTACAGCTCAAGGCGGCTCAATATGAGATCCTCGCCGAGGGCTTCCAACCCGTCCTCTTCAGGAACTCGCCCCTGTTCTCCGAGATGGGCGTGAAGGTGGCTGAATACGACGGCGTCCCCGGCCTGGGCGCAGGCGGATGGCTATACCTGCGCAATGAGCACCTCTTCTACGATGCCGATCCCCGGGCCCGGGAGCAGTACCTGGCCGCGGGTAGTGAAGGCCTCCATCTGCGCTGGACCTATGCTGATTATGACCACCACTGTTTCCCCTTCTCCAACGTGGTCGAACACGGATTGGAGTACTTCTACCGGCAGGCTGAAACAGAGCTGGAGCGATGTGCCACCGAGGAGGAGACGGAGTTTGTCCAGTGCGCCCTGCGCGGTCTCTTGGCCGTGAAGAAGATCGCGGAGAAATTCGCTGCCGCCGCTGCCGCCCAACTGGAAGAGACGAGTGACGCCACGCAGCGGCGCTTCTTACGGATGATCGCCAGTACCGCGCGGGAGGTCCCTTGGCGCAGGTCCGGGACCTTCTGCGAGGGCCTGTGCGCCATGTGGTTCCTCCACGAAGTTTGCGCCTCGATCGAGGGCCTGGGCATGTCGGTCCTCGGCCACCTCGACAGGACCTTGGGCCCCCTGTACCGGGCCGACCTGGAGGCCGGGCGTCTCACTCCGGAGGAAGCCTATGACCTGCTCTGTCGCTTCCTGCTCCACACTGAATGTAAGCTGGACCTCGACCAGCCCGTGGATCAGTGCTTCAACCTCCAGGAACAGGGCGACACGCTCATCCTCGGGGGCTGCGACGAAAATGGCTCCCCAGTGTGCAATGAGGTCACCTTCATGGTGCTGCGGGCGCACCACGAGCTCGGGCTTATCTACCCCAAGCTCCTGTGTCGCATCCGCCAGACTTCGCCGCAGGAGTATCTGGACGCAGTCAATCGTGACTTCCTCAGCGGCCGGAACGTCATCGCCTTCCTCAACGACGACTGCCTCCTCCCTGCGCTGGTGAAAGCCGGCAAACGCGTGGAGGATGCCAGGCGCTACGTCGCCGGCGGGTGCTGGGAGACCATCCTCGAAGGCTTTGAACACTCTGCCGGAGCCAACTGCTACTTCAATCTCGCGCGCGTCCTGGACCTGTCCGTGCATGAGTCTCCGGGGCTGGAGGCCAGAACGGGATGCCCCTTCCAGCGCCTGGACGGCGCGCAGGATTTCGAGGCAGTCTACCGAATCGTGATGGGGAACGTGCTCCGCGCGCTGCGGCTGATGTGCTCGCGCCTGGCTGAGGGCGGCCGGGCCTGGCCCCAAGTCAACCCTGCGCCTTTCTTCTCCGCCTGCCTGGCTGACTGTCTCCACAACCATCGTGACTACACTGCCGGGGGTGGCCGCTACAATCCCCACGGCTTGCCGCTGGCCGGGTTTTCGGTGCTCGTAGACTCGCTGCTCGTCCTCCGCGAGTTGTGCTTCCAGAGCGGGCGCCACACCTTGGAGGAACTCCTGACGGCGGTGCGGGACAACTGGGAGGGCCACGAAGCCTTACGGGTGGAGGCCCTCACCATGCCCCACTACGGGGATGAGTGCCCAGAGTCAAATGCCCTGGCGCGCCGGGTGCTGGACGATATCTACGCGGGCACCCGCGACCTCGAGAACGAGCGTGGTGGCCCCTTCCAGCTCGGCATCTACAGCTACCGCGACGCCCTGTACTGGGCCCAGGTCACACGCGCCACGCCCGACGGCCGGCGGGCCGGCGACCACCTGAGCCAGGGGTTGACTCCTTCCCGCCTGCGCCCCTCCGCCGAAATCACCGCCACCATCAACAGCGCCGCGGCCCTCGACTTGAGCCAGTGCCCCGCCAACTCCCTGCTCACCCTCTCGCTACCCCTGGGCCGTATCACTGTGGAGACGCTGGGGCATCTGGAGCGTGCTTTCGCCGCCTCTGGCATCGGCATGCTGCAGATGAACTGCATTGACCAGGCGCAACTCCTTGACGCCTGCGAGCATCCGGAGCGCCATCGCGATCTGATCGTGCGGGTCTACGGCTATTCCACCCGTTTCGTCAACCTCACGAAAGAAATGCAGGAGGAGTTCCTGACTCGTACTCTCTTCACCTGAGGAGGAGCTCAAGCGTAGCACGAGACCCAGACGCCGCGCGGGTTAGCGCGGCAGTCCGGCTCCTCGGGCGAGACCCCAAAGGGCCGGATAGGAACCGACCGCTCGCTTCGCAAGTCGCCACCTATCCGGCCCTTCCCTACAACACACTACCCCTTCGTACCGGGTCTGGACCGCTTCTCGTCTCTCGCCGCCTGCCGCTACTCCGGCATGTCGGTCCGGAAGGGCGAGGCGGGCAGCCCGGCGGCGTTATACAGGTTGCACACCGGATAGTCGTCCCAGGCATAGCGCACCGCCTTCGGCTGCGGTACCTGCGCGTTCTTCACTACCACTGTCTGCCCCTCGATAGTGGCCTCCGCCCACACGAACTTCCCGTCCTCCCCGGCGATGGCGAAGCCCTTCAGTACCCCGTCCTTGGCCACCAGCCCGCCCTCGGCGTGCTTGAAGCTAATCCGTATGGCCCCTTCCTCCACCTTCATCGAGTCATACAGCGGGCCGGAATAGACTACGTCCTTGCCGTAGACCATATGCTCCGCCCACAGCGCCAGGCGCTTGCCCACATCCTGCTTGTTCACCGGGTGAATGTTGGCGGGCATGCCGATGTCAATGATCACCGCCATGCCGGTGTTCGGCGTCGCCAGCGTCATGGTCTGCGCCTCGCGCAGCCGCGCCCAGTTGGTATCCCTCGGTTCCGCGCCGGTGCCCATGAAGCTCGCCAGTTGCACGAACAGGAAGGGGAAGTCGCCCTGCCCCCACGCCTGCCGCCAGCCTGCAATCATGGCCGGGAAGAGTCGGCGGTAGCCTGCCGGGTCCCCCGCGTTGGACTCCCCCTGGTACCAGATGGCCCCCTGGATGGCGTAGGGGACCAGGGGCGCAATCATGGCGTTGTACAGCCCGGAGGCCATCTGCGAGCTCCGTCGCGGATCCTGTGCACTCACTACTGGTGGCAAGGGCAGCGGTCGGCCCGCCGCCTTGGCCTCGGCAGCTTGCGAAAACCACCCACCGAGAGTGTCGTACAAGGCCTTGGCGTAGTTCTCCATCGCAGTCTCGCGGGCGTCCAGAATCGGCTTCAGGGCCGGATCGCCCTTGAAGGTCGCCTCATCCATCCAGGGCTCAATGCGCGTCCCCCCCCACGAGCTATGTATGATGCCGACCGGGACCTGCACCGTCTCCCACAACTCCCGCGCGAAGAAATACCCGACGGCGGAGAAACGGCCCACGGTCTCCGGGCTGCATACCACCCACGCGCCCTTGAAGTCTGTTTGCGGCTCGATGGCGATGGTGTTCGGCACGGTGATCATGCGCAGTGTCGGATAATCCGCTGCCGCGATCTCCTGCTCGACATTCATCACCCCGCCCACACTCATCTGCATGTTGGACTGCCCGCTGCCCACCCACACCTCGCCCACCAGAACGTCCTTGACCGTCAGCGTATTCTTTCCCTGTACGGTCATCTCGCGCGACTCAGTGCTCGCGCTCAGCGGGTTAAGCTTGACCTTCCACTTACCCTCCGCGTCAGCGGTGGCCCTCTGTGTTTGCCCGGCGAAGCTGACGGTCACTTCCTCTCCCGGTTCCGCCCCTCCCCAGACCGGCACCGGCTTCCCCTGCTGGAGCACTGTATGATCAGAGAACAACGCGGGCAGCTTTACGTCCGCCAGGGCGGTCGTCGCGAACAGCAGCAGCACAAGACCGACAAGGTATCTTCGTGGGGTCATCGTAATCCTCCTGAAGGCAATCGCCAGAATTCACGAGCCGTAGTCAGAATGCAGCCCTGGCGAACACACCGGGTCCGCCGCCCTTGTTCCCCTCCGCACTCCAACTCCCAACTCCTATCTCCTATCTCCTAACTCCTATCTGTCTCCTGCTGGCTGCTGTCTTCCACCTGCTGATGGACAAGCATGCGCACGATTTCTTTACGCGTCTCGGCGTTGTCCAGATAGGCCTCACTGAGCAGGCACAGCAGGCGCCAGACCTCGGCGTTGTGGCAGAGGCTATACACCAGGTATTGGCCTTCCCCACGCTGGGCGATCTCGACGAGGCCATGCTCCGCCAGCCGGTCCAGCGCGCGCTGAATGTCGTCGGCCTTGTGATGTAGGCGCAGGGCCAGGCCGGCTGCCGTGTCGAAGATTCCGGGATTGGCCTGGAAAAACAGCGCCACATCCAGCCCTACCACGTTGTGGGCGACGTCGCGAACGAACTCCTCTACTCGACTGTCCATATCGCCACCGCCTTAGCGTGTTACATATGCTACTTTCGCTGGGTGGTCATTGATTCCTGCCTGTGAGTCGCTCCTGCCAGGAAATCTTTGGGGCTTGCGGCTGCCATATCACGTCCAACCCCCTGGCCGTCAAACGATATTCACGGAATCGGTCCTTGGAGGCCGGCGGTGGCCCCATCGCAATCTGGAAAGTGCGGTCCGTGGGACAGAGAAACACGCATTGCAGGTTCATGCCGCTCAGGGGGATCCCCTCCACCCGGGCCAGGTTGTCCTCCGGCCCGAGTTGCCCATAGCGGGAGCGGATCAATCCCCGCAGGGTGCCATAGCGCCCCCAGTTGCCTCCCTGGCGCCTCTCTCCTGGATCCAGCAGTAGCCACCGGAAGACGTTGCCGGCCACCACATAATCCCGCATGACGGTCCACGCGTCCGCTCCCACCTCGCTGTAACGAACGGCAACCCGGTCGTGATCGAACTCGACCATCGCCGCCCCTTCTGGGCCAGCGATGAGCAGATTGGTCCCGGCGGCCCTCGGCCCCCGCCGGACAATCTCCACCCCCTCCGCGACCGTGCGCGCATACTGCGCCACCTTGCGCACCATGAAGCAGGTCGAGATGCCCTGCAGCGACTCCTGCCCGCCCCCGGACGTATTGTTCGAGCAGACGATCCCCGCCGTGTTCATAGCTGTCCAGCCGTTGATGATTCCGCTCCAGGATACGGTCACGAAGGGCAGTCCGCGATCTGGCGTGTAGTGCAGCAGCACCATGCCGTAGCTGGCGATGCCATGATCCCAGAAGTCCATGTTGCGCCCTGCGTAGCACTTCCCGTCTGCCGTGGCCTCGCCCCAGACGGCGTAGGATGAACACTGCGGCGCCCGCCATACATCTCCAAAGAGCTGCGCCGCCATCAGCTCCATGTAGTCCACGCCCAGCGCGCTTGCCAGCACCTTCAGCTCTGCGCGGTACTCCGGGGGCTGGTAGCGTTCCATCACCCGTGTCCCCGCCAGTAGCCTTGCGCGCGCCTCCGGGGTCGGAGCCTCCCCCTGCATCAGGTCCCC
>JAAYIR010000087.1 GCA_012523355.1 candidate division WS1 bacterium
CTCTGCCTGCTTGCCGGGGTCTGGACCCGGGCTGCGACCCTGCTGTTCTGCGGCTTGATGGCCGTATTCATGCTGGGCCTCGCCCAGGCTCTGGCGCGGGGGATTGAGCTACACTGCGGCTGCTTCACCACCGACACCAGCGGCCCCACGCGCACCTGGACCTCTCTGTGGGAAGAGGCCCTCTTCCTGGCCACCGGATTAGTCCTGTGGCGCAGCCAGTGGCGGGTCCGGAAGTCGGCGCACCCGCGCGGTGCGGGTGAGAGGTAGGAGCCTGGGAATACAGAACGCCCCGGCCCACTGGGAGCCGGGGCGTTCACCCTCATCATAAGGCGCAGGACCAGAGTCTGCCCTGCTGGCGTACCCGAGAATCCACCTCTCGTCCGTTGCGGGCGGCTTAGCTCTTCTGCCGCGCCACCAGGAAGTGTGCGTACACCGTTTGGTTCGGGTGCTGTGGCCCGAGGAAGATGTGGTAGTCCTTCAGCGCATTCAGGGTCATCGCCTTGGCATGGCCGTCACAGAAATTGACATTCACCATCCCATTGTGCCGGGCAATCAGCGCGTTCCGCGCATTGCTAGCCGCGTAGGGCCAGAAGGGCGGGTCGGCGGTCAGCCCCGCGTCCATCGCCTCGGTGGAGGGACAAGTGTAGGGGCTCTGCAGAAACCGCAGGCTGCACTCGTTGTAGCTGTGGCGGCCCCAGCCGTCGCCCCACATCACGACCTCCGCGGGCGCGGGCATGGCACCCTCTGGCGTCTTGAACCAGTTGTACCCATAGGCCCAGCTTTCCTGATAGTCATTGAACACATAGCTAATCCGTCGGCCGTTACGGCTAGTCGGCTCACCCGTCGGCTGATGCTCGGGCGCTGCGGCCGGGCACACGAACAGTTGCCAATTGTTGACGTAGGGCTGTAGCGCCGGAGGACGAAAGTCGCAGTTCTGGTGACACCACAAGTCTGCGTAATCCGAAGCGTACATCTTCTCCGCCAGGGCAATTTGCTTGAGGTTACTCAGACAATGGCTTTGCAGGGCCTTGGCCCGCGCGCGGGCAAACACCGGGAACAAGATCGCCGCCAGAATGGCGATGATCGCTATGACCACCAACAGCTCAATTAGCGTAAAAGCGTTTCTTTTCATTCTGTTCACCTCCTGAGGTTAGGGTACCGCCTGGCCTGCGCCAGCAGTCCTCGAGCTGGCATTGAAGTAATACTCGTAGTTGGTGCCCAGCTCAGAGATGCTCAGGGCCTTCACGTGGCCGTCCAGGAAGCAACAACTGCACATCCCGTTGTGCCGACCCAGGAAGCCTCCGGTACTCCCCCCGAGTCTGGGGGGCTCCAGGTCCAGGGACAGATCCCTGCCGGTGTTCGCTGCGCCGGAATAGTTGCGCATGGTGCCGTCAGGGTAGATGTCGTCCACATAGCGGCCCACCATATTGCCCTCCGCCATGATGACGAAGTGCGTGGGAGCGTTGAAGTAGTCTAGCTGCTTGCCCGGCTTTTGTATGGAGTGCTTGCCCGCCCATTGCATGTACCCGGTGCTGTCCCACCAGTAGATGTTGTTGGTGAGGTAGCCCGGGCACGGGCGAGGATAGTCATAGCAGGTCCCGTAGGTCTTGTTTGGCTCCGCCGGACAGTACTGGATCTCCACGTTCTGCAGGTACGGGTACAGGTAGCCCTGGTAGCCGACCCAGGAGAACCCTCCCGTCGCCGGGTCCAGTGCCCCCAGCCATTCGGCATTCATGGGAAGATGCATGTCGTAGTCGTGCGCGTACTGTATGAAGGCCAGCGTGAGCTGCTTGCAGTTACTCAAGCAAGCCGTCTGCTGGGCCTTGGCTTTCGCACGCGCGAACACGGGGAAAAGGATTGCTGCCAGAATGGCAATGATGGCTATTACCACCAGCAGCTCGATCAGAGTGAAACCCTTGCGCAAAATCACAACCTCCTCCATTCAGTGATTGATTGGGCGCCGGCCTTGTCTATCTGCCGGCTGTGAAGCCGACCCGTGAATGTGTCATGGGCAGACGTATCATCGCGATGATAGCTCCAAGCCTGTATAAGTATACCCCACTCCTACTCCTATGTCAAACCTCTCAGGTATTTAAAGGTCAGATATGTTCCTGAAAGGATGCAGGGGGGCTTGTGAGGCGGTGGTTTGTGTGCTAAGTTATCGTCTCCATACGACGCCCCAGAGAGATCTAGCTGGTGCGCCTTCCGAGGAGTGATCGTCATTGTCTTCTGTGCAACCCTCTGAGCTCGATTTCGTCCAGTCTCTGCCGGTCTCATCCGAGGTGCTCGCTGCCGGGCATGAGCTACCGGGCCCCGCCCTGCAGTGGATGGAGGGCCATGTCCTCGGCAA
>JAAYIR010000088.1 GCA_012523355.1 candidate division WS1 bacterium
CAGCGGCAGGCCTGCACAGGGATCTCCACCTCCTCCTGCACGAGGTCCATGTCCAGGAGCTGGTTGAGGATATCCACCGACTCAAAGGCCAGGTGGACACATTCCACGATCTGGGCCACGTTGTTCATGAAGGGATTGTAGCAGACCGGCTTCAGGCCCATAGCCTCCGCGGCCGCCATGCCCTCGGGCCGGAGCTGGGCGTGGTTGACGTTGAACCGGGCGAGGGCGCCGACCATGTAAGCGCCGGTCTCGATCTCCGCATGCTTGGCGGTGGAGTGCGGCACCACGTACTCCTGGAACAGGCTCTTGTAGTCCGGGACGGGAGCTTCCAGACCGTTGGCGGTGCGGATGAGGTCGCCGTCGAGCATGGCGTACTCGTCGGGATGATACAGCGCCAGGTAATCCGTCTCGCGTTCGAAGGCCGGGAGCTCAAGACTGGCAAGCAGCTCCACGGTGGCCTGCAAGTCAGGCACCGCCTCCAGAAGCCGATCGCGCAAGCTGGCCAGCGCCTCCTTGGTGGGGATCTTGGAGAGACCGCCCACCCGCATGGAGACCGGATGGATGTGCCGCCCCCCGATGACCGCGCACATGTCGTTGGCCAGACGCTTGAGCCGCAAGGCCCGCTTCACCACGTCGGCATGTGTCTCGATCAGGGGAAAGACGCTGGGCGCGCCCAGCAGGTCCGGGGCGGCCAGGAAGTAGACGTGCAGCAGGTGGCTCTGCAGCGTCTCCCCGGCGTGCGCAATGCGCCGCAGCAACTCGGTCTGTTGCGAGACCTGCACGCCCAGGCCGTTCTCCAGCGAGTTGATGGAGGCCGAGGTGTGCCCAATGGAACAGATGCCGCAGATGCGGCAGGTGATATGCGTGGCCTCGTACCACTTGCGGCCCACCAGCATGGCCTCATAGAAGCGCGGCGACTCGGTGATCTCCAACCGCAACTCCTCTATCTTGCCCGCCTTGACATTGAGGACAATGTTCCCGTGCCCCTCCACGCGGGTGACGTCATGGACTTCGATCTTGCCATCTTGCATATCCCGGCGCCTCTCTTTCAGTGCCTGCGGCAGGTTGGACCTCCCGCCCGACCATGAGGACGGGCGAGAGGCCCGTCCTACCGGTGGTTAGATCTGGCTTTCGTCGTAGGAGTTGAACAGGTTGAAGTAGTTCATGACCTCCTGAACGGTCAAGCCATGTTCCTTCAGGGTTTCCTGATGGGCCTGCTCGTTGGGGTGATCCACAAAGCCGCGGCAGCCCTCGCAGTAGTCGCCGTTGCTGGGGCAGATAGCCCCACAGCCGGCGCGCGTGACTGGCCCCATGCACTTCATGCCCTTCCAGAACACGCAGTCATTGCCCGCCCGCTTGCATTCGACACACAGCGGGTAGTCAGGGAGCCTGGGGGTGCGGCCCAGCACCAGGTCACGTACGGTGCGCAGGAACTCCTCCCGGTCAATGGGACACTGGGGCAGGGCGAAGTCCACCGGCACCACGGCGCTGACGGGACGCGCGGGGATGGTGTCAAACTGCGCGCCGTCAGGCCCATAGACCATCTCCTTGACCTCACCCATCCCGTAACGGTTCTTGAGGGCATTGAGGCCGGCGTTGTAGGCGCAGGCGCCGATGGGAATGACCAGTTTGGCCATCTCGCGGATCTGCTTGATCTTGCGCACATCGCTGTGCGTGGAGATGCTGCCGTCCACGAAGGCGATGTCAATGTCATCGCTGGTCTCGGTCATGGCTTCCCGCCAGCGCACGAACTGCACCAGGTTAACAATGTCGAGCAGTTCATTCTCGCACTCGAGAATGGTCAGGCTACAGCCCTCGCAGCAGGTGAATGAGAATACCGCCACACGTGGCTTCAACTAGATCGCCTCCCACATGTGCTTGACTTCGCTGAAGCTGAAGACTGGTCCGTCGGTGCACACGTACTTGCCGTTGATCTGACAGTGCCCGCATTTGCCCACTCCACAGCGCATGCGCCGCTCCAGAGACATCAGGATGTTGTCGTCGACCAACCCTTTGAGCCGGCACTCGGTGAGCACGAACTGGTACATGATGGGGGGGCCGACCACGAGCGCCTTGGTGCGCTGGGGAACGACCTCCAGGGCCGGGAAGAGCGTGGTGATGACGCCGACGTGGCCGTCCCAGTCCGGATGCGGGCGGTCTATGGTCAAGCGCACGTCCATGGTCTGGGCCCAAGCCTCCAGGTCAGCGGCGAACAGACGCTCCACCGGGGCCTTGAAGCCATAGAGCACGGTGATCTTCTCGAAGTCGTCGCGGTGTTCGGCGAGGTGCTGGATGACCGAACGCAGGGGGACCAGTCCGATGCCTCCGGCGACGATCAACAGATCAAAGCCCTTCAGTTCGTCCATGTTGAAGCCGTTGCCGAAGGGGCCGCGCACGCCGACGTGTTCCCCCGGCTGGAGCTTGTGCACCGCGCCGGTTACATCCCCGAGCCGCCGGACACAGAGGTCAAAGCTGGCGTCCGGCTTGCCCGCCGAGGAGGCCAGCCCGAAAGGGGCCTCGCCGATCGCCGGCAGGTAGAGCTGTACGAACTGACCGGGCACATGGCCCAGGTCCTCGCCGCTCTCCAGTCGCAGCCGCACCAGAGTCTCCATGGAGGTCTGAGGCTCTACCAACACCACCTGTGCCGGTCGCGGCACGTACAGGTCCGACTCCATGTCGCAAGGGGTCAGCTCAAGCGCCATGGGTCACGCCTCCCTTCTCATGCTCTTCGAGCAGGTCATTGATGATCTCCACCGGGTCAATGTGCACCAGACACTGACGCACGCACCGCCCACAGCCACAGCAGTAGGGGCGCCCAAACTTGGTGAAGAGATATGCGTACTTGCGGAAATGGCGGTGCCGCAGCCGCTGGAAGCGCTCCTCGCGGAAGTTCTCGCCCGAGGCCACTTCCGCGAAGGGCTCCAGCATGCACCCGTCCCAGACGCGGTCGCGCCGCGTCTCGCTCAGGTCGAGCTTGATCTCATCCAGCACGTCGAAGCACATGCACAGAGGACAGGTCAACACGCAGGTGCCGCAACTATAGCAGCGCTCGGCGTGCTTTTCCCAGACCGGAGAGTTGGCGGCGCCGGCGAAGCGCAAGGGCAGATTGTGGTAGTCGGTGTGGATCTTGTGGTCCTGATCGAGCTTCTTGGCCAGGCGCCGCTTGACCTCCTTGATCTCCGCCGCCGTCGGTTCGCGAGTCGTGATCCCCTCGAGCATGGCCTCCCCGGCCTCGGTCCCCACCTCGACCAGATATTCGCCGTCGAGGGGAGTGAGAAAGAGGTCGTAGCCGGAGTCCACGCTGGCGGTGCCCATGGAGGCGCAGAAACACCACTCATCCGGCACGCAGTCCACCCCGACGATGCGCATCTGCTGGCGCCGGGCCACGTAGTTCGGATCCACGTGTTCGTGGCAGTAGGCGATATCCAGACTCTGCAACCCGTAGATATCGCAGGGATGCACACCGAAGAGCACCAGCGGCTCCACCTCCACCACCGGCTCCGCCTGCACCGGGCCTTCCCCCAGCCGGGCGCGAATCAGAGTCTCGCGCGGGGGCCAGGCAAACTGCTTCGGAGGGAGGGTGGTGGTGGTGTACTCCAGGGTAATCAGATCCGGGTCGGTCACCTCCTGAAAGGCCCACTGATCGCGCCCCTCGCGCCGATGGGGAGCGACGACCTTGGCCTCCTGCTGGAGCTTCTCGACCAGTTGCCGGATCCCCGCTTGGTCAATCACACGTACGCTCATACACACTCCTCCTGGTACGGCAAGCTAGACTCCTGACGATTGCCCGCCTAAGGCTGTCCTGCCAGCCAGTGGGCTAGCTGGTGGTATTTCTCGTGCACTCCCGCGCCGGTCTCCTCCACTTCCAGACGCTCGAAGGCCTCGGTGAGAGCCGCCTGATCCCCGGCAGTGAGCACCCGGTCGGTCAGCGGGAAGAGCTGGCTATTCTCTTTCCCGATGTGCAGGCGCAGCAGAGCCACATACCCGGAGAGCTCGGAGGCGATTTGCGCGGCAGCTTCGCTGTCACCCTGAAGGGCCTTCGGGAGGGCCTCGGCCACCTTTCGCATGTGCTGGCGGCCTTGCTCATGCTCGGCCAGCAATTCCTCAACTAACCCGGCGTCCTCCGCGGCTATCTGGGCCTCAGCCAACTTTGGGAAGAGATGCTTCTCCTCCTTGCCATGATGGCAAGCCTCGGTGAAGTTACGGGCAAAGTCCAGGATCCTCTCCACCACCTCACCGCGCACAGTCCCCTCGGCCTGTATGGCCCGGGCCTCGCGTCCCGCTCCCTGGAGCGCGAAGCTGATGACCTTATGTTCCTCTCGCAGTGTGTCCGTGGCCGTCATGGGTCCTCCTCTCGTGTTCCGGCCCACGTATAGCTAAGCTCGCCGCCTGCGCCAGTCGCCCGGGCGTAGAGCTGCTCCGCATAGTGCATGAATTCCGCGTACAGGTCAACGCGGCCCGCCGCACGCTGACTTCTTACCGAGTACCGCCCTGAGTCCCTTGCCGCCAGCTTGACCGGGGTCAGCAGATTCTGGGCAGCAACTCCCCGCTGGGGGAGTCCACAATCCTGCGCGTCCCCAGTACCGTTCTCAGCGTAACTCGTCCCGCCGGGCCCTCCAGAGCCTCGCCGATGAGGGCGGCCTGGCGTCCGGATGCATGGCCTCGCATGGCCTCCAGCACGGGCTCGGCGACCTCCGGCGCGACCAGGGCCACCAGCTTGCCCTCGTTAGCCACTTGCAGCCGGTCCAGGCCCAGCAGGTCGCAAGCCCCCTCGACCCCGGGATCACGCGGAAAGTTGCGCTCAGATACCTCGACGGCCACGCCGGCGGTCTGGGCAATCTCGTTCAGCGCCGCGGCCAATCCGCCCCGCGTCGGGTCGTGCAAAGTATGCACGCCGTCGCCCCCGGCCTCCAGCAGGGCCTCCACCAGATCAGAGAGCGGAGCGCAGTCGCTCTCCACAGTGGCTTGCAGGGTCAGCTCACCGCGAGCCGCCAGGATGGCCACCCCGTGCTGGCCGAGCGGCCCGTTGAGGAGCACCTTGTCGCCGGGCCGCGCACGGCTGACCGAGGGCGCCGACCTGCTCCGCAGGAATCCGACGCCGGTGGTGTTGGCAAAGATCCCGTCGCCGCTGTGCTTCTCCACGACCTTGAAGTCTCCAGTGACCAGCTTTACACCGGTTTCCACGCAGGTCTTCTGCACGGAACGCATCACGGTCCGGAGCAGCTCGATCTCCGTCCCCTCCTCGACGATCAGGCCCAGGCTCAGATAGGCTGGCTGGGCGCCGCGCATGGCCAGGTCATTGACGGTGCCGCAGACCGCGAGCCGGCCCAGATCGCCGCCGGGAAAGACTGCCGGCCGGACCACATAGCTATCGGTGGTCAGGACGATTCTCTCGGCCCCCGGAAGCAAGGCTGCGTCCTCCAGCGCACGCCCCAGTGTCTCATCGCACGCCGGCAGGAGCTCGCGACGAATCAACTCCTGCATCTGCACGCCGCCGCCACCATGGGCCAGGGTGATGCGTTCGGCCATAGGCTACTTTCCGATCCTCTCGTATCGGTAGGAGGCTGCGCACGCCCCCTCGGAGGACACCATGCAGGGCCCCAGGGGGTGTTCGGGGGTGCAAGCGTCCGCGAAAGCAGGGCAGTCCAGCGGCCGCCGCACGCCGCGCAGGACCTCGCCGCAGTGGCAGAGGGGGTGCTCCCCGGCGTTGCTGGGGCGCAAGCCGTACCGGCGGACAGCATCGAACCGCGCGTACTTCTCGCGGAGCGCATAGCCGCTCTGGGGCAGGACACCGAGACCACGCCAGCGCGCATCCACGATTTCAAAGACCTCTTCCATCACGGCGCGAGCCAGGGGATTCCCCTCCGGCCGCACGGTGCGTTCGTATTCATTCTCGACTGCGGCGCGTTTCTCCCGCACCTGCCTGGCCAGCGCCAGGAGAGCTCGCAAGATATCGTGCGCCTCGAACCCGGCGACCACGCAAGGCACATGATACTCATCCGCCACAGCCTGGTACGGCTCCAGCCCCAGAATGGCGCTCACGTGCCCTGGCGCCAGGAACCCGTCAATCCGCACCTCCCCGGCGGCGAGCAGCGCCCGCATGGCCGGCGGAATGAGCTTGTGACAGCAAAGAACACTGAAGTTGTCTGCCCCCTGGCGAGCCGCGGTCTGGATGGTCGCTGCCACCGTCGGCGCGGTGGTCTCGAACCCCACCCCGATGAAGACCCACTGCCGGTCGGAATGCTCGACGGCCAGCTCCAGGGCCTGCATCGGCGAATACACGACCTGTATGTTCGCGCCCTGCGCCCGCAGGTCCGCCAGGCTCTGTCGGGAGCCGGGCACCCGTATCATATCCCCGAAGGTGGCGACGGTGATCTCGGGCGTGGCCGCCAGCTCCAGCGCCCAGTCAATCTCTCCGGTCGGCGTCACGCATACCGGGCAGCCCGGCCCGGAGAGTAGCGTCAGCTTCTCGGGCAGGAGCTGACGAAGACCCAACCGCCCCACCGCGTGCGCATGGGTGCCACAAACCTCCATGAACTGAACGGGCTTCTTTACCGCCCGCGCGATCTGCCTGGCCAGTGCCCGCACTTCCTTGGCCAGCGCGACTTCTTCAGGCAAGTTGACGGGCCTCCTCCAGCAGGGCGAGAGTCTCGGTGGCGGCCTCCGCGTCCAGGACCTGCAACGCAAATCCCGCGTGCACCAGCACATAGTCCCCGACCCGGGCCTCGGGAACCAGGTCCAGGCGACAGGCAAGCTGGGCGCCGGCGACCTGCACGGTGGCTCGCGGGTCTTCAATCGCGATTATCTTCGACGGTACTGCAACACACATGGCAGCTCCTCAAGTCTCCATCGCTTGCCCTGCGGCCGCCGCGACCAGCGCCTGCCCCAGGGCGAGGCCACCGTCATTCGGCGGCACGTTCCGGTGCCAGATTGGTCTCAGGCCTCTCAACTCTATCAACTCACACGACCGTTCCAGCAGGAAGCGGTTCTGGAAGGTTCCCCCGGAAAGCGCGATTACCTGCAAGCGGCGCTCCTCCGCCACCGCCGCAGCCAAGTCCACCATCATCATCGCGAAGCTGGCCTGGAAGCGCGCTGCGATCTCTCCGGCCGGTCTTCCCTCCCGCAAATCCTCCACGAGGCTCCGAATCATGGGCCTCACATCCGCCACGCACATGCCCTGCTCCCTGGAAGTCTCCCATGGATACTCTGCACCGGCGACCTGCGACTGGCGACTCGCGACCGCCTCGACGGCCATGGCGGGCTCGCCCTCGTACCGGGACTCCCAAGCCAGGCCCAACAGCACCGCCACGGCGTCGAACAACCGGCCCGCCGAGGAGGCCAGCGGAGTCTGCACACCCCGCTCCAACATCTGCTCGATGACTGCCCACTTGTCAAGGTCCAGGAGCCGGCAGAACTCCAGGTCGGCCAGCTCCCGGGGGAAGTCCGGCCCATATGCCTCTCGCAGGTACGTGCCGGCCACCCTCCAGGGCTCCCGGATGGCCTGCTCCCCCCCGGGAAGCGGCAAGTTGCGCAGATGAGCCGCCCGCTCATAACCGCGCTCATCGCCCACCAGCACCTCACAGCCCCAACTGGTGCCGTCGGCGCCGTAGCCGGTGCCGTCACAGATGAGTCCTACCGCCGGCCCGCACTGGTGGCAGTCAGCCAGGACCGAGACCAAGTGCGCGTGGTGATGCTGCACCGCCACCAGTGGCAGCCCCTCCGCCTCTGACCGCCGTCGGGCGTACCGGGTGGAGAGATAGTCGGGGTGGAGATCGCAGGCCAGGATCTCCGGCCGGGTCTGCCAGACCGCCTCCAAATGCGTTACGCAACGCTCGAAATACTCCAGATTATCGGCATCGGCCAGGTCGCCGATGTGCTGGCTGAGGAAGGCATGACGCCCGCTGGTGAGGCAGAAAGTGTTCTTGTAGTGCCCGCCCACCGCCAGCACCGGCGATAGCCCCCGGTCCAGCGTCACCGGCAAGGGAGCATAGCCTCGCGAGCGGCGCAAAAGAATCGGCCCGCGCCGGGTAGCGCGCAAAACCGAATCGTCACAGCCGGTCACGATCGTCCGGTTGTGCTCCAGGAAGGCGTCCGCGACACCCTCGAGCCGCCGGTGCGCCTCGTGGTTGTCAGTCGCCAGCGGCTCCTCGCTCAGGTTCCCGCTGGTCATGATCAGCGCCGGGAGGCCCAGACCGTCCAGAAGCAGCAGGTGCACCGGCGTGTAGGGCAGCATGACCCCGTAGTCGGCACTGTCCGGGGCGAGAGAGAGCGCCAGGCCCTCCGGTTCGCGCTTTCGGGCCAGGACGATTGGCGCTCGTGGTCCAGTCAGAAGCTCCCGCGAGGACTCGTCCAATTCCACCAGACGTTCGGCGGTCGCCAGCGAGTCCACCATCACGGCGAGGGGCTTGCTTTCCCGGCCCTTGCGCCGGCGCAGACGTTGCACCGCCTCCTCACGGCTGGCGTCGCAGGCCAGATGGAACCCGCCGAGGCCCTTCACCGCCACGATCTTTCCCGTCCGCAACAGCTCCTGGGCCGCCCGAAGCGCCTCGTCGCCCTGCAGCAGGGGCAGAGTGGTCAGAGGCGTGAAGAGGGTAAGACCCGGTCCACACTGCGGGCAGGCCACGGGCTGGGCATGGTAGCGCCGATCACTGAGGTCCTCATACTCCGCCCGGCAACGGGCACACATGGGAAACTCGGCCATGGAGGTCAGCGGACGGTCATAGGGCACGGCGCGGACCAGAGTGAAGCGCGGCCCGCAGTTGGTGCAGTTGATGAACGGGTGCCGGTAGCGCCGATCACGTGGGTCGAACAGCTCGCGGCGGCAGTCCGCACAGGTGGCGACCTCCGGCGAGACCAGGATCGGCCCGGCCTGCTCCTCGCGGCTGGGGACAATGACGAAATCCAGGCTGCCCTGGGGAAGCAGGATCTCCGCTTCCAGGTTTTCAAGGTACGCCAGCGGCGGAAGCTCACGGGGCAGACGCTGGCAGAACTCCTCGACCCGCTCCGGCGGCCCCTCGACCTCGACTTGCACGCCGCCCGTGAAGTTGAAGACCTCCCCGCTCAGGCCCAGCTCCTGCGCCAGGCGGTGCAAGAAGGGCCGGAAGCCCACGCCTTGAACAATGCCCTGAACAATGATACGCCGCCGCTCCAGTGAGGCCGGAGTTGCCTGGTGCGTGCTCATCCCCCTGTGGGCTCCCCGGCAGAGCAGACGGAGACCTCCTCGATCAGCACCGTCTCCCCGCCGCACAGGGTCACCTCGCCACTCCCGCAAGCGCCGCAGACCAAATCATCGCTGACCGGTGTGACCGTCCCACAGTCCCGACAGCGTCCCAGCAGACCCTCGGTGAGTACCTCCAGCCGGATGGGGGGGGCCTCATGTTGCTCATGGGCATGGTCCAGGGCCGCCTGCAAGGCCTCCGAGGTCAGACCGGAGATTTCGGAGACCCGTGCGCGAACGCGCAGGCACCCGCCGGCAGGCACCGTGGGGAAGTAGTGTTCCAAGTCATGCAGAATCAGATCACCGACGCCGTGCTCATGCATTTCAATCGTTACCGATAGAATAGCTAAATAACCGGCCGCGCTGGACGGTCGTCGTGGCCATAATAGAGGGCCGAGCTTTGGCTGTCAAGAACTTTGTGAAGTAGTTCACAAAGTATCTGTAAGCCCATGCTACGTCACGGGTGCCAGAGGCTTATTCAAACCCGAGGGCGAGATTTCCACCTCTCGCCGCACAGGAGGGAGACAAGACCCTCCGTTGCGCTCGTCGGGTTCCGTCCCTATCTCTGCGAGACCCGATGTCCGCTCTCCCCTACTCACTGACGACGAAAGGCCGGAGACGTTGGATCATCCGGGGATGCACCCGCACCTTGGCCACGACATGCTCGTACTCATAGCGCGTGTCCAGAAGTTGTCCCAGACCGGGCGGCAAGCTCAGCAACTCGAGGCGATCATAGGGCAGGTGCAGGGTCAATGGCACCAACTCCAGACCCAGTTGTCGCCGTAACTCTTCACGCAGCTCCTCCAGGCCCAATCCAGTGAGAGCGGAGAGGGGCAGCGCCGCCGGAAACCGCGCGGTCAGCTCCCGACGCCGCTGCTCGCCAGTGAGGTCCCACTTGTTCAGGGCCAGCAGTCGCGGCGTGTCCTCCAGCACTCCCAAGTCCCCGAGCACCTCCTCGACCGTCTCGTGCTGGGCCTCAGCGAGAGGATCGGCAGCATCCAGAACCTCGACCAGCAGGTCCGCCTGCACGGTCTCCTCCAGAGTGGCGCGGAAGGCTGCGATCAAGTCGGTGGGGAGACGGTCAATGAAGCCCACCGTATCGCTGACCAGCGCCTCCGCGTGGCGGCCGAGGTCAATACGGCGGATGGAGGTGTCCAGAGTCTCAAACAGCCGGTTGTTTGCGCGGGCTACCTCTTCCCCGGCCAAGGCGTTGAGCAACGAAGACTTCCCAGCGTTGGTGTAGCCGACCAGGCCGACCAGCGGCAGGCCTGAGCGCTGGCGCTCGCCGCGCTCCACCTCCCGGCGGCGCGCGGTCTCGGCGAGGCGCTGCTCCAGACGCCGCATGCGGCGCCGCAGCGTGCGCCGATTCATCTCCAGCTTCGTTTCACCGGGACCACGCACACCCATCCCCGCCGCGGTGCGCCCCCCGGCGATCTGGGACATGTCCTTGCCCGCTCCAATCAGGCGAGGCAACAGATAGCGCAGGCGGGCCAGCTCCACCTGCAGCTTCCCCTCCGCGGTGTGCGCATGCTGGGAGAAGACTTCCAGGATGACCTCGGTGCGGTCGAGCAACCGACAATGGACCCGCTCTTCAAGCGTGGCGGCCTGTCGGGGAGACAACTCACCGTTGAAGATGAGAGTATCGGCCTCGCCAGCGGCCACCCGGGCTTCCAGCTCTTCGACTCGGCCCTTGCCGACAAAGGTGCGCTGGTGGGGCGCCTCCCGACGCTGGAGGATTTCGCCTACCGGTTGCAGGCCAATGGTGCGCGTAAGCTGTGCCAGCTCCTGCAGCGAGCGCGAGGCCTGTCCTTTGCGCCGTTCTGTGGCCACCAGGAGTGCGCGGGAGGACCCGTCGCCCTCGGGTAGCATGGCCTGACGGCTGGTGGTACTCTCAGTCCTCAGTTGGCTTCTCTCCGTTCCGGCGCAAGAATGCGCCTGATGAGCAGGCGTGTGCTTTACCCCCGCAGCACACGGCGCTATAATGATACGGTGTGCACTTGTCGCTGTAAACACCCCTGGCGCTCATGCCGATTGCCCGCTTCAGTTCTGGCCCTGGCGCTCCTGGCTGGTCTACTTCCAGCCGGATGTCGCTCCCGCCCCGCGGCCGCGGTCCAGCCAGCAGCCATACCCCCGGCGCAAGTGTCCACAGCCCCCCGCGAGACTCAACCCGGGACCGCCCCGACACCCGTCGCCACCGAAGCTTCAGCTGCTGAGGAGGCTCCCGTCCAGCCGACCACCGACTCCCATGACTGGAGCGTCCCGGAGATCTTTCGCAGCCATATCATCGGCCAGCGCAAGAAAGGGTTCCCTCGCAAGCTCCTGGCCCTCACCATTGACGACGGCCCCAGCCCCAGCGATACGCCGGTGGTGCTGGAGAAGCTCCGCCAGTACGGCGCCCACGCTACCTTTTTCGTCCTGGGCTACAACGCCAGCCGCTGGCCAAAGCTGGTGGCGCAAGCCGCCGCGGAGGGCCACTGCGTGGGCATCCACAGCTATTCGCACATCGCCAAATGCACGTCCGAACAGGCGGTGAAGAACCTGCATCTCACCGCGGAGATGATCGAGCGAGCCACTGGGAAGAAGCCCACGGTCTTCCGCCCGCCCTATGGCATCACCACCAACGAGTTGACCAAGCTGGCACGCAAGGAGGGCTATCCGGTCATCCTGTGGAGTCTGAGTTCCGCCGACACCTCGCCCCGTATCTTCAGAAACGCAGACCTGATAGCTCGCAATGTAATTTTCACTCCCAACCCCGGCGAAATCATTCTCATGCATGACGGCGGAGGGCACATGGCCAGCGCGCGGGCGCTGGACCAGATCATCCCGCAGCTTCAAGCCAAGGGGTGGGAGTTTGTGACGGTTCCGGAGCTGCTGCGCGCCTGGGCCGAGTGGATGGCGGCCCAGCCGCCGAAGGCTCCACCGCCAAACACCTCCGCGGGCAAGGAGAGTGACCGTGCCCCCACGCCGTGAGATTGACGACCGGCCCACCTGTCTGGTGCTGCACATGCGCGCGCTGGGAGAGGTGGCCTTCGCGCTGCCTCTGCTCCATGCGCTCCAGCACGCCGGCTGGCGTACGGTCAGCTTGATCCAGCGCGAGCTGGCGCCGATTCTGGAGGCGTCCGGACTGGTGGATCATGTCATCTATCGCGTGAAGCAGCCACGGGCATATTTGGCAATGGCAGGAGAGATCCGTCGCCAGCATCCGCGCGCCTGCCTGGCACTCGGCCCGGGGGCCAACAACAGCCTGCTGGCGCGGTTTTCGGGCGCACGCGACCGCATCGGTTATGACTACGCGCAATGTCGCTGGTGCCTGCAGACGGTCCCCTTCGAGGGCGGAGGCGTGGAGAACTATCTGAGCCTGCTCCCCTCCCTGGGCGTCCCGCGCACCGTGGACAGCTACTGCGGACTCCTGAAGGTCCCGCCGGCCCAGAGCAAGGCCGCCGCTGCGCTGCTGGAGGCAGCCGGCCTACCGCCCGGAGAGCCGTTTGTGGCGCTCTCCCCTATCTCCACCGGCAAGCTAGGGGTCAAGGCCTATCCGCCGGAGTCCTGGGCAGTGATCTGCCGGGAGCTGCGCGCGCGAGGCCATCATGTGGTCCTGGTGGGCAGCGCGGCGGATGCGCAACTGCACCGGGAGATGTTGCAGGGGGAGGGTGCCGGGCGGGCCCTCTCGCTGGCCGGACAGACTCCGGTTCTGGTGCTGGCCGGGGTCCTGCAACGCGCGGCGGCCCTGATCGGCGTAGATACCGGCCCGGTTCATGTTGCCGCCGCAGTGGGCACGCATTGCGTCGTGCTGTTCGGTCCCAGCGACCCCCGCCGTACCTCGCCTTGCGGGGAGGGGCACGTGGTCCTGTATCGGGGGCTGAACTGCCAGCCCTGCCACACGGAGCCTTGCAACTACGAGGGCCGGTGTCTCCGAGAGCTTACGCCGGAGCAAGTTCTGACGGCAGCGGAGCAGATACTCTAGCCAGTCTGCCCCTCGCCGGCTTCCTGCGTGTCCTCCGGCTCCTGGGCCCGGAGAATCGCTAGCTCCTGCGCGAGCTCCCGCACCTGCTGATCGAGGCGGGTGAGCTTGGTGCATAGGTGAATGATCACTGCAGTCAGAAACATGAGTCCCAGGACAGAGACGGTGGTGGCCTCAGTGGTAGAGCCAATGGCCCGGGAGAGCGCCACTAGCGCTGCGGGCCAAGCGACCAGGAATAGGACCACCACGCTGGCCAGCAGCCACAGCCACGAGTACTCCTCCTTCAGCTGGCGACGACGCACCAGATCCACCACAAAGACCAACAGCAGCACGGCCAGGATCACGGCGGAGACCTGCTGATGAGGCGTCATTTCTGCGACCATTATTGGACCTCTCTCGTGACCGACTCGGGCCGCAGCAGCAGAGTCACCAGGATCGAAAGCAGCATCTTGAACATATACCAGGCGGGGCGCAGCACGCCATTGAACATGGACTGCCCCCCGGACCGGGGATACATTCGCACCGGGACTTCCTTCACCCGCAGCCCGGCGCGTGAGACCATCAGCAACACCTCGGCGTCCGGGTAGTCGCTGGGGTAGGCAGGACCGGCGTACAGAGCCAGGGCCCGGCGACCCAGGGCCTGATAACCGGAAGTGGGGTCAGTGAGCTTGTGTCCGGTAGTGAGCTTGAGCAGGCCTCGAATCAGGGCCATGCCCAGCGCGCGCAAGCGAGGGGTGGGATACGTACCTCCGCCCAGGAAGCGCGAACCCAGCGCCACATCCACCTGCCCGGGGCTGAGCTCCTCCAGCAGCCGGGGCACGTCCACCGGCTCGTGCTGGCCGTCTGCGTCCAGGGTGACCACGCAGTCGTAGCCCTGCCTCTGGGCGTAACGGAAACCCGTCTGGCGAGCCCCACCGGCCCCCAGGTTGAAGGGATGGGACAGGACGGTCGCCCCGGCACGCCGCGCTACGACGGCGGTGTCATCCGTGGAACCATCGTTCACCACCAGTACCCGGGCGCCAGGCACTGCCCCCCGGACCGCCGCGATCACAGGCCCCACACGGGGCCCCTCGTTGTACGCCGAGATCAAGATCAGCACCCGGCCAGGCGAGTTCTCCAAGGCGGGTCTCCCTAGGAGCTGATGTCGGGGGCAAAGGTGACGCCGATGACCTCTTGTGCGGTCGTGACTCCCTGGTGGATCTTCTGCAGGCCATCGAAGCGCAGAGGCTTCATCCCCGTTTTGAGCGCGATCTGCCGCAGCACGGAAGCGTCCTCGCCGGTGGACAGGGCCCGACGCAGCTCGTCATTCATGAGCATCAGCTCATACAGCGCCACCCGGCCCGAGTAACCGGTGTTGCGACAATGCTGGCAGCCGCGCCCGCGATGAAATTTGATGCGCGCAGCCTGCTCCTCGCTGAGCCCCAGGGCCGACAACTCGGCAGGGACGGGTTTGTGTGGGGCCCGGCAGCGCGTGCAGATGCGCCGCACCAGCCGCTGCGCCACCACCCCGGTCAGGGAGGAGCCCACGATGAAGGCGGGCACGCCCATGTCCACCAGACGCGTAGCGGCGCTGGGAGCGTCGTTGGTGTGCAGAGTGCTGAGCACCAAGTGGCCGGTCATGGCCGCGCGGAAGGTCATCTGCGCGGTCTCCAGATCGCGGATTTCGCCGACCAGGATCACGTCCGGGTCCTGACGCAGGATTTCGCGCAGCGCCGTGGCGAAGTCCAGATCAATCGCCGGATGCACCTGCATCTGGTTCAGGCCCTCCATCTCATACTCGATGGGGTCCTCGATGGTAGTGATGTTCTTGGTATCGTCGTTGATGGTGTGCAACGCGGCGTACAGTGTGGTCGTCTTCCCGCTCCCGGTAGGCCCCGTGACCAGTACCAGCCCCTGCCGCAGCCGCAGGAGCTCCTCGACCTTCCCCTGCATTTCGGGAAGCAGTCCCAACTGCGACATGGACACAAAGACCCGGCTCTTGTCCAGGATGCGCATGACGGCCTTTTCGCCCCAGAAGGTGGGGATGGTCGAGATGCGCAGGTCCAGCGGCTTCTCATCGAGGATGAACTCAAAGCGACCACTCTGTGGCTTGCGAGTTTCCGAGATATCCTCGTCGGCGAGAATCTTGATGCGAGAGAGCACGTAGGTCTGCATGTCCTTGGGCAGGTTAGTGGTGGTTTGCAGCACGCCATCCAGGCGATAGCGCACCTGCAAACGGTCTGCTCGCGGCTCCACGTGGATGTCCGAGGCCTGCTGGCGGACGGCCTCGCGCACGATGGTCTCCACCACGCGCACGATCGGCGCCTGGTCGAGCATCCCCAGCATCTCCGCATCCAGCCCCGTTCCCTCGCGCATCTCCACCACCTTGGCGGAGAGGTCGCGAGCCTTGGCGGTGGCCGCGGCCCGGGCCCGGGCCGCGGCGGTATAGTGCTGCTCAACGGCTCGGGCCAGCTCCCCCGGATCCACTTCCACCGGCTCCACCCGCCGCCGGGTGTGCAACCGCACAGCGTCAATCGCCATCA
>JAAYIR010000089.1 GCA_012523355.1 candidate division WS1 bacterium
CGATGTTGAAATCAACCTGATCGTCCGGGTCCAATTGATCTCCCTCGGTCTGTGGGATAGCTCCACAGGACGCTGACACGGCCATTATAACCTGTGGCCGCGCTACGGGGAAGTGCCAGAGCAGATGGGACTGGGCGGCGGCTGAGGGAGGGCACAACTGCAGGGCCTGGGGTCAGTCGACTGGGTCCTCAGCGAACGCGTCTCTCCAAGATCATATACCGCAGGTCCCACCCACTGCCCGCAGGCTCTCCAAACACCCTCGTGAGGTGGAACTCGGACCCCAGGTACTCATCCAGCAACCTGGCCCCCGGCTCGCCCACCGCTTCCCCGAAAGGAATGGCGCTGCAGTCCAGCATGACATACCGTGTCCGGTGCTCATGGAGGTCCTGGATTATCTCCTGTTGCACCAGGTAGGTGGTGGCCACGCCCGGATGCAATTCGTGGTATCTCGTCGCCGGAGGACGCTCAGTGAGGAAGTAGAGCATGAGATGATTGATGAAGAGGCGATCATGGCGGGCGCTGCCCACGAATAGCGTCTCGTTCGAAGGCACGTTCTCGCGAACCCAAGCCACGGCTTCCTCACACGCCCTCTCCGTTGCCCCCACCCTGATCCCCGCGGCGCGGGGGGCAGTGAAGGTGCCATATGGGGGCGGCCTCCAGCTTTCACGAAGGGCAAACCCCCACCTGACCAGTCCGGGCACCACAAGTATCACCGCCGCCAGGCCTAACGCACCCAGGCCCAAGGCAGCGCGCGCTCGTCCGGCAGCGCATCCCTGCCACATCCAACCCGCGAGGAGGCCCAGCAGCAAGAGCGCGGGCAACCCGAAGGGCATCAGATGAGCGAGATCCGGTCGGATGCGTAGGAAGTTGAAGCTGATTGCGCCAACTATCAGTAAAAGTAACGCCACCCAGCAAGTCACATCCCACCCTTCCCCACCGCACCGCTCTCGCAGCTTGCGCGTCAGGAGCCACCCCAGGGTCAACAGGTACACAACGGGGGGCACGTAGAAGGGGGCCAGCCAGCTGAGCTTCCGCAGAGCGTAGCCGGAGTCGAGCAACTGCCACCATGTCTCCAGGGGCAAAGGCGGAGTGGAAAGACGGGGATACGGAAGGTCTCGCGTTGAGGGAAACACTTGCAGAGGGAAGGTCCAGAAGTTATATACCAGCACAGACCAGGGGACCTTGAGCAGGAAGACGATCACCACGGGCCCCACGATTGCCGCGATGGGGAGGAAGAACCATACCAGCCTGCGCAAGGGTAGTCGCTGGTGGCGGAGAAAACCCGCCAGCACCAGACCTTCACCCAGCGCGGAATAGACTCCCAGATCCTGGCGCACCAGCGCCGTGAGCCCCACTATGAGACCCGCCCCCAGGAGCCAGGGCGATTTGCGGGTCTGGAGGAAGAGCGTTGTGCAGAGCAGGCTGGCTATCACCCCCAGGGTGCCGGTTGGCATGAAGGCGGCGGGGACAGCAGCATATCCCGTGGGGTAGAAAACCGCCAGAAACAGCAGCCAGACTAGCCAGGCCCACCCCCCTGCAACCAGTCTTGCAAGGTTAAACACCACCATCGCCAGTGCTGCGCACATCAATAAGACCAGGATTCGCCCGACGATGACGGAAGGCCCGAACAACTTGAAGACGGCGGCGGTCAGGTAGAGCTGTCCCGGGGCGTGACACTCCCAATAGTCTCGGTAGGGGAGCTCGCCAGCGAGAATCCGGGTCGCTCCCACATTCACGACGCCCTCGTCGTAGAGACTGAGGCCGTGCTCGAGGCCTACCCGCAGATAGCCCAGCGAGAATACGAAGACCGCCACCAACAGCAAGCGCTCTTTCATTCGCAAGCCCTCCAGGAAGCCTGTGCGACCGCGGGTGGTGCGCCGATTATAGCACGCGAGGGCGCCGGGCCGGCGGAAGGCCTCCCAGTTCAGGAACTATCTCTCGGCAGAAAGAGCTCCCGAACTCGTACCTCACAGGCTTCTGGCGATCAGCAGCGTCACGGGTGCCCAGACGACGGCAAAGAGGTTCGTGGTCACCCACAGGCTATTGGCCAGATGCCTATTAAGCCCCGAGACCTGCGCTACGACCAGGGACAAAATGGCTACGGGCGTGCACGCCGCGATGAAGACCACCTTCACCATCTCATGGTTGGCCTGACCCCAGAGGCCCAGGGCCCAGGCCATGCCAAGTCCCAGTAGTGGGAGTAGAAGGAACTTGAAGGCGTGCATCACGACAACAGGGCGGAGATAGGCCGCAACGCGGGAGAGCCGCAGGGACAAGCCGATGGCGAAGAGCTGGATTGCGGCGTCCAGCGGCACCAGCACCTCAATGGCCCGGTGGCCGAACAGCGGAAGCCTGGGCGCGAAAGCCAAGAGCAGCAGACCCAGCCCAGTAGCCAGCAAGGGGTTGCGGCTATAGCTGGCCCGAAACACCCTTCCCAGTGCGGCCCAGGGGGAGAGCGCGCCTTCCACGTAGCGCCCGGCAATGTAGAAGCCCAGAAGATAGACCAGGGGTGCAAAGGGAAGGCAGAAGAAGGAAGCCAGCGCGGCGCCCTGCACGCCCAGGAGGAGATAGCACAGGAAAGCGCCGTAGGTGGTCCCCTGATTGCTGAACATCGAACAGAGGATCCAGGGGGCCCGGTCGCGCGGCGCCGAGAAGAGTCCACGCCCCAGCCAGCTCGAGAGCGGCCAGGCCAGTAAGATGAGCAGCGCGCAGATCACAGGCAGGGCTGCTACGCTCCAACCTGGGAGCACGAGCGCCCAGAGAACCAGGGCAATGACGACAGGCGAGAGGTACGTGAGTCCTGCGCGACTGATGGGGCTTGAACGCTCGGCAGACAGCCACCCCCGATGCCGGGCGAGGTATCCCAGGCCCAGCGCCCCGACTATGACCAGAACACCCTCGAGGGTCTTGAAGAGCGGTGACATGCGAAAGTGGTGCCTGCCGTGTACTGGGTGGTGAGTTGGGGACGGCAACCCTTCGGTCGTTACTCACCACTCACAGCTCATCACCCACGACTAGCTGAGCTCGTCGGGGCCGCCGATCTTACCCAGCACGGCGCTGGCGGCAGTGATTGCCGGGCCCGCGAGATAAATCTCACTCTTCGGATGGCCCATGCGGCCTACGAAGTTGCGGTTGGTGGTGGCGATGGCCCGTTCGGCTTGTGCCAGACACCCGCTATGTCCGCCCAGGCACGGTCCGCAGGTGGGTACCCCAAACAGACACCCCGCCTCGAGGAAGGTCTCCACCAGGCCTTCCTGCGTGGCCTGCAGGTGAATCTCGGTGCTTCCGGGGAAGACCAGACAGCGGACGCCGGGAGCCACCTTGCGGCCCTTCAGCACCTGGGCCGCCACGCGCAGGTCCTCCAGACGGCCGTTGGTGCAGGCGCCGATGACCGCCTGATCAATCCTGATTTCGCCGACCTCAGAGAGACCGCGAGCGTTCTCCGGCAGGTGCGGGAAGGCTACCTGAGGCTCAATGTCCCCCGCGTCCCACTCGCAGACCTCAGCGTACTCGGCGTTGGGATCGCTGTGGAAGGCCAGGAACTCACGAGCGGCGCGGGGCTTCACCCACTCCAGCGTGGTCTGGTCCGGCGCCACGATTCCAGATTTCCCGCCGGCCTCGATTGCCATATTGCACATGGTGAAACGCCCGGCCATGTCCAAGCTCTCGATCACCGGTCCGGCGAACTCCATCGCCCGGTAACGCGCACCGTCCACCCCAATCTTGCCGATAGCATAGAGAATCAGGTCCTTGCCCCCGACCCAGGGCTGCAGGCTCCCGGTAAAGATGAACTTCATGCTTTCCGGGACGCGAAACCAGGTCTCACCCAGGGCCATGCCGCCCGCGGCATCCGTGGAGCCGACACCGGTGGCAAAGGCGCCCACCGCCCCGTAAGTGCAGGTGTGGGAATCGGCGCCGATCACCACATCCCCGGGCAGCGCCAGGCCCTTGTCGGGCACGATGATGTGCTCGATACCCCCGCCCTGGGCCTCGTAGAAGTGTTTGAGGCCCTGCTCGCGGGCGAAGTCACGCAGTAGCTTGGTGTTCTCCGCGGACTGGATGTCCTTGTTAGGGGTGTTGTGATCGGCGACCAGCACCACGCGCTCGGGGTCGAAAACTTTCGTCGCACCCATCTCCCGGAATTCACGAATTGAGATGGGGGCGGTGATGTCGTTGGCCAGGACGAGGCTCAGCTTGCAGGTCACGAAATCCCCAGGCCTAACCCGGTCCACGCCGGCAGCGTTAGCCAGGATCTTCTCAGTGATGGTCATAGTAAATCCTTCCTATCTCCGTGCATGGCAGGGTGCCTACGGCAGATTGTGCAGCGGGGTCCCCAGCCCCGCCAGGGCAGCCTCGCCCACTGACTCGTTCAACGTCGGGTGGCCGTGTATCGTGTCAGCGATATCCTCCATGCTCAACTGGTTCTCCACTGCCAGGGCAACCTCGGCAATCAGTTCCGTGGCCTTGGGGCCGACGATCGTACCGCCGAGCATGCGACCGGTGCCTGGCTCCGCGATGAGCTTGACGAAGCCTTCGCGCTCGTTGAGCACGGTGGCCTTCCCCAGCGCGCTGAAGGGGAACTTGCCCACCGTAATCTCCAGGCCGCGCTCCTGCGCCTCGTGCTCCCGGAGGCCCACCGAGGCGACTTCGGGCACGGTGTAAATGCCCGAAGGGACGCAGTCCAGGTTGACATGCGCCTCCCGCCCCAGGGCGAAGTCTACCGCAGCCAGGCCCTCGTGCGAGGCCAGGTGCGCCAGCCCAATGCCGCGTAAGCAATCGCCCGCGGCGAAGATGGAAGGCACGCTGGTCTGCAGCCGCTCGTTCACCTGCACGCGTCCGCGCTCCAGCGCCACGCCGGCTTCCTCCAGGCCCAGGCCCGCCGTCGAGGCGCGACGGCCAACCGCCAGCAAAGCCATCTCCGCCTCGATGGTCGTACACTCCCCCTCGCACTCATACACCAGCCGCTTGCCCTGGTCGCTGTCGGCGACCTCGGTTACCTTCGAGTTCACGGCGATCTTCACGCCACGCTTTACCAGTGCCCTGGCCAGCACCTCGGAAGCTTCCGGGTCCTCGGACGGGAGAAGGCGAGGCAGCATCTCCACGACGGTGACCTGGGTACCGAAGCCGGAGTAGACGTAGGCAAATTCCAGACCGATGGCGCCGCCCCCGATGATTGCCAGGCTCTTCGGCGGTCCGGGGAGGTTGACGGCGTTGTCGCTGGTCATGATCGCTGGGTCATCCAGGCTACACATCGGCAAGCAGACTGGCTCTGAACCAGTACAGAGGAGGATCCGGTCGGCCTGGAGGCTGACCGTGCCGTCTTCTAACTCGACGGCGACCTCGCCGGGCCCCTGTAACCTGCCCAGGCCCCGAAAGACCGCGACTTCCCGTTTGTTGAGCAGGTGCTCCACGCCCGTCACTAGCTGCTTTACCACCCGGTCCTTGTAGCCCCGGACCTTATCGAAGTCCACCTGCGGTTCGCCGAAAGTGATCCCGAAGCGTTTGCCGCTGCGGGCCATATCCAGCATTTCCACACAGTGAATCAGTGCTTTGGAGGGTATGCAGCCCACGTTTAGGCAGGTTCCGCCCAGGTACTTCTTCTCGACCAGGGCAGCCCTAGCGCCACGTTCCGCAGCCCAGAGCGCTGCGACATAGCCTGCCGGCCCGCTACCGATTACGACCACGTCAAACTTCTGCACTTCCGCGGACATAGAGAACCCTCCTGGAACCAGTTCAGAGGCCCGATGCGGGGGCTACAGACTGCGGGGCGAAGGAAGGCATGATCACCGGCGAACCCGCGCAGACTGACTGGCAACGGTCAGCTGGAGACTCTTAGCAAAAGGCGGCGCCAGAAGCCTGGGCTCCGAACGCCGCCGTACACACGAAGGTCTGGTGGACCCGGCGAGAATCGAACTCGCGACCTTCTGAATGCCATTCAGACGCGCTCCCAGCTGCGCCACGGGCCCACCGGTGACTCCTAGTATAGCAAGCCGCTCATGTATGGTCAAGGGAGCCGGACAACACACAACGGGGAGGCGTGGCTCCCGCGGCTGGTGATGAACAAATCGCCCGTCGCTGGTGCTGCCTACTCCTCCACCCAACTGATGGCCTGGAAGGGGCACGAATCTATCGCCTGTTGCAGGGTGGCCTCGTCAGCTCCCTCAGGGTTGTAGACTTCTGAGAGGCCCTCATCATTGAGGCGGAAGACTCCGGGAGCGATGCTCACACAGATTTCTGCAGACTGGCACAGCGTGGGATCCACGCGTACTAAGCGCATCTCACTGTCTCCCTTCTTTCAACCATGGCTTCAGGTAGCGAGCAGCCTGGTGACTGCTCGCTACCTCTGCGCCGAAGCTTCCAGCTACTCGGACCAGCTAATGGCCGACACCGGGCAGGAGTCAATAGCCTCCTGGATGGTGTCCTGGTCGTCGCCCGCCGGATCCTGGACGACTGCCACCCCGTCATCATTCATGGCAAAAGTGTTTTCCGCGATCTGGGTGCACAGTTCGCACCCGGTGCAAGTATCTGCATCGACTACAGGAACCGCCATTTCAACTCACCTCCGGTACATTTAGCACGACGCCGCCTGTATTCTGCACTGAAGCCGGGGATACCTTCCCGGCCCAGGCACGCGGCGAACTCAAAGACGAAGCGCACCCGTAATTAGTTCTTGCGCCAGCTGTTCCACACCGGCCAGAGACGCTGTATCCGGGGCCGAAAACCAGCGGTGGGCAGGGCGCCATCCACCGCTCGCAGAGTTGATATCACGATCTCCGGGGGGCAATTGAGGCGGTAGTACGGCTGCACGATTCCGACACCGCGGGAGACCTGGAGCATGGTCCCCTGGTAGTTGAACAGTCCCCAGGCATAGTGGGCGCCGAGCTGGCTGTTGACTACCGGCGGTCCCACAAGAGGCAGGACGACCTGCCCCCCGTGAGTGTGACCACACAGATACAGATCCATGTCCCCCGCAGAGAGCCGCGAGACCAGGTCCGGAGTATGTCCCAGGCCCAGGCGACAGACCGCTGAGGGGACCCCCTCTAAGGCCTGGGGGACGTCTTCGCGTCCGGTCACCGGATCGTCAATACCCACCACCCATACCTGCCCGTCGCTGTCTGGCAAGAGAAGGCTCCGGTTACGCAGCACCTCCCACCCCGTCTCTTGCAGTGTCCGCACCACGGCGTCGCGGCGGCCATGGAAGAAATCGTGATTCCCCAACACGGCATACTTCCCGCGGGGCGCATGCAGCGCGGCGAGGTCAGGGGCAAAGTGACGCAGGAACTTCGGGATGGTGCTGAGCAGGTCTCCCGTGAAGCAGATCACATCCACGGGATAGCGCTGCATAGCGGCCAGGGCTTCGTGAAGATAGCGCCGGGACACAGCGGCGGTGAGGTGGAGGTCGGTGAAGTGTAGTATGCGCAGCCCGTCGAGCTCACGAGGCAAACGCGCGACGGGCACCTCCCACTCGGTCAGATGGAGGTCATACTTCTCGCCACGAAGGAACCAGCCGCCGCGTCCCACCAGGTAGGCGCCGGTGGCGACCCCCGCGGCCTGGAGAAAGTGGCGTCGCGTCATGGACTCACCCCAACCCCATGAGAGCGGCGGCCTCCGGGAAGCGACGCTGCGTGACCTCAAAAATCTCCGTGGCCTGGCGCCGCAGCGCGCGGACCACGTCCATCACCTGCGCGCCGCCCTCCTGCATCTCCAGCAGCGAGGGGTACTGCAGCGGAATCTGCACCTCCGGAGTGAACAGCAAGCGCCGCGCCCATCCCAGCAGATCGGTAAGGTTGCGGTAGGCCTCGGTGTTTCGGGCGTCATGGGGCGCCGCCAAGACATCTGTGCCGTACACCTCATCCGGGAGATCGCAGGAAAGTAGAGCGAAGCGTCGCAGCAGGCAGGGCACGCACGCTCCGCATTGTCGCTGATGGCGCCCGATGGCCCAGCAGGATACGGTCTGCTCGATCTCCTGCGGGCTCAGCACCGGCTGCAGGCAGTTGCGGATGATCTCGCCCTTAGCCTGATACAGGAAGGGATTCACCAAACGCACCTTCCAACCGGCAGCTTCCAGTAAGTCATTAAACTTCGCCAGCGCGACGGGATGCGTACTATGGGTAGTGAAGCTGCCGATCCGCGCCTCGGAGACTGGTACGGCGGCCGTGAGAACGGCGTTGTCGCACAGGTAGACTTCCTCCACTCCCTCGCCCCTAGCGGCAAGGGCTCCCAGAGCCATGAATAGCACGGAGCGACAACGCCGGGTGGTCTCGCGGCGGTCCGGAGGCGGGAAGGGCAGGGCGTGGGTGCGATGCGAGCTCGGCGCGAGGCGCACGGGCGAGAGGCGCGAGCAGTCGGGCCAGTGCTCTTCCAGCGTGGCGGCGACGCGATCTTGTGCCTCAGCAACCGTGGGGTTGCCGGAACGATGCATGACCAGGCGCGGGAAACGGCCTGTGCGCAAGAGCAGGGCAGCGCCGGCCATGGAGTCCAACCCGCCGGACACCAGGCAGACGCTGTCCGCGCTGGGCCAGGCCGGGGCACTGGGCAGATCGCCCTCCTCGGCGCGGGCACTAAACCGCAGGTCAAAGTTGTCACCGCTGATCCGGTTCAGGAGTTGGGAAAGATCTCTCTGGTGAGCCTCCCAGAAGTCCAGCTCGCGAACTGCCAGGTCCAGCTCGATATCCCGGACGAAATCTTCGTTGCGCCCTCGGGGCACGGCCAGGTCCGCCAGATAGACCCCCACGGCCACGTCCAGAAAATCCAGGGCCAGGGGGCGCTCCTTGCCACTCGGCAGAGGCAGGGCCGAACACTCCAGCAGCGCGTTTCGCTGCTCGGAGCGCCAATCCAGCAGGCAGACATTCGGCTCCGCGCAGTGCTGCGCGGCTCCCGCCGTCCGGCCCTCCGTCTGAAACATCCGTGCGACCAAAACTCTACCCCCCGGCCAATCCGGCCAGTCCTTCGCGAATCATCGAGGCTACCAGCGGGTCCAGTGCTCGCGACCTCTGCTCCTCGGGGAGCCGTGCCATCTCCTGGAGGTCCTGCTCCACGCGCCGCAAGCCGGGTGGCCGGCCCCGCGCCTGGCAAAATTCCCCGACCCGATCCACCAGGCGGGCCGCGGCGGTCACGGTGGGAGCCGCAGCCTCGCCGACGTGGTCGGCCAGATCGCGGGTGACAAAGTAGCGGAAGACACGATCGAAATCCTGCGCACAGAACTCCCCGGTGAGAACGCTGAGGTCCTGCTCAGTGGTGTAACGACCGTAACGGGCGGTCACCGTCTCGGCGGGTAGTTCGTACCAGGCAGGCGTGGGTCCCAGAGCTGCAACTACCGTGGGTGGAATGGCGTCGAGAGCCAGCGTTCCGGTGACCGAGGCGACGTGGTCGGCGCCGATCCGGTCCGCTGCCTGGCGCCGCAGCCTCCCAGCGAGATCGAGGGCAGCCGATCCCGTCTCCTGGGCGGGAACGAGTTGGCTGCGCCCCTCCGCCAGGTCCGCGCTCCCAGCCAGCACTGAGTCCAGGCAGCGCACCACCGCCGCATCGTGCAGGCGTTGGCGAGCAGCGTCATCCAACGCAGCCACGATGCGACCCACGATCTCTCCCGGGGCGGGATTGGGGGTCAGATACAATTCCCGGACGCGATCCCACTCCGCGGTGACTGGTGAGCGATGTGAGGTGGAGGTACCCATAGACTAGACCGGCGAGCATCTCAACGTGCTCGTCATTTCGCCCCTTCCTGTTGCACAACCTTCTTACGGGTGGTATTGGTCAAGGCGGCCAACGAGGAGGCCAGCGGGAGTCAATCCTGCGCTCCCGGAAGGTAACAAGCCCGCAAACTTCACGCGCAGGAATCGCAGACCCATGCGAGGAAACTGTACACGCTCACGGAAAGGAAGCGGCAACATGGCACTCCACCTCGGCGTCCAGACCTACGGCTGGTACGCTTACCAGCAGGAACACGAATCCACCTTCAGCTATAGACTGGTCCTGGCCGAATGTGCCAAGACCGGGTTCAGAGGGGTGGACATGACCGGAGCGTATCTGCCCCAGATGCAGGACGCGGCGGTGGTACGCGAGGTCTGCGACGGCCTCGGTGTGCGCATCGTGTGCACCGGCGTCGGGGTGGACGATCTCGAAAAGGCGCGCGTAGCGATTGAGTTCTTGCGCGCCCAGGCCGGCACAGCCTTGATGGCCGGGGGCGGCTGGGTGCCCGAGGGAGAAGATCCGGAGCAGGTCATGGACAAGCTGATACAGGACGCCAACGCCATGGCTGAGCTCTCGCGGGAGCTGGACTTCCCCATCGGTTTCCATAACCATCTGGGGACGGTAACGGAGACACCGGAGGGCCTGGCGCGGTTCCTGGACAGCACCGAGATTGGCTGGTGTGCGGACCTCGGGCACATGGCCTCGGGCGGAGCCAAGCCGCTGGAGTTCCTGGAGCGGTACGGGAAGCGCGTGGTACACTGTCACCTGAAGGACTCGATGCTGGACGAGCAGGGCCAGCACGTGCGCTTTTGCGAGCTGGGCAAGGGCACGGCGGGGATTGACCTCGACGCCTGCCTGAAGGTACTGGTGGCCCAGGGCTTTGACGGCTGGGCGTGTGTGGAGCAGGACCAGACGACGCTGACGCCCTTTGCGGACCAAAAGTACAATCACGACTACCTGGAGGGCCTGGGTTACGGGTGGGCGCTTGAGGACTGAACGGAGTGTATTCTGAATGAGCAAGTTTGAGAGTTTTCGTCGCGGAGAAGGAGAAGTCCCCGCCAAGCAGCAAGCCTGGCTGATCTATGGCGCCGGTATGGAGAACGTTGGCCAGGAGGGCAAGCCGGTCGAGATCCCCGTGCCGAAGTGCGGGCCGGACCAGCTCCTGGCGCGGATTGACGCCGCTGGCATCTGCTTCTCGGATATCAAGATCATCCGCCAGGGCGGCAGCCATCCGCGGCTGTTTGGGCGGGATTTGCAGGCCGAGCCGATGATCGCCGGGCATGAGGTCTCCTGCACCATCGTGCGGGTTGGCGAGGAGCTGGCCGGGCAATACAACGTCGGCGACCGCTTCGTGGTGCAGGCCGATATCTACTTCCAGGGGAAGAATCTGGCCTTCGGTTACATGCTGCCGGGTGCCTTTGAACAATACGTAGTCTTCGGCGATGAGGTCCTGCGCGGGGATGACGGCTGCTACCTGATTCCCGTGCAGCCCGAGACCGGCTACGCGGAAGCGGCGCTGTCCGAGCCGTGGGCCTGCGTGGTCTGCGCCTATCGTACGGACTTCCGGCGAACGCTCGCCGAGGGAGGCACGGCCTGGATCATCGCAGGCGAGGGCGCGGAGGGGTACACCCTGGGCGGCCTCACGGAGGGACCGGGCCCCAAGAAGATGGTCCTGACCGGCGCGCCAGCAGACCTGTCAGCCGAGGTCACTGCGGCGGCAGAGACGTGGGGCGCGGAGGTCGTCTGCACCGGCTCGCTGGCGGAAACCACCGTCGAGGCGGCGCAGGCCGCGCACGCTCCGGAGGGGTTTGAGGACCTGATTCTTCTGGGAACCGTCTCTCCGGAGTTGATTGAGCAGGCTTCCGCTGCGGTCGGTCGCCACGGTGTCATGGCCCTGCTGGGGCCGGCGCCCTCGCGTCCGGTGGAGATTGACCTGGGACGCATCCACTACGACTATATCCGCTATTACGGCTCCGCCGGGAAGGACGTCTCCGTCGCCTATGCGGAGACGCGCCATCCCAACTATGAGCCCGGTGGCAAGGCCTGGATCGCGGGCGGCGGGGGGCCCATGGGCCAGATGCACGTACAAATCGCCGCTCAGGCCGCTCAGGGCCCGGCGCTGATCGTCATCAGTGACCTGGACGATGAGCGGCTGGAGCTGCTGCGGACGCGCCTAGAGCACGTGGCCGGCGAGCGGGGCCGGGAGATGGTCCTGCTCAACCCCCAGGCCCTGGGGCAGGAGGCCTTTGAAGCCAGATTGCGGGAGCTGGCTCCTAACGGCTTCGATGATCTCCATATGCTCGTGCCGGTGCCGCCGATGATCGCCGGGATGGTGCCCTGGATGGGCGAGCAGGGAGTGCTGGATATCTTCGCGGGCATTCCGCGCGGGTCCGTCGCAGCGACAGACCTGGGGCCAATCATCACCCGTGGCATACGCTTCCAGGGCACCAGCGGTTCGGCGATTGAGGACCTGGTCCAGGCGCTGCACATGACTGAGACCGGGGAAATAGACGCTAACGCGGCGGTAGCGGCCATCGGTGGCCTGGAGGCGGTCCACGCCGGCCTGCAGGCGGTCATTGACATGCTGGTGCCGGGCAAGATTGTCATCTACCCGCAGATCCAGGACCTGCCTCTGACGCCACTACGTGACCTGGAAGACACGCTGCCCGAGGTGGCAGCCTTGCTGGGACCGGGGGGAGTGTGGACCCGAGCGGCGGAGAAGGCGCTGATGGAGAAGCTCTTGTAGAGGTGCCGGGCGCGGCGCCATGCACAACCTTGACGGCCCTTTCGGACGCGTGCTATGATGTCTACACATCAGTAGACATCGGAGGTGCAATTGCATGCCAACGACAACTGTGCGCCTGAGTGAAGAAACCCACCGCATACTGCGCAAGTTGGCGGCGGACCAGGGAACTACCATGACGGAAGTCTTGCAGCAGGCGGTGGAACAACTGCGACGTCAGGTTATGCTGGAGCAGGCTAGTGCCCAATACGCGGCTTTACGCCAAGACCCTAAGGCCTGGGCTGAGGTACTGGCGGAGCGAAAGCTGTTCGAGCAGGCCATAGCCGATGGGGTTGCGGAGGAGTGAGCCTGTGTGCGGCAAGGGGTGAGGTCTGGTACGTTGATTTCGGCCAGACCGTCGGCCACGAACAGGCGGGACTGCGGCCCGTCGTGGTCGTCTCCGTGGACTTGTTCAACGAAAGCCCTGCGGAAATGATAGTCATTGTCCCCATCACCAGCCACCGCAGAGGCATCGTGTTGCATGTGCCTACCGAGCCTCCGGAGGGCGGGACAACCAGGCCTTCCGTCATCATGTGCGACAACGTGCGAGCCGTCTCCAAGGAGCGCTTGGTGCGGCGTCTGGGGGCTGTTTCCAGCCACACGCTTGCCGAGGTTGAGGATCGTCTCCGCGTTCTTCTTGGTCTTTAGCCTTCCGGCCCTCCTCGGCCCCGGCGGAGTGTGGACCCGAGCGGCGGAGAAGGCGCTGCTGGAGAAGAGGCTGTAGAACCTAACGCCAGCACTTGGTACAGTATCCACAGCCAGGCGGGGCCTGTTTCCCCAACTTAGGAGCACTGGAGGTCAATAGATTCATGGCTAACGTCTTCTCAATCCAAGAACGAACCGCACTCATCACCGGTGGGGCGCAGGGGCTGGGGGAGCACCTGGCCGAGCGCCTCGCGCAGGAGGGCTGTGGCGTCGCCATCGCCGACCTGCAAGCCGAACAGGGCCAGGCCCTGGCCGAACGCCTCGCGCAGGAGTATGGTGTGCCCACCCTCGGCTTGCCCATGAACGTCACCGACGCGGCGCAGGTGGCCGCGGGCTTTGACGCCGCCATCGAGAAGTTCGGACGACTGGATATCTGCGTGGCCAACGCCGGCATCCTGAAGTCCGGCCCCATCGTGGAGTTTGACGTCAACGACTGGCGGCAGGTGCTCGAGGTGGATCTGGTGGGCTACATGATCACCGCCAAGCATGCGGTCCGCGTGATGCTCCCGCGCAAGTCTGGCTCCCTCATCCAGATCAACTCCAAGTCCGGCAAGAAGGGCAGCGCCAAGAACAGCGCGTACGCCTCCTCCAAGTTCGGCGGCATCGGCCTGACCCAGAGCCTGGCCCTGGAGTTGGCCGAGGAGGGTATCCGCGTCAACGCCGTCTGCCCCGGCAACCTCCTGGACTCCCCACTGTGGGTTAACAGCCTGTACGCGCAGTACGCGAAGCGCTGGGGCATCAGCGAGGCGGAGGTGCGGCAGCGGTATACCGACCAGGTGCCGATGAAACGGGGCTGCACGTATGAGGACGTGGCCAACGCCGTGGTCTTCCTGGCTTCCGACGCCTCCAGCTACATGACCGGTCAGGCGATCAACGTCACGGGTGGCCAGGAAATGCACTAGTGGCAGTCGGAAGTGCGAAGTAGAGAAGGAACAAAAAAGAACGACAAAGGAGACGAACGTGAGACTATTAGCCGCGCTCGGGATAGTGATGCTGGCCGGGACCGGAATGGCCCGGGGAGACGACATAGTGTACTGGGCCTCACATGGCACGCAATGGCTGGCGGCAGGCACTACCATCGCCCAGCTCTGCAGCAGTAACCACGAGGACCGCGTCTTCGGGAGCCAGATGTTCCGCTCCCTGGCCTACACGCAGGCCGCGACAGAGCTGCTGAAGCTCTCCACCCAGCAGCCGAGGCCCCGGGACCGGGACGCCGACGACGGCTTCCCCTCCGGGCACGCCGCCTTTGCCTTTGCTTTTGCTGAGACGCTATCTCAGCACGACAGCCGCTGGACCATCCCCGCGTATACCCTGGCGGTGGTCACCGGCTACCAGCGCATACGGGATGACGGTCACTATCCCCTCCAAGTGCTGGCCGGCGCCGCCCTGGGATACTTCATTTCGCAGGAGGTCGGCAAGAACCAGCGCTGGGAGTGGTGAGGCGCAGATGACAGGCGGGAGAGTTCAAGGGTAGCGCACAGACTGGTCTTCTTCAATATAGCCGTGGGCGCCAGGTGCGCCAGCGCCAGCGCAGGAATCTCTGCCCCGGACGCCGCGGGTCGTCCACCAGAGCCAGCAGGAGAATGATTCCTGCCACCTGCAGCCCCAGGCCGCCGAGGAAGGCCCACCGCAGCCCCATCGCATCGCCGAGCCAGCCCCAGGCCAGCGGCGCAACCAACCGCACCGGGGCCATGGCCGTGCTGAACAGCCCGTAGTAGTATCCTCTGCGCTCCTCGGTGCTCATCTCGATCATGAGGTTGACATTGGCCATCCAGTCCCCGGCCAAGCCAGCCCCGGAGAACAGAAACACCAGGTAAAACAGCCAGGCCTCCCCGCTGACCAGTGCCACTAGAGTGCTGAAGGCGCTGCACACCAGCGACCAACTGACCACTCGCCGGTAGCCCCGCCGATCGCCCAGGTGGCCAAAGAACAAGGCCATGGCCGCATACCCGAGGTTGGCTGCAATCACGAAGGCGCCTCCAACGCTCTGGGGCAGATCGAATTGCTGGATAGCGTAGACGGCGAAGAAGGCGTTGGCGGCGAAACCGAACTCAGAGATATTGCGCACCAGCAGGTAGCGGCGCAGGCGCAGGTCTTCTCGCCAGAGCACGCGCAGAGAAGGGAGCAGACCGGGTCCGGCCCTGGGTTCAGGGGGGGCCTCCACTCCCTGCCGGGGATCCTCCGGCACCTCCTCATGGACAAACAGGTACGTCTGGACCGAGACCAGTTCCACCACACCGGCCAGCAGGAACAGGTGAGCGTAGCCGAGCGGGAAGGCCCGGGCAGCCAGCACGTGCGCAGCATACAGCCCCCCGGCCAAGCCCCCAAAACCAGCGGCCAGGTTGATCAGGCCCCCGATCAGCCCCCGCCGGTTATCACTGAACAGACGTGGGAACAGCTGCGTCCACATGGGCATCAGGAACCCGTTTGCTGCTGAGAAGGCCGCAATCACGGCCAGCAATGTCCAGACCATGGCCCCGGGGTATGAGGCTGCCAAAGGCGCTGTCACCAAACCGGCCATGATCCAGGCGCTACAGGGCACCACGTGTGCCAGCGCAAAGAAGACGCGCTTTCGGCGGAGGTTGCGGGTCAGGTGCGCGGAGGGAAGCTGGAGCAGCGTGTTGCCCATCAGAAAGGCCACCGGCGCCAGGCCGATGACCAGGTTCGTCGCCCCCAGTTGCTGCAGGAAGACAGTGAGGATGGGGCCGGTGGCAGTGATTGCAGTACCGAAGCCCCAAAAGAGGTCTACAGGCGCAACCAACGCGGCGTTTCGCAAGAAATAGCGCTCTTTCGCTTGGTTCTGATTGCGTAGTGAGTCGGCCATCGTGCTTCCTGGGGTGCGGGAATTAGCCTTGTGCCTTCCTCGGCAGGCGACGGATTCCTTCGCGCTGTGATATACTCTGCCTGCTATGGCCTGCATTCCGCCGTATTTCGGCACCCAGGTGAAGTTGGTGAACTGACTTGTCATTGCGAGCTTTGCGTTCCAGTCTCTTCTTGACCTCCTTGCTCATTGCGGCCTCCGTGGGGGTCTATGCCCAACCGGTGCAGCGGACACTCCCCAACGGACTGCGCCTGGTTGTGGATCGGTATGCGGCGGCGCCCCTGGCCGCGGTACGTATCTACGTCAATACGGGAAGCGTGCATGAGGGCCGCTGGACCGGAGCCGGAATCAGCCATCTGCTGGAACACGTAGCCTGCCACGGCGGCGTCAAGTACAAGGATGACGAAGTCTGGAAGGCCAGCCGAGAGATGGGCGAGGGCTTCGGGGCCTATACCTCCAAGAGCGTCACCTGCTACTACGTCACCACCACCGCAGATAAGGTGGACCTCGCCCTCGACCTCTTGAAGGATGTCGTCTTTTACACCGCGATTGCGCCCGAGGCAGTTAAGCAGGAGCAGGAAGTCATAGTGCGGGAGAACAGCAAGGACGAGAACGAACCATACCGCGTGCTCTATGACTTGTTCGCCTCTACCCTCTTCCCCACCCACCCAGAGCACGTCCCCATTGGCGGAGACAGCACCGCCATGGCGGCATGCAGCGCAGAGGACGTGCGTGCATATCATCGCGAACGCTACCAACCCGACAACATAGTGGTGTCTCTGGTCGGAAACTTTGACCCCAACGCCATGATGCGCAAGGCCGCCGAGGCCCTGAGCACGGTCCCCCGCGGCTATGCGGTGCCTGCGCCACTGCCGGTGGAGCCCAGGCCAGGATCGGTGCGCGTGCAGGTCCGGTACAAGGAGGATGTGCAACGGGCACATCTCATGTTGGGCTGGCGTAGCGTGGCCAGCGATAGCCCCGACATGTACCCCCTGGACGTGCTGGCTGTGATGCTGGGTGAGGGGGAGACCTCACTCCTGGTTGGGCGGCTCCAAAACCAGCAGGGACTAGTGGACCATATCGGGTGCGGAAACTACACCCCGACTTACGACGCCGGGGCCTTTCAGATCATGGCCACCTGTGATCCCGCCAAGATCCAGCAGGTGAGAGAGGCCATTCTGGTGGAGGTGGCCCGGGTTGGCGAGCGCGGGGCCAGCCCGGAACAAGTCCGCAAAGCGCAAAAGCAGGTCGTGGCCGGCAAAGTCTTTTCCGATCAGACACCCGAACAGCGTGCGGACTCTCTCGGCTATGGTTGGCTGTTGTATGGGGATCCGAGTTTCTCTGCTCGCTATGTGGAGCACATCCAGCAGGTCACTCCGGAACAGGTGACCTCGGCGGCGCGCCGTTACCTCCACCCGGGCACCTATGCCCTGGCAGTGCTGGCCCCTCCGGGTACGCCCGTTATCCCCGTCGAGCGCTTTTCCACGGGCACCGTATCCCGACCCAGCCTCTTCACACTGCCCAACGGCTTGCGGGTCGTGTTCATGCCCGAGCCGGGGAGCGGCAGCGTCCAGTTCACCGCCGTAACCCTCGCCGGCCAGTCGCATGAGCCGGAGAGGAAGGCGGGCGTCAGTCCGCTGACCGCCCAGATACTCACCCGCGGAGCGGGAGGGCGCAGCCAGCAGGACCTGGCCGCTCCTCTGGAGGCCTGCGGGGCCATTCTCAGCGCCGGCTCAGGTCTCAATACTGTCTACTTCCAGGGGCAGGCGCTGGCCGAGGACGCTGATCTCCTGGTGCGCACGGCTGCGCTGGAAATCACGCGGCCCGACTTCCCACCGGCAGAGCTGGAGCACTTGCAGCGGCAGACACTCGCGGCGATTGCGGCTCAGCAAGAAAGCCCGCACCTGGCCACCCGGCTCCTACTGGACCCCCTCCTGTTTGCGGACTCCCCGTACGCCTTTGCCCGTACCGGCACAGCGGAGACAATCCAGGCCCTGTCGCGCGAGGACTTGTTGAGCTTCTACCGTGCCGCTTTCCACCCTCACGCTATCGTGCTAGGGCTTTCCGGCGACCTGACCCTCGCGCAAGCGCGATCCCTGGTAGAGAAGCATTTCGGCCCATGGAAGGCCCCCAGGGGCTCCCTGCCCGCTCTCCGCCCGGCACGGCCGGTGACCCAGCGTCAGGTCAAGACCGTTTCGCGCCCACAGAATGAGGCCGTGGTCTACTACGGATGGGCCGGCGCGACCATCACCGGCGCTGACCGCTTTGCGTGGGAGCTTCTTCAGAACGTGCTGGGCGCCACGGGCACGGAGGACTCCCTCTTCCTGAGCCTGCGCAACGCCGGACTGGTTTACGACGCGGGCGCGTATGCCGAGTACGGGCTGCTGCCTGCCGCCTTCGTCGTCTACGCCATCACCGAGCCGGGGAAAGTGGAGGTCGTGCAGCAGAGGATTGAGCAGGTGATCCGCCGGCTGCAAGACACGCCCCTCACGGCGGAAGCGCTCGCGGAAGCCAAGAACGTGGTCCGCAGTCGGCACCTCGCCGGGCAGGCGGATCCCAAGGACCGGCTGCTCACCCGTGCCCTGGACGAAACCTATGGCCTGGGATATGATTTCATGGAGAAAGCCAGCGAGAAAATCGACGCCGTGACTGCTGCCCAGTTGCGGGAGTTGGCGCTCAAGCACCTGGATCTGGAGCGCGCGACGGTCGTGATCACGCGTCCCGCTGAAATACCTACACCATGAGCGACTCGAATAACAGGCACCTTCTCATTGCGCGGGAGATCTCTGGCGTCCTGTCCGGAGTTGACCCCCAGCGGGTTGAGGCCCTGGGTGAGACCATCCTCACCGCTCAGCGCATCTTCGTATGTGGCGCGGGCCGCAGCCTGCTCATGCTAAAGGCCTTGGCCATGCGCCTCATGCACCTGGGGCTACATTCCTACGTGGTCGGGGAGACGATCACGCCGGCCATCCGCACGGGGGACTTGCTCATCGCCGGCTCCGGCTCGGGGGAGACCCGCACCACCTTGGCCATGGTTCAGGCGGCTCATGAGCGCGGCGCCCGGACGGCGGCGATTACCGCGCATCCCCAGTCCCCCATCGCCCGCGCCTGCGACCTGGTGGTGGAGATACCCGCGGCCATCGTGGGCGTCTCCAATCAGCGGGTGAGTACCCAGCCGCCGGGGTCCCTGTTCGAGCAGTGCCTGCTGGTGCTGGGGGATGGCCTGGTGCTGTGGCTGATGGAGCGCCTGGGGGCTACCTACGAGGAGATCCGGGCTCGCCATACGAAGTTAGAGTGAGGGCCCTGACGCACTCTGCGGCCCGTGCCAGGTGAGAGCGGCTTACTGCCGACACGTCCTACGAGTCAGGAAGCTCCTCCGGACCCCAGCGCCGGGAGAGAAACCAGGCGCGGCGGCCCCCAGCACGGTCCAGATAGACCTCCCAGACTGCTCCCTCCTCGGTGCGCAGCCGGAAGTACTCCCGATGCCTACGCTCCAGCCAAGACCGCCGCTTGGCTCCCGGAGGGAAACCCGTATCCGTCCACCGGCGTACTGTCTCCCTCACCTCGTAGCGCTGTCCACGCCAGGTGAACACCACAGGAGCCGGCAGCACCTGATCCTGGGGCAACTCCACCTCGATACGCTCAGAGTAGAGTTCCATTACAGTGCGCGAGGGGACTCTTCCATCCTAGTCATCGGAGGGTTCCGCTGCGGCGGCGTGGGAAGGATCCAGGTGCCCCGTGACCTCCATCACGCCGGTCTCAACCTCTACCGTGTCAATCACCAATCCGGGAATCTTCTCCTGCTCCCGCGCCAGCGCGCGGGCGGCCCGGCTGCCAATGGCTGCGGACAGCTCACCAGGCAACGGCATGGGGCCAACCGACGCCTTTCGCACTTCCACCTTCACCTGCCCGCCTTGCACAAAAGGCACCAATTCGACCTGGAAAGGGGAGGAGAGGGGGCCCTTCTGGAGCCGTCCGGTGACTACTATCAGCCCAGGCTCCAGACGCAGAAACAAGTCCCTGACCTCTTGCCCCTTAACTGCCTTGCGAAGCTGCTCGCTCAGCGTTTCCTGCGTGAAGCGCACACGAATGGGGCCCGGCTCGCCCGGCACCGGTTTCGAGGCGGCGGGTGCGGACAGCCCAGGAGTAAAAGGAGAGATCGCAGAGTGCCCACCGACCAGGTACATGCCCCCCACAAGGCCCGCTACCAGGGCGATGATCACCACCAGCACAATGGCGCATGACTTGGCGCGTTGCATGGGCACTCACCTCCCGAACCGCCTAGCCGTTGAACCGGTTCATGGCGGCCTCCAGGCCCTCCGCTACCAGAAACTCCACGGACTCTGCCGCCCGCGCAACCATCTTCTCCACCACCGTGCGCTCGGCCTCGGTGAACGGGGAGAGAACAAAGCGGACCGCATCTGTGCGCTCCGGAAGCGGGCCAACGCCCAGCCGCAAGCGGGGGAACTGCTGCCCCACCTCTTCCACCACCGAGCGCACACCCCTATGCGTTCCCGGACTTCCAGAGGGGCGCAAGCGCAGGCGACCCAGGTCCAGGTCCAGGTCGTCGTAGATGACGAGGAGGTCCTCCGGCTGAAGGCGAAACCTCGCCAAGAGCCGACGCGCCGCATGCCCGGAGTGATTCATGAAGGTCAGGGGCTGGGCCAGCACCACCGGCTCGTCATGAATCTCCCCACGGCCAAACCGGGCCCAGTCCCGCCCGCGCAACCGCACGCGGTGGCGTTCCGCCAGCAGGGCAATCACCCGGAAACCGAGATTGTGCCGGGTCTCGGCGTATTCCGGTCCGGGATTGCCCAAGCCAATCAGGCAACGCATGGGAGACGCCCGTGCCTATTCCCGCTCCTGCTCTTGCTCCCGCTGCTCCTCTGTCTCTTCCTCTTCGCCCGTCTCTGCGCCCTCGGGTATCTCGCCAATCGCGCCTTCCTCTCCCAGGAGCTCCTCCTCTGCCACCGCTGCCTCTAGCTCCTCAAGACTGATGGGGGCGGCGATTGTCACTACTGTATCAGTGGGCTCGTGCAGGATGGTAACACCCTCAGGAGCAACCAGGTCGCTGACGTGCCGACTGTCGTGGATGTCCAGTTCAGTAATGTCAATGGTCAGCACGTCGGGAATGGCCCCCGGCAGGCACTCGACCTCAATTTCGTAGATGATCTGATCCAGCGCGCCCCCCTCCTTGACTCCCACTGAGTCACCCTCCACCTGGATGGGCACCCGCACCCTGACCGTCTCGCTCAGCGAGATCCACTGAAAGTCCACATGCACCGGTTGGCGCTTTACGGGGTCCCGCTGGACCTCCTTGATCATCGCCGCTACCTCGCTGGTGTGTTTCACGCCCTCTACCTGCAAGTCCACCAGCACATTGGCACCCTGGTGGGTGTGCAGCGCTTCCCACAACGCCTTTGAGGGCACGGCAATGGCCGCGGCCTCCATCCCTTGGCCGTAGACGATGCCCGGCACCAGACCATCACGCCGCAGTCTGCGACAGGCGCCCGTGCCCGTGTCCTCTCTCGCCTGAGCTTCCAGCTTCACAGTCTCCATTCGAGTTTCCTCCTAACGGGCCCCCAGGGCCCGGATGTCTCCGTCCTTGACTTGCCCCGGTCAACGACTTCCGGGTCCGTGTGAGTTATGCCAGGTGGTCAGGATCTGACTCACCGATTCGTCCCGATGGATGTGGTCAATAGCCTCCGCCAGCAATGGCGCCACCGACAGGACGTGCATCTTGTCCATGCGCTTCTCCGGCGGAATAGGTATGGTATCCGTGAGCACCAGGCTCTTGATTGCGGGGTCGGCCAGCCGCTCGTGCGCCGGACCGGAGAGCACCCCGTGCGCGGCAGCCACGTGAATCTCCCTGGCGCCTCGCTCCTTGATAGCTTTGGCACCCTCCACCACGGTCCCCGCAGTGTCAATCATGTCATCCAGCATGATCGCCACCTTGTCCTCAAGATCGCCAATAATCTCCAGCACCTGCGCCACATTGGGCCGCAATCGGCGCTTGGCTACAATCGCCAGGGAGGCATGCAGCTCGTCCGCAAGCTGCATGGCCTCATTCACAGCATTGACGTCCGGGGAAACCACCACCACTTCTTCCCCTGTCATGCCACCTTCCATGAAGTAGTCGGCCAGGATCTTGCGGCCAAACAGGTGATCCACGGGTATGTCAAAGAAGCCTTGTATCTGGTCGGTATGCAGGTTTATCGACAGCACACGGTCTGCGCCGGCCACCGTGATCAGGTTGGCTACCAGTTTGGCGCTAATGGGCTCTCGCCCGCTGCTCTTCTTGTCCTGTCGCGCGTAGCCGAAATAGGGCAAGACGGCGGTGATGCGTCGCGCACTCCCCCGGCGGCAGGCATCACTCATGATGAGCAACTCCATCAGGTTGTCATTCGTCGGGTGACAGGTGGACTGAATCAGGAAGACGTCGGTACCCCGCACACTCTCATTGATCTTCACCGCCACTTCCCCGTCCGAGAAGCGGCCCACATCCAGGTCGCCCAAAGGCACGCCAAGCTCCTCAGCGATGCGGGTGGCCAGGCCTGGATTGGAGCTTCCCGTAAACAGGCGTATCTCGCCGTAGCGGTCCATGATGGCCTCCGAAAAGCAGTGAGCAGTTAGCAATCCCTGCTAACTGCAAGTCCTCAACGGCAAACGGCCAGGTGCAGAGCACTTGCCGCCTTGATGGCTGGGGCGGTAGGATTCGAACCTACGAATACGGGATCCAAAGTCCCGCGCCTTACCGCTTGGCCACGCCCCAGCGCCCACGGGCCAGGGCCCTCTACTACTCAGCGCTGCGCGAGCATCCTCTCCGCGGCCGTAACATTCTCCACCTCGTCAAGGTCATAACAGACCTCGGGAAAGCGAGAGCTTACGACCATCACCGGCACACCCAGGAGCTCTTCAGCACGGGCCAGGAGTTGAGACACATCCAGTCGGCGCCAGAGCAATCGCCAGGTAAACGACAGGCCGAACAGACACGCCAGCGCTACCGGGCTCTTGCGCCCGGCAAAGGCGCGCGTCAACCGTTCTGCCTGCCCTTCAACAAAAGCACGACTGACCAGAGCCAAATTCCCGCCGCTGAAAGCGCCCTCGCGGAGATGGACAAAGGTCCGGCCCTCCACCCCGGGCACGTCCAGCAACTGGGCCCGCTCCACCATACTGTAGCACAGATCAGCGCCACTGTCGAGGGCTTGCTCCAGGAAGTCGTCCACCGCCGCGGGGGTCAACAGCGGCAGGTCACTGGTGGCGAGTAGGTGGAAATCGGCTTCCGGAGACTGCGCCATGCCTGCGCGGATGGTGTCCAGGAACTCCACCCCCGCCGGACGGGCGCAGGGCACTCCGGGCGGACACGCCACCGCCACCTCCGGCAGGTGCGCCACAACGACCACTCCCTCGACCCGCCGTGCCTCTTGTAAAGCGCGGGCCACCCGCCAGAGGGTCAACTCTCCGCCGACCGGCACCAGTGCCTTATGTGGCACCTTACAGGCCCTCGCCACCTCTTCCCCACCGGTCCCGCCGGCCAGGACGATCGCGGGCACCCGCCGTTCAGCAGCCATTGTCCCCCACCACACTTCTCCCACATGATAGTTCCTGCCCGATTTCCACCGGATGAGCCACGAAGGCCTCATACCCCTCGGCGCGGAGTTGGGCGACCGCGTCCTCGGCGCGAGGCGTGATCGCGAAGACCGCGGAACCGGACCCTGTCATACGTGCCGGAACCCCTGCCAGTTCAGACATCCGGGCATGCAGGTCTGCAATCGGCGGCCAGCGCAGGAAGACAATCCGCTCAAAGCAATTGGTCAGTCCTGCGGGGTCAGGAATCTGCCCCTCTTGCAGGTACTCCCACAGCCGCTCCGTCTGCAGCCCCTCGGAGTAATCCGCAGGCTCGAGGAGGCTGTACGCCAGTCCGGTGGGGACCTCCAGCTCCGGCCAGGCCAGGGCTAGACGGTAGTCCGGATAGGGCGGAGACGACCGCTCCACCTTCTCTCCGCGCCCGGAAACCAGCATCAGCCCACCACGCAGGAACAAAGGCACATCGCTCCCCGTCTCGGCAGCCACCGCATGGAGACCGTCTCGATCCCGCTCCCAGTCATACAAGCAACCGAGGGCGCGAAGGATCGCGGCGGCGTCGGAGGACCCACCGCCCAGCCCCCGGCCCGGAGGAATGCGCTTGGTGAGTCTAATCTCCAGGTCCCGCGATATCCCCAAGCGAGTCGAAGCCAGCCGCAGGGCCGCCATGACCAGATTGTCATCGCCACCCGGCACGGGGTATCCCTGGACGCGTAGCCTGGTCCCGGTCGTGGTAGACGGCTGCACGGAAATCTCGTCTGCCAGGCTGATGGTTTGCACCACACTGCGGATCTCGTGGTAGCCGTCCGGGCGTTGGCCCCGGATCTCCAGGGTGAGGTTCAATTTCGCGTAGGCTTTGATGCGGATGGGACCGTTGTTCATTGTGACGCAAGGCTGGGAGCCACGAAGGTTGTTGCCTGTAGTCCGCTTGTGCACCGGCCTTCAGGCCTGTACTAGTTCTTTTCGTGCCGAGCCATAGCCCGACCCAGGGCCAGGAGCTCAGCCAGCTCCAAGGTCTCGCCCCGACGTTGGCCATCGAGACCCGCCTTACGCAACACCTCCTCGGTAGTTTCTTTATCCCAATTCTTCGACATTTTGAGCGAATTCAGCAGCGTCTTTCGCCGCCCGCTGAAGGCACCGCGAAGGGCCAGGTCGAGCAGTTCCATATCCGGCGGGCCGTCCGGGCAAGGGAGCATTTTCAGCGCGGTCGAGCGCACCTCCGGGGCAGGAACAAAGCTGCCCGGGCCCAGTTGCGCCAGCACCGCGATCTCGCTCAAGTGCGCCCTCGCTAACACCGACAGGGGACCGTAGGCCTTAGTCCCCGTCGTGGCGCGCAGCCGGTCCGCCACCTCGCGCTGCATCATAGCAATGATCAGCGCATTGGCCGCGCGAGGCTCCCAGAGGCGCTGCAGGATCGCACTGGCGCTCAGATAAGGCAGGTTGCCGACCGCCACGGCGGGCTCCGGCCAGAGCCTCTCCGGCGCCAGCTCCAGGAAATCGCCTAAAATGACCTCCACATGGGGCAGGTCGCCGGTCAGCCAGCCCAGCACCTGGGCGAGCGCCGCATCAATCTCCACGACCTTGAGTGGCTGACCGCTCTCCACCAACGGCACCGTCAGTGCACCGAGTCCTCCGCCGATCTCCACCATGGGCAGCCCCGCGGCTACCGCTGTCTGCGCCAGCCTCTGCGCCGCGCCTTCGTTAACCAGGAAGTTCTGCCCCAGGGATTTCCGCGGCCGCAGCCGAAATCGCCGCAGCAGGTAGTCGGTGCGGGCGCGCAACGGCAGCTCGCGCACCTCGGGCGCGCTGAGGGCAGACCTATCCCAGGAAATGTGTCTCACCCAGATGCCACATTCTCAAGTCCCAGACGCACCTCCACGGCCCTTCCGCCAGGGGGTGACCCCGCAGCAGGCGCGCTGCCTGAGCCACGGTCTCGCAACTGGCCAGGAGACTATGCACCCGACCCGTCCTCCAGAAGAACTCGGAGTTGCTCGCTGCCAGGACAGCCTCCAGGCCTCGCTCCACGGCTTGACAGCAGTCACCCCCGCGATAGTCCGTGCGCTGCGAAAACTCAACTACCATCTGCATGCCGTCCATGTGTGAGTAGACGGGAGCGCGCGTACCTTCCTGGAAGAACAGACCGTTCTCATCCTGCTCATGCAAGACCCAGTCAATATACAAGGGTAGCTCCGGAACCTCGCGTCCAGCGGCGTACCAGGCGAACAAATTGTGAAAGGCGTCCTTGAGAATCATCTGAGCCGCTGCGGGAGGGTGCTGCGCCCTCACCTGTTGGAAAGCGACGCGGTCGGGAATGAAGTGTTCTCTACACTCGCTTAGCGCCTGAAAAAAGGTGGCCTCGAAGTCGTCGAACGGGTACCGCCCTCTGGCCGAACCGAACCAGATGATCGCGAGGTGCATGAAGTCTCTTCCCGCGCATATCCAGTCCCGCATCTTCTCGGGCGTATCCCAGACCTTCAGGAAGGAGGCCCTAAAGGCAGGTTGGGCGTGCAGGGCGTTCAGAGCTCTGAGCACCAGCCCAAAAAGCCAAGGCTGCACCCTCAGAGGCGTCACCCAGGCCGATCCATCATCCTGAAACCACCCGGTCGCGGCGTCTTGGAAAGAGTTGAGGTACCCAGCCCAAGCGGCCAAGTCGTACCCCTCGAGTCCGCCAGTGCTGTACAGAATTAGCGCTGCATCGCAACTAGCCGCCAACGAGGCGCCCAGTCCCTGCCGGGCGCGATAGCCAAACACACCCTGCTCCGGCGCCCGGAAGCGGGATAGCTCTTCCCACACCTGGTTACGCAAATCATCGGCTGGTATCAATTACCCGCGGATCAGACGTCCAGGCAGCCCGTCCGACCCGACCTCAACTCATCTTCTTCAGGTCTGAAGTCTATGCCTGGCGCCCCAGTCCGTCAAGTCGAGAGCCATGCTCCTCGCACGGCGGCGGCTACTGCCTGAGCCAGAATCCGGTAGCCCCCTTCGGTGAAGTGCGTCCCGTCCTCGCAGACCAGGCTGTCCTTACCCCTGTCGCTCACCACCCGGTGCAGATCGTTCACCTGCACCCCCGCGGCGCGTACGACCTCCAGCGCGGCGGCATTGTAGGCCGCCACATCTTCGCTGCGGCGGATGAACTCTCCCTCCGGCGTAAAGCACTCGTCTCGCACCGGCGTCGTCGTCGCCCAGATCAGCCGCCCGGAGAACTCTGCCCGCAGCAGGGCCAGTAATGCTCGCAGGTTCCTCACATATTCCCCCAACTTCGTCTGATGCGCTTCCCGCTCCGTGTAGTACCGCAGGTCGTGCAGCCCACAGTTGAGGTGCACCACCTCTGCCCCTGGATCACTTTGCCCGGCCTCCAGCGCCTGCAGAAAGGAGGCGCTGGTCCCGATCCCCACCGAGTCCACCTCCCAGCCTGCCTCCGCCAGTAGTTCCTGCACGAAGGGGAAGTACCCACGGGAGATAGAATCGCCAAACAGCTGAAGCTTCATTCTGCCGTCCCCTCTCAGAAAGGTGCATACCGGTTCGCGCACTCCCGGAACCTCTCACGCACTTGTTCGGGCCTCGCGGTACCCGTGGTCCCCAGTTGTTGCACCGTGACGGAGGCCGCCAGGTTTCCCACAATCGCCGCTTCCACCGGACTCGCCCCCGCGCAGAGACTGAGAGTGAGGGCCGCCGCAGCGCTATCCCCCGCCCCAACGATATCCACGGGCCCGCTCACCGGTGCCGCGGGCACAGCCACCGCCTCTTCTGCGGTGCACACCATCATGCCCTCGAGCCCGCAGGTCAGGAACACAGGCCGCCCGCTCTGCCGACTCAGGCTCTGTCCCAGCGCTGCATCCTCCGCGACCGCCTCTCGCTCCAGGGCTGCTCTCGCCTCCTCGCGGTTAGGCTTGAGCATAACCTCCCGAAACTCCCCGGCCCGTACCCGCGAGTCCACAAGAATGACCAGCTCCGGCCGCTCGGCTCCCAGCCGCGCCAAGGCCTCGCGCACGCGGTCGGTGATGACTCCGCAGTTGCGCTCCTGAACCTGGTCGGCTATTACCAAAGCCTTCGCCCGGGTCACCACCTCGTGCAGGTCGGCCAGGACCGTCTCCTCCGCCTCGCGTGACAGGGGCCGGCGGTTCTTGAGGTCGAGGCGATGCATCTCCCGTTCGCCGCCTCCGGGGAGCAGTTCCATGGGCTTGGTATAGGTTGGAGTAAGAAAGTCCGGGGTGCGGCGCAGGTAGTGCAGCGCCACGCCCTGCTCGGCGAGCCCCTGGCGCAGTTCATAGCCCGCGCCATCGTCCCCGGTCAGACCGACAGCGTATAGACGCCCGGCGCCCAGCGCGGCGAGGTTGTTCACTACCGTCCCCGCGGCGCCTGGACTCTGGCGCACTCCTACGACCTGGAAGGCCTCCTTGCCCGTCTCGAGGGAGGTCTCGCTGACCGCGCGGTCCACCACGAGGTACTTGTCCAGGAAGAAATCCCCCACCACGGCCACGGAAAGGTCGGGGAAGCGGCCGAGTATCTTGTCGAGGCAAGTGCTGGTCATGGTAGCCACCAGCGCGAACACTCCACCGACCGGAGGGCCCTGCCCCCCTTGTCCTACCCCTGCAGCTTTCGGTACAGGTGCGGCAGGGTGAGACGGTGATCCGCGCAAAGGTAGTGACTCTTTCCGCCGTCGGCCACGGTGCGTAGCAGGATGGTCTTCCAGGGACGGAAGTAGTAACCGGGGTCCGCCTTGGAGGCTTCGCGCCTGTTGTAGTCCTCCGGGAGTGGGATCAGATCAAACACTGCCGTCGTGAAGTGGCAGATCTTCTCGCCCTGTTGATGCGCCACGTTGCGCGCCATAGAAAGCGCCTTCAGATACACTTCCGGCCCCATCACCGCCGTGCCGTAGTTGAGGAACACCCCGCCCTCCAACTGGCTCACCGTATGGGTGAATACGAGGAAGTCCGTGTACGACGCGGCCCCGATCGCGCACCCGTCGGCGTTAGGGTGCTCGTGAATGATATCCTGCCCAATACCGACATGCAGGGTGGCGGGAACCCGCTGTCGGTAGGCAGCGGCGAACACGCTCAGGTCGCGATAGGGGAAGTCGCTCTCGGCAACGGCGCGTCCCACCGCCTCCCCCAGACCGATGCCGTCCGCCGCCGCGCTCTGGGCGATATCGTTGAGCTCCCCGGTCTCCTGCCACAGCCCGAACTGCCCGGCCATGATGTACTTGGCGACACTCTCGGAGGTCCCGCCATGCCGCGCCAGCTCGTAGTCGTGAATGGAGCACGCGCCGTTACCCGCCAGATGGGTCACCCAGCCTTGTTCCATCAGACTGATGATGAACCGGCTGAGCCCCTGCTTGAGCACGTGCGCGCCCATCATCAAGATGACCGGACGATGCTTAGCCCGCGCCTCCCGTACGGCTGCGGCCACTGCGTCCAGCTCCGGGCTCGCGAGGGGCGAAACCTCCGCATCGAGCGGCAGCAGGTCCGGGGGATGAATGTCGCTTACCCGCTCGGCGAGGGGCAGAAGCTTGATCTTACTGCGGTCGAACTGTGGATAAGGCATTCAAAGCTCCCCCCAGAGATAGGCTATGAGATTCTCATATTCCTGGAAGTCCGGAACGATGATATCGGCGCCCACCCCCGCCAGGCGCCGACGCTTCCATTCATCCAGATGGCCCGGATGCTTCTCGTCCACGGCCACGCCAATCGCCACCCCGCCGACTCGCTTGGTTTCCTCGATCTCCACGAACCCATCCCCGGCCCCCAGAAGCTCGTCGCCCTGCAAGTTGTTGTCGCGGATCAGGCGCTCGATGACCATGGCCTTCGAGCAATCAAGCAGGTCCTCGGTAGCTCCATAGATGTGCCCGTTGGCGTATTGTGCTACTCCCAGAGCCGTCGCCTCGTCAATGACATTGGGTTGATCGGTCCCACTGGCGATGAACAGGTTCACTCCCCGCTGGTGGAGTGCCTTCAACATGTCCAGCGCCCCGGGAACCATGTGGTCCTCCGGCCGCAAGGCCCCGCTTTTGAGTCCTTCCACACGGTCCTTGATCCGCTCCCAGAGCAGATCCAGGTACATCTCCTTGTACTCGCCAGCCGACAGAGCCTTGCCGCCCCGCGCCTGGATCTCCTGCTCGAAGCGCATCATCTGATAGATGGTTTGCTTGCCGGTGAGCACGGTGACAAATTCTGTCACCAGCGCGGTGAGGTCCTCTTCGGTCTCTTCCCGTCGCATGTACTGCCGCAGGATATCCACCATCATGGGGATCATCACCTGCTGCCAGCCCTCACGAATCAGCGACACCGTACCGTCAAAGTCAAAGAGCGCAAAGGGCTTGGGCCCCTTGGGCAGCGAGGGGTTGAGCACCTCAATCCGGGTGCCGGGCAGAAGGGTTCCGGTTATGCCATCGAATTCAGTCATGAGATAGGTACGGGTCAGCTCCCTCCTCCGTAATAATCCCGCCCCCCAGCAGCAGGTCGCGCTGGTAAAATACCGCGGCCTGGCCGGGGGCCACTGCCTGCTCATGCGCAGCTAGCTCTAGCTGCGCCCTTGCGCCCTCCAGCGCGGTCACCGTCCCCGCTACAGGCTGTCCCCGGTAGCGCACCTCCACCTCGGCCTCTACCGTCTCCCCTACCGCGGGAGGTCGCCGTGAAAGCCAGTTGACGTCTTCCAGGAGCACCACGCGCCGGGCCAGGGCTGTTCGCGGCCCCACCACCAATCGGTTCTCGTCTGTGTCCTTCGCAATCACAAACAGCGGCTCACCCCCACCGATCCCCAGCCCCCTCCGCTGCCCGACGGTATAGGCCGCCAAACCCTCATGCTCGCCCAAAACACGTCCCTGCCGGTCCACGACCAGTCCCGGCGCAAAAGGAACGCGCTCCCGCAGGAAGGCCTGGAGGTCTCCTTGTGAGAGGAAGCAGATATCCTGACTTTCCGGTACCTCCGCGGCCGGCAGATCGAGTTGCATCGCCCATTGCCGGACTTCGTCCTTGGAAAGGCTACCCAGGGGCAGCAGCGTCCGAGCCAAGGTCTCCTGAGACAGCCCGTACAGCACATAGGACTGATCCTTGCTCCGGTCCACGCCCCGCTTCAGCAACCAACGCCCGCCACCCTCTTCTACCTGGGCGTAGTGGCCGGTGGCCAGGTACTCGCAGTCTTGGGCCTCGGCATAGCTCAGCAACTCTCCCCATTTAACCACCCCGTTGCACATTAGGCAAGGGTTCGGGGTGCGTCCGGCGGCGTAAGCGGCCACAAAAGGCTCCACTACTGAACGGTAGAACACGGCCGTAAGGTCGAGGACGCGGTGGGAGATTCCCAACTTGTGACAGACCTTCTGAGCGCGATGCGCCGTCTCCACCTCGCCAGATGGTGTCTCCCCGGCCCGGGTCCCGGACAGGTCCGGAAGCTGCATGGTGACGCCCGCAACCTGGTGTCCCTGCTCTAACAGCCTTGCCGCCGCGACGCTAGAATCTACGCCGCCACTCATGGCCACCATGACTCGGGGCATCGTCTAGGCCACCCGTCGCGCGCGGACGAAGAAGTAGGCACGATAGAGCAGGTGGATGATCAGCAGCGCCAGGATATCCCACCAGATCTGCAGCGCCACCCAGGAGTCGGGGGCCGCGCCAGAAATGTGGACCTGCAGCGCTGTCATGATTGTCAGCACCCAGGCCGTGTTCCAGTGCGTGTAACTGCGCAGAAGGCGCTCCAGTGATTGCCGGTTCTCATCGGTCACCTGCGGCCAGGCACCGAGCCAACTGACCTCGAAGACAGAGACCGCATGCTGGCCAGGCTCCAGCACTAGCCCCATCAGTCGAGGCCGGTACAGATAGGTCAGAATCGGCAGCACCAGGAGCATCAGCCGAAGTGCAGCCTCCACACCGTCCGAAGCACGCACCACGCCCCACACGGTCAGCCCCACCAGCACAGGCACCATGGCAATACTCAAGAGGTCCGGCGCAAAGGTCGGCCACACCGAAGTAGAACTCGCGGCCTCAGTTTCTGGCTCAGGCTCCTCTCTTCCGGACTCATCAGGCAGCGTCTCCAATAGCTCCTTGTCCATGGTTGCACCTCGAGGCACTCCACATTCTGTAACAGGGGCACGTTGACCATCTTGTCAGTCGCCCCGGCCTCAACCCCCCACGTCCGCAGATACACACGGCCCTACGCCCTTGCAAGGCGCTCAACGCGCCGGATTACTCGCTCCCGGGTCTGCGTCCCAGAGCGGCATGCAAGCTCAAGTTGTGTACTTCTCCCTCCCCGGACCCAAGTCCTGCTAGAGTATCTGCCTGAGCAGACTGTAGTATCAGTCGTGTGCCCCATGGTCCCCGCATCGAGCAACAGCCCGCAGGGCGGACGTGGAACGACAGGAGGAAAGCGACCGGCACGTTGCCCCGCAAAGCCTTGACCTGCTCGTCATATGCCGCTAAGGTGTGCGGAGTAACGGGTCTAAGAAAGGGAACACGATGATCTACCTCGACCACGCCGCAACTACTCCCGTAGCGCCGGAAGTCTTTGAGGCCATGGCGCCCTATCTGCAAGCCGAGTACGGCAATCCGTCCTCGTTCTATGCGCTGGCGCGCCAAGCGCGTGGGGCGATCCAGGAGGTGCGTGAGCGGCTCGCAATGTACCTCGGCGCCAACCCGCGGGAGATCATCTTCACGGGCAGCGGCTCGGAGGCCGATAATCTGGCCATCAAGGGGCTGGCCTGGCAGATGCGCGAGAAGGGGCGGCACATCATCACCACGCAGATTGAGCACCATGCCGTGCTGCATTCCTGCCGGGCGCTCGAGAAGCAGGGATTTGAGGTCACCTACCTCCAGCCGGACCATTTTGGTGTGGTCACCACTGAGCAGGTGGCCGAGGCCATGCGGGAGGATACCATCCTGGTGACCATCATGCACTCCAACAACGAGGTCGGGACCATCGAGCCTATCTCGGAAATTGGTCAACTGTGCATGGAGCGCAAGGTGCGCCTGCATACGGATGCGGTGCAGTCCATGGGCAAGATGCCAGTCAAGGTCGAGGACCTGAACGTGGACCTGCTGGCCATCGCCGGCCACAAGTTCTACGCGCCCAAGGGCGTCGGCGCCCTGTACGTCCGCCGGGGCGTTAAGTTGCAGCCACTCATTGACGGCGGGGCGCAGGAGTTCCACAAGCGTGCCGGGACCGAGAACGTGGCCGGGATCGTAGCGCTCGGCAAGGCCGTGGAACTCCTGGAGCAGCAAGGTGAGGAGGACGTGGTTCGCATCACCCGACTTCGCGACAAGCTCGTGGCGGGCATACTGGAGCGCATTCCGGCGGTTGAGCCTACGGGCCACCCCGAGCAGCGCGTGTGCAACATCGCGAGTTTCTGCTTCAAGTACATCGAGGGCGAAGGCATCCTGCTCAGCCTCGACATGGAGGACATATGCGTGTCCAGCGGTTCAGCCTGCACGAGCGCCTCGCTAGATCCCTCCCACGTACTGCTAGCCATGGGCTTCCCGCATGAGATCGCGCACGGTTCCATTCGCCTGAGCCTGGGCCGGTGGACAACTGAGGCTGAAATAGACCGCGTGCTGGAGGTCCTGCCCCCGGCAGTAGAGAGACTGCGTGAGATGTCTCCCCTATGGGCAGACGCGGTGGCTAAGGGAGAGGTGTAGCTCCGCAGTTCGTCCTGCCCACTCGCACAGACACATGAGACGGATGTCAAGCGCGAAGGGGAAGCGCGCGCCTCGGGTGCTGTGTAATACCCCCGCCATGCGGCCCTTCTGCCTTGAAGGAATCTTTCCTTGGTCTGTCGAAAGCGCTCCCGTTTGCGAATCTACTAACGGAGAGACAATGATGCCACCAGACTTCCCCTCACTCGATACGTGGATACTAGCCGGCCAGTCCAACATGCAAGGCGTGGGCCTGCTCTCCGAAGCCCTCTCCCCCGATGACCGGGTTTGGGCCTTCAGCATGGCCGGCAAGTGGGAGCCAGCCCAGGACCCGCTGCATCCCCTCTGGCTGAGCTGCCAGCCCGTTCACCAGGAGCTGAGGCGCCCCAACCTGCCTCCGGAACAGCAGGGTCTCTCCAACGAGGAGCTACACAAGCTGTCCACCGCGGTCTGTGGTGCCGGGCTAGGCCTCTCCTTCGGCAAGGCCATGGCCGACGCGCTGGGAACGCCGGTGGGGCTCCTCCCGGCGGCGCACGGTGGGACCTCGCTTGATCAGTGGAGTCCTTCGCTTAAAGAACACGGCGGGCACAGTCTCTACGGCGCGATGCTGCAGAGCGTCAAGGCCGCCGGGGCCCCCCTCCGCGGCTTGCTCTGGTACCAGGGGGAGTCAGACGCCTTGGCCGACCAGGGCCAGACCTACGGCGAAAGGTTGGCGGCCTGGATCACCGCGCTCCGGGAGGACCTGGGCCTACCTGATCTCCCGGTGCTGCTCGTGCAGCTCGGCAATTTCGTGAGCACCGACCGCGGCACGGAACATGCCTGGGACCTGGTCCGGGAGGCGCTGGCGGAGTTACCGATGCAAGTGCCCTTCACAGCCGTGACCACTGCCGCTGACTTGCCGCTCAATGACATCATCCACGTTGACGCGGGCGGCCTGATCCGGCTGGGACGGCGCCTGGCGCGGCAGGCTCTACACCTCGCTGGCCACGCCGAATATGCCTCGGGACCGGTCCTCCAGTCGCTGGAGCCTGCTACCTGGCCAAACGGGCTGGCGACAGTCCGTGTCCATTGTAGCGGCCTCACTGGCGCCTGGCATCCAGAGAAGATCTTTGGCTTTTCGACCTGGACGGGGGCCGGGGAACCGCATCCCAGCTTATCCGTAGTAAGCGCTTCGCCCGATCCCAATGATCCTGCCGTCATCCGCGTGCTCCTGACCGTGACGCCAGGGGACCCGGCCTTGGCCGAGGCACGCCTGGGTTATGGCCTGGGCCTGGATCCCTGCTGCAATGCGGTGGACGACGCGGACATGCCTTTGTGCAGCTTCCTGCCCCGCCCTCTGGACTGGAAGAGATAGGAGATTCATAGTGGCTGATTTCCGTGCAATCGTCGTTGGCGCCGGAGGTATCTCTGGCTGGTGGTTCCCCACCCTGCTCGCTGAACAGGTCGAGATCCCGGCGGTCGTGGACCTCAACCTCTCCGCAGCCCAGGCGCGCATCGATGAGTTCAGTCTCTCGGCAGAGGCTTCGGCCGATCTGGGCGCCATGCTCAAGAAGCACCAGCCGGACTTTGTCGTAGATCTCACCGTACCCGAGGCTCACTGTGCCGTCACCTGCCAGGCTCTGAAGGCCGGCTGCCACGTCATCGGCGAGAAGCCCATGGCCGCCAGCATGGCTGAGGCCCGCAGGATGGTGCGCACCGCCGAGGAGACCGGCAAGCTATATATGGTCAGCCAGTCCCGCCGCTGGGATCCCAAGACGGAGCTGGTGAGCCGGATCGTCACGGCGGGCAAGCTGGGCACACTCGGCCTCTTCAACTGTGACTTCTACATCGGCGCGCACTTCACCGGCTTCCGCAACGAGATGCCCAGCGTCCTACTCCTGGACATGGCTATTCACCATCTGGACCTGGCCCGCTACATGAGCGGCACCGACCCGGTCGCGGTCTACGCCCAGGAGTTCAATCCACCCGGTTCGTGGACCAAGGGGGATGCCGCCGCCAGCTGCATCTTTGAGATGACCAACGGAGTCATCTTCACCTATCGCGGAAGTTGGGTGGCGGAGGGATGCCAGACCTCCTGGAACGGTGACTGGCACTTCGTGGGAGACCGAGGCTCACTGGTCTATGAGCACGACCAGACACCTCAGGGCGAGCTGGCTACCGGAGCGGTCAACTTTGTTCGCCGGCTCAAGCCACTGCCCATCCCCGCTGAGCGCTTGAAACACCTGGGCCCCCATGGCGCGCTCAGCGAACTGTTTAAGTACCTGCGCGGGGGAAAGGTGCCACAAACCGAGGGTCACGATAACATCAAGTCGCTCGCTATGGTCTTTGCCGCGATTCAGAGCTCGAAGCAGAAGAAGCGAGTGCCAGTCCGAGCGCTCTAGGGGCAGCAGACCTGTCCGAACCCGGGGCCATCGCGCAGCAGGGGGGGGAATAGGCCCCGACTTAGTCACACGGGCCTTCCGGCCTGTCTCATCAACCATAAGGGAGATGTGTCGCATGTATGAAGAGAAGATTCGCATTGGTACGCTGGTCAACGCCGGGGAGAACCTGATCCCCTACCTGAAGGAGATCCTGCCCTACGGCTTTGAGTCCTTCTCTATCACCTTCGGCTGGGGTCGGTGGCCGGGGCAGTTCGACCTGGCCCAGATTGCCGCCGAGGTGCGCGAAACGCTGGGGGATTCCGGCGCGGTGGTCAGTAGCGTGAGCTGTTTTGGGAACCCGCTCCTCGACACTGAAGCCGCCGAACAATGCCGAGAGGGCTTTTCCCTGCTGATTGATGCGGCGCACCTGTTCGGCTGCGACGTCGTGACGGGTTTCACCGGGCGGCTTACGGGCCAGCCCATACCCGAATCCCTGGACCGCTACGCCCAGGTCTTTAGACCCCTACAGAAGCAGGCCGCCGACCAAGGGGTGCGCCTCGCCTTCGAGAACTGCGACATGGGCGGCGACTGGAAGAGCGGCGACTGGAATATCGCCCACAACCCCACCGCCTGGGAGCTCATGTTCGATGCCATCCCTTCGGAGAACATCGGCCTGCAGTGGGAACCGTGCCACCAGATGGTCAGCCTGATTGACCCTCTGCCGCAGCTGCGCAAGTGGGTGCGCAAGATCTTCAACGTGCACGGCAAGGACGCGACCATCCTCTGGGATTGTGTACGCGAGCACGGCGTGGACGGACCCCATACCTTTGCCTTCCATCGCACGCCGGGCTTCGGGGACAGCAACTGGACGGACATCATCTCGGAGCTGCGCCGAGGCGGCTTCGTGGGATCCATAGACATCGAGGGCTGGCATGACCCGGTATATCGCGATGAGCTAGAGATGATGGGCCAGGTAGCAGGGCTGAACTACCTCAAGACTTGCCGCGGTGGAAGCTGGGTGCCCAACCCGGAGCGGTGAGGCAGAAGCGGCGCTGCCCGGGCAGCGCCGCTCTTCAACCGAGCCAGGAGCCATACGGCTTGCCCGGCTATTGATGACTTTGACGGTTGCGCCTCGGCGGCTATCCCGAGGGCGCCGGTGGCCAGTGCGCGGTGGTCTCGCAGGCTCCCGGGTTGCTGGCGGGGATGGCGAAGGGCCCTTGTCCGGCATGGGACCACTTGCCGTGCCCGTCTATGAACACGAAGTTCTTCCCGCCGTTGTGGAACATGTCCGGCAGGACATCCGGGTAGGTCTGGTTGAACCCCATCTGATTGAAGTTCTCCATCGCGGAGTCAGCCCAGTAGCCCAACGGGTAGGCGCCCTTTTCCGTCAAGAGCACCGTGTCTGCAGGGCTGGGAGGAGCATCCGCCTGAAACCCCGAGACGTAGCGCGGTAGGGCGTATGAGCGCTTGGGCCCAGCGACGGTGGGCGGGGTACCGCCGCTCTTGGTCTCATAGGGGTTGTTGGGACAGATGAAGATCTGCGTATTCCGGACATACGGCATCAGCACCTGGTCCCAGGTATACGTCGAGAGCTGCTCCTCCTCCGTATTCCCCGGAGAGGCCGAGCTCTGCGACCAGCGCATGAAGGTCTGGTCATAGTCGTGTGCGTACATCAGCATGGCCAGCCCCAGTTGCTTGATGTTGGACAGGCACGAGGTCTGCAGAGCCTTGGCCCGGGCGCGGCTAAAAACGGGGAACAGAATCGAGGCCAGAATTGCTATGATGGCAATCACCACCAGCAACTCAATCAGAGTAAAACCGTCGTGACGCGTGCGCATGTCAAGGCCTCCCGGGAGACTGGAATGCGGACCCTAATCATTGTATCTGATAGACACCTGAGGTTGCAGAAAGATTCCATGTACGGGAAATATTTTCGGCTTTCTTATTGGCCTCATTTCTTGATAAACCGCATTTCACAGTGATCTGCGCCACCACAGGCCATTTCAGGCATCTCGAACCGGTACTGGCCCCCGAACTCCATGCACCACACACGCCCTTCGGCTGTGCATATCTCCCGGGCAATCCGCGCTCCCAACTCCTCTCGGCCGCTGTTACGCAGCAACTTGGCCCAAGGACACTCCTGAATCACCACCCTCAACCCCTCCGCGGTCTGTTCGACCTCAAAGCCATGCCCATCCGCCGCGAATTTGAGCTGCAAGCAGCGAGCCAATTCCTCCACTGAATTTCCCGGCTGCTGTAATAGACGTCGGGCCTCTCGCGCCTGGATCTTGGCCAACACCTCCCACACCCGCCGATCCATCTCCAGCGCCTCCTCAAAGTGCGTGGCCTCCTCCAGCTTCATGAACCACAGCCCATCCACGGCCTGATAGGAGCGCCGGAGGTACTGTACCATGATGGATTCATCTATCGGCATCACGAACCTCCGCAGGATTTCATTGCGGCCCGCGCCTGCTCTCGCAACTCATTCCCGATATGATCCCGCACCTCCTCTGTCCGCCCCTCCCAGCGCAACACCAGCTCCGCGCCCGTGTTGGAGGCGCGGATCAGCGCCCAACCCTCGGGGAACTCAATTCTCGCTCCGTCCACTTCCAGCATGGGGCGTTTACCTCGGTAGTAGTCCCGTATCCGGTCTACCACCGCGAACTTCGTCTCATCCGAGCAGTCCAACCGCTCCTCGGGGGCAGTGTAATACACGGGCAGCGAGTCCACGATCCTCCGCAGTGTCTGGCCCGTGGCGGCCAGGCTCTCCAGCAAACGAGCAGCAGCAAAAGCCGCGTCATCATACTTGATGAGAGGATTGTTGAAATAGCAGTGTCCGGTAGTCTCAAAGCCCAGCACGGCCTGGGTGTCCGCGATGCCCTGTAGAATGAAAGGATACCCACAGGCGCGCATCTCAACCTTCCCCCCACGAGCCTCCACGTCCTCAATCAGGGCGCGGGTACAGCGCACCTCCGTCACAAAGGTCGCCGGCCCCTCCTCCAGAGCCGCACGGCACAGCGGCGTGACATAGCGGTCGGGCCAGATCATCTCTCCGCTTTCATCCACCACCGCAATCCGGTCCCCGTCCGCGTCCACCGCTAGGCCCAGGTCCGCGCCCGTGGCCCGGACACGCTCCGCACACTTGCGGATACCCTCCAGCGTGAGAGGATCGGGCGGGCGATTGGGGAAGCTTCCATCCGGGGCCTCGAACATCACCTCAAGCTGGCATCCCAGATGCTCCAACAGACGCCGTGCATTGAAGGTCCCGCACCCGTTGCCGAGGTCCAGCACTGCCCGCATGCCTCTGGCCGCCCCGGCCTGAAGTTGGCTCTCGGCGGCTGCGAAGTACTCCGGCCAGATATCTCGTTCCTCATAGAAGCCCCGACCGTCGAGGAAATCCCCTTCTACTGCCTCGCGGTACAACGCTTGCAGACTCTCGCCGTAGAACGGACCCGACCCGCGACGAATCTTCAGGCCGTTAAACTCCGGTGGCTTGTGCGAGGCGGTCACACCCAGGCCGCCGTCCGCGCCCCAGCAGTCAATCGCGAAGTACAGGACCGGCGTGGGCGTCTGCCCGATGTCGGTCACCCGGCAGCCACAGGCCTGCAACCCCTCGGCCACCCCTGCCGACAGCTCCGCCGAGGAGGTTCGCAGGTCTCGGCCGAGGAGCACATGGGCCGGTCGCTCCAGCTCCCGGCTCAGCCAGCTCCCGTAGGCCTGGGCAATCCGCCGAAAGACCTCCCGAGATATCTGCCCTCCGATCTCTCCGCGTATGTCGTATGCCCTGAATATCTCAGCCTGAATCTCCATGTGCTTTCCTTCGCTGAATCGAGATGCCACTAGAGCCCGTTTGCCCTTCAGCCGCAAAAAACGGCGCGGAAGGGGCTCTTTCCGCGCCGTCCGATACCGGTCTCGCCTTCCCTAATGCATCCGCCGCGCTCCTACGTAACGCGCGGCGTAGTAACGATCGTCGAGGCTAGTGATCTTCACGCCGCTGCCGGGGTTAGCGGCATGGATGAAGCGGCCTTGCCCCACGTAGATTCCCACGTGCGAGATGCCCGACCGGTAGGTGTTTTCGAAAAACACCACATCTCCCGGTTCAAGGTTGTCCCGGCTTACCGGACGCCCCTGCCGGAAGAGTCCTGGGCTTGTTCGGTTGCCCGAGATGCCGTGCTGCTTCAAGACATATTGCACCAGTCCGGAGCAATCAAAGCCCCCCGGGCGCTCCCCCCCGCGCACATACTTGTGCCCCAGGTACTTCATTGCGGTCCGCACCAGGTTCCGCCCGGCTTCTGAGTCACCCTCGCCGCTCCCCGTGAGCCCGGCCTCCGAACCCGCGCTGCTACCCGACTCGCTGGTAGTCGCCCGGGCCAGCCGTTCTCCGCGAGTATCCACCAACCAGGCTCCAACCCACCCGATCTCCCGGTTATCCATGGCGACCTTGTACCAGTCGCCCCGCTGTTCCAGAATAAAGACCTGTGTGCTCAGCTCCAGCGTCCCCACCCTCGGATAGTTCTCCCCCGGGCCACTGCGCAGGTTGATGACCGGACGAGTCACCCACCCCAGCTTGGCTTGGTCGCTGTCTGAACCGCCATTGCTGCTCGGTGGCGAGAAGCTAACCACCCAGCCGGCAATCCAGCCGACCTGCCCCGACGCGGTCTTGATCTTGCACCACTGATCGCGCAGCTCGACCACTGTGACCTTCTCTCCCTGCGCAAGCTGGAACTTCACACTCCGACCGGTTCCCGGGGCCTCACGAACATTGACCGAACTGCCGTCCACCCAGGCGGTCAAGGTCTGGAACCGTGAGGACGGAGTTGAGGACGCAGAGGGGAAGTCGGCAGGCGCCGGGCTAGAGGAGGTGTCAGGCGACTTCATATACTTGCGCATCATCCAGCCGGTCGAGCCATTGTTCACTCGAACCTTGGCCCACTGCGGGCGCTTTTCGAGCACCCATAGCGTCTGGCCTTCAAGAACGCGGGCAACGATCGCCGTGCTGGTGCTAGGACCCGCCCGGAGGTTCACAACCTCTGCGTTGACGAACGCCTTCGCCTGCTCCGCAGGTGTGGAACCGACCAGCTTGCGCCCTTCTGCAACGTCACTCGTCACCACGCCGCTGGACAGCCAGCCATAGCCGTTGGGTGTCTTGCAGCGCAGCCACTCACCCTTACGATCCACCACATACAACTTCGTGCCGGAGGGCAAAGTACCGTAGCGGCTATAGCCCAGACCGGGTCCGCTGCGCACATTGGCTGCACTCACGCTGACCCAGACCGGCGGGTTGCTGCCTGAAGCGGGAGCAGACGACGAGGAGTTCCCATTCGACTTCGCGGCCTCGGCCGCGAGCTGGCGCCCCTTATCCGCAGAGAACATGAGCAGGTCTTCGCGGATCCAGCCCCACTGGCCACTCGGTAGCTTGAGGCCCGCCCAGCCATCGCGGAACTTGACGACGAAGACCTTGGTTCCGCGGCTTGCCTGGGCCACGATCTCGTGACTGGTGCCTGGCCCCTTGCGTACCCGCGCAGTCTGCGGAATTACCCACGCAGAGCGTACGGCGGCCCACGCATCCGTTCCCATAACGAGTGCGGCAATGCAGAGCGCAACCACCAGCAGCCATCGCGCCCAAGCGCTACGTACCCCGATTCCTGCCAACATAGCACCGTGATTATACGTTCTTGACACCCCCAAAGTCAACCCGCAGGCCTCCCGCAATGCATGAGGCCCGCGCGGATGCCGCGCTCCAGCGCCCGATGCGCCACGGCTGCAGAATGCGATGCCACTCGCAGGACTCGGACCAAAGCACGAGGAACTCTCCCTCCGCCAGCCATATATTGAGGAGTGATTGCGCATGACCATCCAGACCTTGCTGCTGACCGGGGCGAACAACCACGACTGGACCCGCTCCTCGCCCTTCGTAAAGCAGTTGTTGGAGGATTCCGGCAACTTCCGCGTAGACCTGACTGAACATCCGGGCGCCGTTCTGGAGAAGGCCGCCGGTCTGGACCGGTACGACCTTTTCTTCTCCGACTACTACGGCCCGGAGTGGAGTGATACAGCGAAGTCGAACTTCGAGTCTGCGGTACGCGCCGGCACCGACCTGGTTATCCTTCACGCCGCCGACAATGCCTTCCCCGGCTGGGTGGAGTACGAGAAGATGGTCGGGCTCCTCTGGCGGGAGGGCACCAGCCACGGCGCCTACCACGAGTTCGAGGTCAAGATCGTGGATCAGGACCACCCAATCACTCGAGCCATGGGCGACTTCCGCATCTGGGATGAGCTGTATCACAATCTCATTCCACTGCACAATGTGCCCTGCCATATCCTGGCCACTGCTTTCTCCTCCCCGGACTCCGGGGGAACCGGCAAGGACGAACCGGTAATGGTGGTCACTCAGTATGGCGAGGCGCGAGTCTTCCACATGGTCCTGGGTCATGTCTGGCGTCAGGGACAGTTCGAGAACTACCCGGGCGAGAAGATGACCACCTTCGAGAATCCCCACTTCCAGACGGCGTTAGTGCGCGGGTGCGAATGGGCGGCGACCGGAAAGGTAAAGGATCGCTAGCGCGCAGGCAGCGGCGGTTGCCACGTATGGAGGACCTGCGCGTGGTGGGCGAGTATCTCCGCCTCTGGAAGGAAGTCTGAATCCGTGACCTCGCAGGAACGAGTCTTGACAGCCCTGAAGCACGAGGAGCCTGATCGGGTCCCTTTCAACCTGCGCCCGGGGCAGCTACACGTCGAGCGCCTGAGGGCCGAGACCGGCAGCGCGGACTTCGCGGAGCACTTCCACCACGACCTTCGCTATGTCACTCTGGACCTGCCTGCCCCGCCGGAGGAGGTTTCACCGCAAGAATGGACCCCCGTACCCTCGGACGGCGAGGTGGCCAGGGCCGCGGAGCAGACCGCGGCGCTCCAGGCTCAGGGGGTGGCGGTCTGCAGCTCTTATGTCTGCGGTGTATATGAGCAGGCGAAGGAATGGATCGGAGACGAGGGCACCATGATCGGTCCCTACGAGGACCCGGCCGGCTTGGCGGAGATGTTGGACCGCATCACCGACTGGAAGATGGCGCTGTACGGGGCCTATGTCCGCGCCGGAGTGGACCTGGTCTGGATCGGCGACGACCTGGGCGCTCAGCGCAGTCTGGTCATGAGCCCGCGCCAGTACCGCGAGTGGTACCGCCCGCGCCATGCGCGGATCGTGTCCCATCTCCGGCGGCTGCGACCAGAAATCAGAATCGTTTTCCACTGCTGCGGACACGCTACGCCGCTGATCCGCGACCTGATTGAGGTGGACATTGACGTGCTCGAGGCGGTCCAACCCGAGGCCATGGACCTGTCTCAGCTCAAGCGGGAGTTTGGCCGCGACCTGACCTTCTGGGGTGGAATCGGCACCCAGGGACTGATGCAGGGCAGCCCGGAGCGAATACGTGACACCATCCGCGAGACGCTGCGCCTCATGGCGCCAGGCGGCGGATACCTGGCCGCGCCCTGCCACACGCTCACCGAGGACGTCCCCTGGGAGAACGTCCTGGCCTTCCACCAGGCCCTGGAGGATCATGGAGCCTACCCCAACCCCGCCGCGTGACCTATGCTTAAGCCCTTCACGCTAGCCCAAAGAATTGTACTCGGGGCCCTGGTGGCAATCATCCTCGGCAGTGCGAGCTGGATAGCATACCAGCGCCAGCGCCCGCTTCGCCCGGCGCCATACTCCCCCGCCGAGACCGCGCCCGTGCCGCCCATCCCGGGGATTCTCGTGGAGGTCTCCGGCGCGGTGGCCCGCCCGGGGCTGTACGAGATGCCCAGCGGCTCCCGGGTCTATGAGGCCCTCGAGGCGGCGGGGGGTTTCACAGCGGAAGCGGACCGGGACGCGGTCAAGCTGGCACCCCGACTCAAGGACGGCGATAGAATCGTGGTGCCGGTCCTGCGGCCCCCCCGCTTGAATACGCGCAGCGTACCTGCCCCTCCCCGGCCAGTTGCACCGGTCTCCCCCCCGGCGCACGCCCTCACGGCCCCCCGGCAAGCCACTGAGTTCACTCCGACGTCAGTGGAAGCCAAATCCTCAGTGCTACCTCTCAGCCTCAACTCCGCCTCCCTGGAGCAGCTTACAGCACTCCCCGGCGTGGATGCCGAGACCGCAAAGCGCATTGTCGCCTACCGCCAGCAGCACCCCTTCCGCCAGGTCGAGGAACTGCTGTTGATCAAGGGGATCACGCCACAAGAGTTGGTGAAGCTGCGGCCCCTCCTGGTCCCCTAGATACAGCTTGCGGCTCAGAACCGCTCCAGGAAGTCACTGTCCGCCACGGTGCGAAGAATCTCGCCAAAGTAGCAGCGGTGGAAGTCGCCTCCCGCATACGCGCCCGCCCGTATGTCTTCGCTTAGCGCTTCGGGTACCAGGTCGTTACGGTGTACCACCTGGCACTCGTAGACAAGCCCACACTCACCAATTCCCACCGACTTCACCACCGCGCTGGGCAGGGGGGTGAATCCACACTCAGCAAACTTGTCACGGTCCCGGCCCGACTCAGTCCCGCAGAACAGCACTTCCTCCGCCTGCGAATCGTAGGGGATGTTAACGGTGAAGTCGCCCGTGCTTTCCAGGCAACCATAGGTGTAGCGCGAGGGCCTGACCAGTGCCACATAGATCGGCTTCCCCCAGATGACGCCCAGGACTCCCCAGCCGATGGTCATGGCGTTCGGTCGGCCCTCTGCGTCCAGCGAGGCCAGAAGTGCGCCGTTGCTCCTCAGCGCTGCGGTGGCCTCACGCATGAATTGATCAAACGGCACCTCAATCTTCGGCATGGATATGCCTCCTCTGTCTCGACGACTTTGGTCTCCCCCCACGACCCCGTGCATCCGCCCGGCCCTCAGACTCCTCCTCTGCAGACGAGCTTGCGCCGTGCGCGAAAGGGGCCGCGGATTGAGAAAGCATTCATCTGACCCCTACACCCAGCGCCCTCAGGGCCTCCCCCACCACGAAGATAGACCCCGTCACGCAGATGCAGTCCTCCGGCGCGGCAATTTCGCGCGCTCGGGTCAGCGCCTCCGCCACCGTCCAGCACACATATGGCGTGGTCCGCCACAGGGGCCAGGTCGCGCGGGCCAGCTCGCTGGCCCACTTGGCGCGGTGTACCATCGCTTGCGTCAGGATTACCCGGTCGGCCAGCGGGGCTATCTCCTCCGCCGCCTCCGCGATCTCCTTGTCCGCCGACATCCCCAGGACCAGTACGAGTCGCTCGAAGGGCAGCGACTCCCGCAGCGTCCCGGCCAGCGCCCGCAGCGAGGGGGCATTGTGCGCGCAGTCCACCACCAGCCAGGGCCGACGCTCCAGTACCTCAAACCGTCCCGGCCAGCGTACCCTCTCCACCCCCCGCACGAACTGCTCCCTTGTGATAGTAAAGCCCTGCCGATTTAGCTCCTCGATAGCGCCCCAGGCCAGCGCCAGGTTTCCGGTCTGATGTTCGCCCAGCAGGGGCAGAGCGATTGGCACCTCACCTTGTCCCGTGCTCAGCACCACCGGCTGAGTCACCACCGGCTGCCGGCTGCGGGGCGAAACGTCAGGCCTCCCGGTCACCCGCGCCCGCGGCGCCTCCCGCACGGGCGCTTTCAGCTTTCTCGCGCGTGCGAGTATAACCTCTCGCGCTTCCGGCGCTTGCGCTCCCAGGACCAGGGGGACCCCCGGCTTGATGATCCCCGCCTTCTCACGGGCAATCTGCTCCAGCGTGTCCCCCAGGATATCTGTATGGTCCCGCCCGATCGTGGTGATCGCCGTCACCCGCGGCGAGGCCACGTTGGTCGCATCCAGCCGCCCTCCCAACCCCGTCTCCACTACCGCCACTCCCACCCCCCCCTCGGCGCAGGCCAGAAAGCCCATGGCCGTGTAGAGCTCAAAGAAGGTCGGTGGGTTCAGGTCCTCGCGGGAGCCCACGGCCTCCACCACCGGTTGCACGGCCCGCACCAACTGCACCACCCGGCGCTCGCTAATCGGCTTCCCCTCCAGACGGATGCGCTCCCGCATGCTCAGAAGGTGTGGCGAGGTGTACAGCCCTGTCCGATATCCCGCCTCCCGCAAGGCCGCTTCGGCCAGCGCCGCAGTCGAGCCCTTTCCCTTCGTTCCGGCCAGGTGCAGCACGGCTAGACGCTCTTGCGGATTGCCAAGTCCCTCCAGTAGCGCACGAATAGTGTCGAGGTTGACCAAATCAGCGAAATGCCGCCGGAAGCCCCGCCGTTCAAAGTCCACAAAGGAGTGCAAATACTCCCGCGCTTGCTCAAAGTTACGGATGGTGGTCATCTGGACATAAGCGGAGCTACAACGGAGGCCCTAGACCTCTCGTGAATCCTCACCGGGTGGCGCTTTGGCAGGAGTTTTCCTCCTCCGCTGCGAAACTCCTGCCATGCGCGTGCCGCTACCCAGCGTCTCCGATCCCCCGAGCCGCTGGCTGCTCCGTCAGCTTGCCTATCGCCCGCTGCTCCTGCTGGCGGTGGGCCTGGCCCTCGGGATCGCCCTGGCGGATCACCTTGAGCTGCTATTTTCTCTCCCGGTGGCGCTTCTCGCCGCGGGTGTGACGGGACTGTTCATGTTCCTAGGAACCGTCACGCCCTACCACCGCCTTCTGCTCCCGATAGTGGCACTGACAGCAGGTCTCCTCCTTCAGAGCCTGCACTCCGTACTCCCACGCGATCACTACCGTCATCTCTTGCCACAACGGCAAACCCACGTGATCGCACGAGTTACGAGCACCCCCGTAGAGACCCGCACCGGGGGCGCGGTATTCACCGCCCGGGTGGAGCAGTTAGCTCTCGGCGAGTCCTGGCAACACACCAGCGGCCGCGCCAACTTCTACGCGCCTCCGGGCCTGCCACAGCTTAATCTCGGAGACCACTTTGCCGCCCAGGTGCTCAATTTCCGTGAGCCGTCTGCGGTCCTAAACCCCGCTCAGGTGAACCGTCAGCGTGCTTTGGCTCATGAGGGCATTTACGGCCAGGCTAACCTGGTCACCATGCATCGTCTCGACTCTGGCGCCTGGGATCCTCGTCTGGAGGAGTTCATGGCCCAGCGCCAGCAACTCGCCGTGGCCAACTTCACCGCCGCCATGCCGCTCCAGGACGGCCCCTTCTACGCCAGCCTGCTGGGCGGCATGGTCTTTGGCCAGCGCGCGGCGGGCCGGCTGGACGATGACACTTATCAGATGTTCCGCGAGACCGGCACCATTCATCTCCTGGTAGTCTCCGGTGCGCAGATCACCTTCATCATCTTCACGGTAATCTTCCTCGCCACTGGTCTTCGCCGGCGCGCCCTCTCCCCGTGGCATCTCGCCCTCATCGCCCCGCCTCTTCTCGCCTTCGCACTGTTTGCGGGCCTGTGCGCTTCCGTCTCGCGCGCGCTGGTGATGGCCGGCTTGCTGTCTTATGCCCTGGTAACCCATCGTCGCTATGACGCTCTCAGCGCCCTGAGCCTGTCTGCGCTGGTCTTGATGCTCGCTGACAGCAGCATCGTCTTCGACGTTGGCGCACAGCTCACCTACGCCGCGACCCTTGGGGTGATACTCTTCATCCCCCGGGCCCGGCCACGCGGACCTCTCGGAGAGACTCACCGGCCTGGCATGTTCGCCACCGCTGCCTATGCCACCCTGGGGGCCTGGGTCATGACCACCCCCATTATTGTCACGACCTTTCACGACCTCCCTCTGCTCGGCTCTCTGGCCAACCTGGTGGCCGTGCCTCTGTCCTTCGCCTTGATGCCTTTGGGGATGGTCGCTCTGGTGACCGGCGCCTGGCTGCAGCCGATCACTATCGTGCTCTGTGGCACCAGCCGTCTGCTCCTCAGCGTGATGCTGGCCACCAACCGGCTCTGCCAGGCCCTGCCGGGCGCCTACCTCGACCTCGTTCACTTCGGTCCACTGGTAATCGCGCTTTGGTACCTCTTGCTGGGGGGTAGCCTCCTGCTCCTGACGCGGCGCGACTTGCTGGCACGCCTCTTACCTGGCCCTCGCCGCCGTCAGGCCGGGTTCTACCTGGGCGCGGTGGCTCTCGCCAGCTTGGTGCTGGCCGGGGCCGCGCGTTATGGCCGTCCACCGCTTCTGCGCGTTAGCGTGCTGGCCGTCGGCGAGGGGCAATGCATAATCGTTCAGAGTCCCAGCGGCAAGACCCTGCTCATGGATGCCGGGCACGCTTCGCCCTCCGGGGGGCAACGCCTGGCGGAAGACGTCATCCTGCCCTACCTGGCCTGGCGGGGGATACGTCGCCTGGATTTCGTGCTGCTGACCCATGCCCACGCCGACCACTGTAACGCCCTGCCGTATCTGATGAAGCGCGTGCCTTTGGAGCAGTACTACGACCCGCGCCTGCCCTATTCGAGCACCGACCACACCGCCCTCGAGGCTGTGCTGAAAGAACGCGGCCAGCAGCCCCGACGGGCACGCGCCGGAGTACACTTAGACTTGGGACCAGACGTCCGCGCTTTGGTGGTTGCCCCCCCTCCTGACCTACCAGAGAGGGAACCTGCGCGATCGGTCACGGGTGGTAAGGAGGACAGCCCCTGCAACAACGACTCAGCGGCCCTGTTGCTTCGGTACCGGGATACACAGATTCTGCTGACCGGCGATCAGGAGGAGGCAGGCTTGGCGGCAATTCAGGCGTGGGCTGAGCAGACGCGGGTGCCCCTTGAAAGTCAGGCATTCCTGCTGCCGCATCACGGACGCTCGGCGCAGTGGTGTGCCCCTCTATTGCAGCTCGCGCGCCCTCGGTGGGTGCTGGCTTCCGGAGCAGAAAAGTCCGCCACCCGGGGAGCCCCTGTCAACACTCTCTACACTCAGGACACGGGCACAATCTGGATAGAGAGCGACGGGCGGCAGGTGCAGGTGAAGACCTTCCTAGGAGGCCGGGAGGTAGTCGGCCGCTAGGCGTTAGGCAGGAAGTTCAGAGGCCGGACAAGCAAGTCTACTAACGAGCAGCGCTGGCGAGCGGGCTCGCGGACCCAGCCCCGGTAACCAAGGCGGTTGTCTCCTTCACTCATCCTTCCCGGCTAGTCCGGTCCAGACATAAACCAGCTCTTGTACTTTCGCTGGAAGCGCTCCTCGGTCGTGGTCAGGTACATGATCCCCTCGATGATCCCGGCGATAGCCGGGATCCAGGAGAGAAAGCCTACGGTGATCACGGTGACGCCGAGATAGATGCCAGCCTGGGCGTAGTTGCCCAGGTACCAGTGGTGCGCACCGAAGGCTCCCAGCAAGATCGCCAGGATCCCGGCGGCCGTCCGGTCCCTGGGTCCCGCCGTCACGCTGGCCGCCGGCGCGCCGTGGGCAGGACTGGGGTTGAACTCCACGAGTTGGTGCAGTGGCCGCCAGTTGCTCTCGCCGGCACGCGCCGCCAGCGTCTCCCAGGTGACTTGCCCGGAAGCCAGCCAGGCTCGGATATCCTCGGCGCGATAGGGTCCATAGGTCGTCCCGCCCACGTTGGTGTACCACTCTCCGCCGCTTTCGATGGTTGGGGCTCCACCAGCCGCTACGCCCACGGGAGCAGCCGCAGCGGCGGCCTGGCCGGGTTGGATTGGCTTCTGCGCCTCGCCAGCGGATGCCGCACGTGCCGACTCCGGCACGTTGCTCTCCGCGGGGCTCACCTCTACGGGCGGCGTGCCTGCTGCCGGGGGCGGCGCGACCGGAGCTGCTGGCCACGCTGGAGCCGCCGGCGCTGCCGTTTCCTCTTCTAGCGTGACCTCCACCTCCTCGGAGGGCGGCGCCGGCTCTGCCGGTGGCGTCACAGTGGGGGGAGGGGTAGGCCTGGGGGCGTTCTCCAGCTCCTCGCTGGAGACGTCCAGTGTCGGCTCCTCGGGAGGCTGAGAGCCTCCCGGCGGGGGAGTTCCTGGGGCGCCCTGATCCGTGGACATGTGATCACCTCAAAGGTTTGGTATGCGAGCTGGGGGGCAGTAACCGGATCGGAAGAGCTGGAGGCGGCAGCCGGAGTCGAACCGGCGAATAACGGTTTTGCAGACCGTCGCCTTAGCCACTTGGCTATGCCGCCTCCTCTCGATAGGACGGGCGTCCCGCCCGTTCCACCGGCGGACACAGAACGGGCGAGGCGGACCTATCCGCCCCGCCCTTGGGAAAACTGGAGCGGAAGAAGGGATTCGAACCCTCGACCTTCTCCTTGGCAAGGAGGCGCTCTGCCAACTGAGCTACTTCCGCTTTCTTACGTCAGCTTGAACACCCGCGCAATGGCAGCGAAACGAGAGCTACCGAAACGGCCTTCATTCTGGCTGCCGTCAGATGGAGCGGGAAAAGGGACTCGAACCCTCGACACCCAGCTTGGGAAGCTGGTGCTCTACCACCTGAGCTATTCCCGCTCCCACTCGCGATGTTGATTATACCGGATACCGCCGCTACGTGCAACCAGCCTGGGTGACCGGCAAGAGGCCCGCACACTTGCGCCGGGCGGGACGCCCGTCCTGCTGATCATATGGTGGGCGGTAGAAGACTTGAACTTCTGACTTCAGCCGTGTGAAGGCTGCGCTCTGCCAGCTGAGCTAACCGCCCACACTCCCTGTGCACCGAACAGACGCCACCTTTGCCAGGCAGGCTTTGGTGCCGAGGGCGGGACTCGAACCCGCACGAACCTTGCGGTCACTAGCCCCTCAAGCTAGCGTGTCTGCCAATTCCACCACCTCGGCGCTGTGCAGCATTAGTATATGCAGCCGCGCCCTTCAAGTCAAGGTCCGAACTACCGACCCCGCCGGCCACTGCGGAATACCGTCCCCCTCTCCCCAGACGCCAGAGATTGGGTGCCAGGCAAGGGTGAGAAGTGGCACTCAGTCTCTTGACTGTTTCGCTGCGGCGCGCTACAATGTCCCTGGCGTCGCGGGATCGTCCGCGACGCTGGTTTTGTGTTCCGGAGGGAATACGCCAATATGAGCGCAAACGAGATCGTCCTCAAAGAAGAGATCGCCCCACAGACCTACCGCTACGTCGTTCGTCATCCGAAGATCGCCCGCAAGCGCCGCGCCGGCCAGTTTGTCATTCTCCGCGTACACGAGGGTGGCGAGCGGGTGCCGCTGACGATTGTAGACTCCGACCCCGAGGCCGGCACCGTGACTCTCATCTTCCAGGCCGTCGGACACTCCACCCGCGAACTGGCCGAGCTGGAGGTCGGGGACCAGGTCCTGGACCTCGCTGGGCCTCTCGGCCAGCCCACGCATATTGAGAACTTCGGTACCGCCTGCGTCATTGGTGGGGGGTATGGCACCGCTCCGGTGCTGCCCATTGCCGTGGCACTGCGCGAGGCGGGCAATGAACTCCTCGGCATCGTCGGTGCCCGCACCCGGGAGCTGGTCATCCTGGAGGAGGAACTCCAGGCCCTGTGCTCTCGCCTGGAGGTCGCCACCGACGACGGCAGCTATGGACACCACGGTTTCGTCACTGACGTCCTGCAGAAGCTTCTGGACGAGGGCCAGAAGATTGACTTCGTCCTCGCTATCGGCCCCGCGCCGATGATGCGCGCTGTCTCCGATCTGACGCGCCAACATGGCATCAAGACCATGGTCAGCCTCAACCCCCTGATGGTTGATGGCACGGGCATGTGCGGCGGCTGCCGCGTCGAGGTCGGCGGCGAGACAAAGTTCGCCTGCGTGGACGGCCCTGAATTCGATGGTCACCTGGTCAATTTTGACCTACTTATGAAACGTCAGGCTACCTATAAGCCGCAAGAGACCGAGGCCTGCCAGCTGGAATCTCATTGCCGGCTTTCCGAGCACCTGCGCCACTAGGCCCCATTTTTTCCCGGAGGAGTACCATGCCCCACCCTTCGCAGAATCCGCGTCAACCCATGCCCGAGCAGCCGCCCGAGGAGCGCATCAAGAACTTCTCCGAGGTGCCGCTGGGCTATACGCCCGAACAGGCTCAGGCGGAAGCCTCACGTTGCCTGCGCTGCAGGAAGCCTCAGTGTGTCGCTGGCTGCCCCGTCGCCGTGGACATCCCCGGCTTCCTGGCCCTCGCAGCGGAGGGCAAGTTCACCGAGGCTGCCAACAAGATTATGGAGACCAATGTGCTCCCCGCGGTGTGCGGCCGGGTCTGCCCCCAGGAGACGCAGTGCGAGGCCCTCTGCGTGCTCGGTAAGAAGGGCGAGCCGATCGCGGTGGGCCGCATCGAACGCTTCGTTGCGGACTGGCAGCGCGAGCGCGGCGAGTACCAGCCTCCCGAGCGCCCTTCGCCCAGCGGCAAGCGAGTGGCGATTGTCGGCTCAGGACCCGCGGGTCTAACCGCCGCCGCCGACCTGGCCAAGCGGGGGCATGAGGTCACCGTCTTCGAGGCCCTGCATGAGATGGGCGGCGTGCTGGTCTACGGCATTCCTGAGTTCCGCTTGCCCAAGGCCATCCTCAAGGCCGAGGTGAACCGTCTTCAGGAACTGGGCGTTAAGCTGGAAACCAGCGCGGTTATCGGCAAGCTCGACACCATCGAGGATTTGCTCACCGAGGAGGGCTTCGACGCTGTCTTCGTCGGCACCGGCGCAGGCTTGCCCACCTTTATGGGCCTTCCGGGCGAGAACCTGATCGGGGTGTACTCCGCCAACGAATTCCTCACCCGCTCCAATCTCATGCGCGCCTACGACTCCAACCAGGCCGATACCCCCATTGCTCGCGGGCAGCGAGTGATGGTCGTCGGCGGCGGCAACGTCGCCATGGACGCGGCCCGCACCGCTCGCCGCCTGGGCGCGGAGAAGGTCATCCTGGCCTACCGTCGCTCCCGTGAGGAGATGCCGGCCCGCGCTGAAGAGATTCACCATGCGGAGGAGGAGGGCATTGAATTTCACCTCCTCAGTGCGCCCGTGGCTTTCCTCGGGGATGACAACAGCCGCCTGCGCGCCGCGGTGATCCAGAAGATGGAGCTCGGCGAGCCCGACGACAGCGGCCGTCGTCGCCCGGTGCCCATCGAGGGCTCGGAGTTCGAGGAGCCGATTGACGTTGCGGTTATTGCCATCGGTGCCGGCGCCAACCCGCTCATCGCCAGTACCACCCCCGGTCTGGAGACCAACCGTAAAGGCTACATCGTGGCCGACTCCGAGACAGGAGCCACGAGCCTTCCCGGCGTCTACGCTGGTGGGGATATCGTGACGGGCTCAGCCACCGTCATCGAGGCCATGGGCGCTGGTCGGCGCGCTGCCGCTGCCATAGACGAGTACCTCAAGAGCCTCTAGGGGCCATTCCTCTCCCCCGCACAGCCCTCCGTCTCTCCCCGCGGTGACGTGGGAGTGCGGCCAGCGGCGCGCGCTGGCTGCTTGCGCTTGACTTCGCCTGCATCGGGTGTACAATCAATTCACTAGAGCAATCGAGCGGCCGAGTGCCGTTTGGAGGTGTCGGGACGTGTCTGAAAAGTCAACCTGGACTAACAAGGTGGGGTTAGCAGAAATGCTGCGCGGCGGCGTCATCATGGACGTCACCACCCCGGAGCAGGCGAAGATCGCTGAGGACGCAGGAGCCGTATCGGTGATGGCTTTGGAGCGCGTCCCCGCTGACATCCGCGCCGAGGGCGGCGTGGCACGCATGGCAGACCTGACTGTGATCGAGCGCATCATGGAGTGCGTAACCATTCCGGTGATGGCGAAGTGCCGGATCGGGCACTTCGCCGAGGCGCAGGTCCTGGAGGCCATCGGCGTGGACTTCATAGACGAGAGCGAGGTGCTTACCCCCGCCGATGAGAAGTTCCACGTCTGGAAGCATGCTTTCAAGGTCCCCTTTGTCTGCGGCTGCACGAACCTCGCGGAGGCGCTGCGGCGCATCGGGGAGGGCGCGGCCATGATCCGCACCAAAGGCGAGGCCGGCAGCGGCAACATCGTCGAGGCCACCCGCCACATGCGCACGGTCATCACTGAGATTGAGCGTCTCAAGGGCCTGCGACAGGATGAATTGATGACCACCGCGAAGGAGATGGGGGCGCCCTTTGACCTGGTGCAGCAGGTCCACGACCAGGGCAAGCTACCGGTGCCGAACTTCTCCGCGGGGGGCATCGCCACTCCGGCGGATGCGGCGCTCATGATGCAGCTCGGAGCGGAGTCCGTGTTCGTGGGCTCGGGAATCTTCAAATCCGAGGACCCGGCCGAGCGCGCGGCAGCCATCGTGCATGCCACCACCTACTACGAGGACCCGGCGGAGGTCGCCAAGGCCTGCCGCGGGCTCAAGGGCGCGGCCATGCCCGGCCTGGATGTCAGCAAGCTTCCCGCCGAGGAACGCATGGCCAACCGAGGCTGGTAGCCCCTCTCAGAACGACTCCACGCGCCGCCTGGCAAGTGGGAGAGAGAATGGAGTGATGGGGCTCTCCCCATGCTGCTCTCCGTGATCATGCCGGTGTACAACGAGGCCGCCACGGTCGAGGAGATCGTGTGTCGTGTGCTCGCCGAACCGCATGAGAAGGAGCTCATCATTGTAGACGATGGCTCGACGGACGGCACCTCTGAGCTTCTCCAGCACCTGGCCTCCGGGGAGCCACGCATCCGCCTCCTTCGGCAGGACCCCAACCAGGGCAAAGGTGCGGCGGTGCGTCGAGGCCTTGAGGAGGCCCGAGGGGACATCCTGCTCATCCAGGATGCCGACCTGGAGTATGACCCCGCCGATTACAGCATACTGCTCAAGCCCATCGAGGAGGGGCGCGCCGACGCGGTGTATGGCTCACGTTTCCTTGGAGTACATCGGGCGTTCCTGTTCTGGCACCTGGTCGGCAACCGCTTCCTGACCTTCCTCACTAACCTGCTGTACAACGCAACGCTCACCGACATGGAGACCTGCTACAAGGCCATCCGCCGGGAGTTCCTGGAGGGCGTACGGCTGCGCAGCAACACCTTTGACATCGAGCCAGAGATCACGGCCAAGCTGCTCAAGCGGAGGGCGCGGCTGTATGAAGTGCCGATCAGCTACTATGGCCGCGACTTCTCCGAGGGGAAGAAGATCCACTGGCACGACGGCTTGCGCGCACTCTGGACGCTGCTGAAATATAGGTTCTTGGATTAGAATTGCCCGTCCAGCTCGCCGCGCCTCCCGCGCTTGAGCCATGGCCCTCGGCTGGCGCGAGCACCTTCCCGGTGTGGGCCTGTGCTGGTCTCTTCTTCAAGACTCGTGTATCATAGCCTCGGCGCGGGTCCCTGACTCGCGTCGTGTTGTTGTCCGGGAGTTGTCTCTGATGAAGCGGTACTCTGTCCTTGTAGCCTCGATATTCATGCAGGTATGCTTGGGCGGTATCTACGCCTGGAGCACCTTTGTGCCCCCCCTGCGCGAGGCGCACGGGCTGACCGCGGCCCACACGCAGCTTATCTTCGGCGTTACCATCGCCATGCTCACCGTGGGCATGGTCCTGGGAGGCCGAATGGAGGCTCGCCGTGGGCCGCGCCTGGTGGCCGCCATCGGAGCTGTGCTCTACTGCGCCGGGTACCTCATTGCCGCGCAGTCCCGGGGCACCTTCTATCTCCTCCTCACTGGCCTTGGCCTCGTTGCCGGTCTGGGCATCGGCATGGCCTATATCTGCCCGATCGCCACCTGCGTGAAGTGGTTCCCGAGGCGCAAGGGCCTTATCACCGGCCTTACGGTGGCGGGCTATGGCGCGGGAGCGATCGTGCTGGCGACCCTTTCTACCGAGCTCTTCCAGCGACACTGGGAAGTGTTGTCGGTCTTCCGTCTTATCGCCATTGCCTATGGCGCGGTAGTATTTGTCGGGGCGCTGTTCCTGAGCGTTCCCCAGAGCTCTGCTCAGGAACCAGGGGCAGCGGACTTCACGGTGCGCTGGCTACTGCGCCAGCGCGAGTTCTGGGCCCTCTCGGCAGGGATGTTCTGCGCGACCTTTGCAGGCACTATGGTCATCGGGAACCTCAAGCCTCTGGGACTACAGGCCGGGCTCAGCGCCTCCATCGCCACCGCGGCGATCAGCGCCCTGGCCCTTGGCAATGCGGCCGGCCGGCTCACCTGGGGTGGCGCTCATGACCGCTGGGGTGCGCGGGTGCTACCCCTTTCCCTGGTCTTCCTGGGGGCCTCGGTGCTCGCCTTGCTGCTGGTGGGGCGCGTGCACAACGTCTTTCTGTCCTTCTCTCTGTTGGTGGGATTCGGCTACGGCGCGGCGCTGGTTCTGTATGTAGCCCAGGCCGCGCAGGTCTGGGGGCTGGGCAGGGTGAGCCGCATCTACCCCTTCGTGATGCTCTTCCATGGCGCAGCCGCACTGGTTGGTCCGGCGCTGGCCGGCTTCATCCTGGACCGCCTGGGGACCTACAACCCGGCCTTGATTACGGGCGGGGTCCTGGCCCTGGGCGGCGCGATGCTAGTGCTGATCCTGGGCTTGACGGATCACCGACGAACAGGGACAATACCTGAGCCGGTGGAAGAAGCCCTGGTCTGAACCGGAAGGCAGCGGCCAGCGTCCCAGGCGCGGGCTCCGAACGCGACTCCGGCATGGCCACAAAGGAGAGAGGCATCGCTATGCGTATTGGCGTTCTAAGCCTGCAGGGGGATTTTGCCGAGCATGTGCAGGCCTTTGAGGAGCTGGGAGTTGAGGTCTCCGCGGTTAAGCGGCCGGAAGCAGTGCTCGCGTGTGATGCACTGGTCCTTCCCGGTGGCGAGAGCACGACCATCGGCAAGCTCTGTGTGCGTTTTGGTGTTGGTGAGGCCATCCTCGACCTGGCGCGTCGTGGGGCGCCGATCTGGGGCACCTGTGCGGGGATGATCCTGCTCGCCAGGGAAATCGAGGAGAGCGACCAATGGCGCCTGGGGCTGATGGACATCACCGTACGCCGCAACGCCTTTGGTCGTCAGGTGGAGAGCTTCGAGGCTGACCTGGAGATCGCGGGAGTTCCCGAGGGGCCGTTGCGGACGGTCTTCATTCGCGCCCCGGTGATCACTCGGATCGGGCCGCAGGTGGAGGTGCTGGCCTCCGTGGAGGACAAGATCGTCGCCGCGCGTGAAGGCCAGTATCTGGCGACCGCCTTTCACCCTGAGCTGACCACGGATAGAAGGGTTGAGCAGTTCTTCCTGAGAATGCTGGAACAGAGTAATGGGTAGCATACAGACGAGAGATTAGCGGGGAGCGACCAACTTGCACGAGTGACTCCCCGCTCCTCGCCCACCATTTTCTACTGAGATTCACAGAGGTGATCAGATGAAGGGCATAATCTTGGTCGGTGGGCTGGGGACGCGGCTCTACCCCATGACCCGGGTCACCAATAAGCATCTGCTCCCCGTCGGGCGTTTCCCCATGGTCTATTACCCCCTCCACAATCTCGTGGAGGCGGGAATCCGTGACATTCTCATTGTCACCGGCGGGAATAGTGTCGGGGCCTTTATGGAGCTTCTCCGCGATGGCCGCGAGTTTGGGCTGGACCAGTTATACTTCGCCTATCAACACGCTCCCCAGGGAATCGCCGACGCTCTGCGCTGCGCCGAAAGCTTTGTGGATGGTGATTCCTGCGTGGTCATGCTCGGCGACAATATCCTGGCCGGCAGTATCAAGCCCTGCGTGGACAAGTTCCGGGAGCAGAAACGTGGAGCGCGCGTACTCCTCAAGGAGGTATCTGATCCGCAGCGCTTCGGGGTCGCGGAGTTCGGGCCGGACGGGCGGATAACGCAAATCCTCGAGAAGCCCGCCGACCCGCCCAGTAACGCCGCCGTGATCGGCGTATACATGTATGACGCTCAGGTGTGGGAGCTTCTCCCCACCCTGCGGCTTTCCGCGCGGGGCCAGTACGAGGTCACCGATCTGAGCAACGCTTACCTGGAACGCGGAGAATTGGAGCATGACCTGATTCCCTTTGGCTGGTCAGACGCCGGCACACCGGAGAGCCTGCACCGCGCCAGTGAGATGATGTACTCCAGCGACTTCCTGCCGGAGTTGGAGGAAGACTGCTGGTAAGCGTGATCGCTGTTCTATGGCCATGGCGCCCGCGCGCCGGATCCGGTCCGAGACTCAGGGCCGGACGCACCTGGACCCCAGCCGTCACAGTCACTCAACCTGTCTGCGAGTCTCTGGACTGACCCAGATGAGATTACCCCCAGTACCAGGAGGTCCCTATGACTTCGAAGGAACGTGTCAACCTGGCTCTCGCCCACCGGGAGGCCGATCGCGTCGCCATCCACGACGCTCCCTGGGGAACCACCATTGAGCGCTGGCACCGCGAGGGCCTGCCCCAGAATATGACCCCGGCCGATTACTTCCACTTCGAGCTGGAGGGCCAGTGGGTTGAGCCCAGCTTCCGCTTCCCCACCGAGACCCTCGAGGAGACTGAGGAGTATACCATCACGCGCGACGGCAACGGCACGGTGAGCAAGACCTGGAAGCACAAGGAGTCCACCCCGCTCTGGTTGGACTACACCATCAAGACCCCCGAGGCCTGGCACGAGCACAAGCCTCGGCTGGAGTGGTCCTCCGACTACGTGGACTGGGAGGCCGCCAAGGCCATGCAGGCCCGCTGCCAGGAGAACGGCCGCTGGTTCTACTACGCCTGCGCCTTCGGCTTCAACCGCTTCGACATCATCGTCGGCGGCGAGCGCCTGCTGATGGCGATGGCCACTGATCCGGACTGGGTGCAGGACATGTTCGACACTTGGGCGGAGCTCTGCTGCCAGATACTAGAGGATATGATCGGCCACGGGCTGCAGTTCGACGGCTGCTTCGTCTACAACGACATGGGCTATCGCAACGCCAGCCTGTTCAGTCCGGCCATGTTCCGGCGCTTTGAGTTCCCCAACCACAAGAAAATCTACGACTGCGCCAAGGCCCACGGCCTCAAGTGCATCCTGCACTCCTGCGGCTGCGTGAAGGAGTTGATTCCTGGCCTGATCGAGGCCGGTCTGGCCTGCCTGCAGCCCCTGGAGGTCAAGGCGGGGATGGACCTCATCGAGCTGAAGCAGCAATATGGAGAGGTCCTGGCCTTCATGGGGGGAATAGATGCCCGCAAGATGGCGCATCCTGACCCCGCCGTGATCGAGGAGGAGATCCGAACCAAGTTCGCCGTCGCCATGCCCGGAGGCGGTTACATCTTCCATAGCGATCATTCCATCCCCGACAACGTGAGTTTCCAGCAATACCAGCACGTGATAGACCTGGTGCACAAGTACGGAAAGTACCGCTGATCCGGCTGTAGGGCACGGGCTTGTACCGCGCCGTCTCGCTCGTGGGGGCAGAGGGGCGTAAGCCCACCCACGCTGGAACAGTGGTTTAAGAGTCAAGTCCTGCGTCACAGACCAGCCCAGCACCGGGCGGCAATCGCGGCTCAGGAGCCGCGAAAGTCCGCCCCTACACAGAAGGAGAAACGCTTCATGGACCAACTTCATCTCGGCATTATCGGCGTCTCCGGGCGCGGCGGCATGGCCCGTCACTGGCAGGACAACCCGCGCGCGGAGGTCGTCGCCGGCATGGACGTCAACTCCGATGCCCTCGCCGACTTCCAGGAGCGCATGGGCAACCAGCCCTTCGTTACCACGGATCTCGAGGCTTTGCTCAACCGCGACGACGTGGAAGCGGTCGGCGTTTTCTCCCCGGACTTCACGCATGAGGAGTACGCCGTGGCCGCCCTGGAGGCCGGCAAGCACGTCTTCTGCGAGAAGCCCCTGGCCATCACGACCGAAGGCTGCGACCGCATTCTCCGCGCCTGGAAAGCCTCCGGCAAGCGCCTGATGGTAGGCTTCAACATGCGCTATATGAATATCTTCCGCGTCATGAAGGAGGTCATTGACTCCGGCGCAATCGGCGAACCCAAGGCCGCCTGGTGCCGCCATTTCGTCGGTCACGGAGGCTGGTTCTACTACCATGACTGGCATGCGCGCGTCGACGGCACTAACTCCCTTCTCCTACAAAAGGGCAGCCACGACCTGGACATGCTTCACTGGCTCACCGGCAGCTACACCCAGCGTGTCGCCGCCTTCGGCAGCCTGGACTTTTTTGGCGGCGGCCAGCCCAACGACCTGACCTGCCCCGAGTGCGAACGCGCTCGCGACTGCCCCGAATACATCGAGTGGCCCGACCACGAAAAGTGCGTGTTCCGCCAGGAGGTGGAAGTGGAGGATAATCAAGTGATGATCATGGAGCTGGAGAACGGCATCAAGGCCTCCTACCTGCAGTGCCACTTCACCCCTGACTACCACCGCAACTACACCATCATCGGCACCGAGGGACGGGTGGAGAACTCCGAGCCGGAGATGAAGGTATGGGTGAAGACCCGGCGCTCACGCCACGACTGGAAGGCCCTGGCCGACCGTACCTATGACGTCAAACCCGCTGAGGGGGGCCACGGCGGCGCCGACCCCGTTATCACCCAGGACTTCCTCGACATGGTGCTCGACGGCAAGGAGCCCCTCGCCACGCCCGTGGCGGGCCGGATGAGCGTGGCCGCGGGCTGCGCGGGCGCGCAGTCCCTCCGCCAGGGAGGCGGAGTAGTGGAGATCCCCCCCCTCGCCTGGTAGCCTTTCCTACCACTTACCGGTCGGCGACCAGTCCCAGGGCATTGGGCACTCCGTATGCCCCCGGCACCTCCAGCTTGACCTGGCCCGCTTCCACGTATAGCTGGCGCGACGGTCCGCCGTCCAGGTTCAGCGCGTTCCGGCACCCCCATTGCTTCAGCACCCGCGCCCAGTGGTGGAGAGAAAGCTGGCCCCGGCTGGTCACTGCCAGCATCACGCGACCACCCTCCGTGATCCCCACCGCGGAGCGGAAGGACTCGCCCGGCTTAAAGCGTGGAACGCGCCCCCGAATCACCAGTCTCGGCCCGCATTGCCGCGCCTCCGTAGCGCCCCGCGGCACGCCCTCGCGCGTGTGCACGATGCGTGGCTTTCCCCGGACCACCGCGAATATACCCCAGTCCGCCTTCCGCAGGGGATTGAGCCGCTTCCCCTCATGCACCACCAGCCCGAGCGGTTTACCTTCCTCATCGAAGAACCCCCCGTTGATCGCCGCCGCCGCCTGGCCTGCCTGCGCGAACTCCGCAACTGTTCGCGGCTTCCTTCCTTCCCGGTATGCTTCCCACACCACCACGCGGAACCGTGCCGGGTCTGCCAGCACAGCCACCACCTGCGCCGATCCTCCGGCCACCTCGGAGACGCGATAGCTCATGCCGGGCAGGACTGGCTGCCAGCCCGGGGTCATCTTTAATGCCCCTCCGAGTCCCGTCGTCGAGACTGCGCCCCGCGACCTCGTCGTCTCCAGTGGTCCAGTGGTGACCTCCGGGAGGGCTTCTTCTCCTCCGCGATCGCCGCCAGAGCTATCGGTCCCCGGAGCCGGCGCTGGCGCGCAGCCGCCCACCAGACAGAGAATTGTGATAAGATACCAGTATCGCATATGCATCGGGGCGTATTTCCATCTCGCTCCCCTGCCGCCCTTCCCTGGAGAGGAGCTCTCATGCCCGAACCGGTTGGCTGTTTCGTTCTGGTGTTGCACTCCCATATCCCCTACGTTCTCGGCCACGGCACCTGGCCGCACGGCAGCCAGATGCTGTATGAGGCCGCGGCGGATTCCTACATCCCCCTGCTATGGATGCTGGAGGAACTCTCCTACGAGGGGATCCAGCCGCGAGTGGTGGTCAGCCTCTCCCCCATCACCATGGAGCAGCTCGCCGACGAGCGCTTCAAAGACTGGTTTGTGAACTACCTGAACGAAAAGATCCACTGGGCAGAGGAAGATGCACACGAATTTGACAGCTACGGCGATGGTCATCGCGCTTACCTGGCGAGGCAGTGGCGAAAGCGGTATGAGGCGCTCCTCGACTCCTTCTGTAACCGCTACGGGCGCGATCTCCTGGCTCAGTTCCGCGCGCACCAGGACGCCGGCAACATTGAGGTGATGACCAGCGCCGCCACGCACGGCTACCTGCCCCTCCTCCGCGAGGACGGCAGCGTGCAGCTTCAGGTACTCACTGCGATCGCCACCTACGAGAAGCATTTCGGCCGCCGTCCCCGCGCCTTCTGGCTGCCGGAGTGCGCGTATCGTCCCCGCGCCTTCTGGGCGCCCAACCCCGCTGTTAGCGGTCCCCAGACGTCCTATGCACGCAAGGGGGTGGAGGAGTTCCTGGGAGAAAACGGCCTGGACTACTTCATTGTTGACACGCATCTGCTCGCTGGCGGGCCCCCCGAGCCGATTGACATAGACTGGCAACATACCCTGGGCAAGCTCTGGGGGCGCATCCAGAAGTCACGCGAGCCACGTCCCTACCACGGCGATAAGAGCCCTCACTTCCCCTATTTCGTAGGCCACTTCTATGAAGACCATCCCCCCGTCGCGGCCCTGGTTCGCGACCCCGATACCAGCATGAAGGTATGGAGTGGAGAGCATGGCTATCCCGGCGACGGGGATTACCTCGACTTCCACAAGAAGCACCTGCCCGGCGAGCTGCGCTACTGGCGGGTTACCGGCCCGCGCGTCGAGCTCGGGGATAAACAGGTTTACCAGCCCGACTGGGCGGAGGCCAAACTCCGCGACCATGCTGGCAACTTCTTGTGGACCATCAAGGAGACGCTCCGGCCCCAGCCCCACCCCGGGGGGCGACTCCCCGTGCTTTGCGCGCCCTTCGACGCTGAGCTGTTCGGTCACTGGTGGCACGAGGGCCCGCGCTTCCTCGCTCACGCCCTGCGTTGGATTCACCAGGATCCGGAGATCGAGATGCTCAGTGGCACGGAGTACCTCGCCCGTTATTCTCCCGAAACTGCTCTGGCGCTGCCCGAGGGTTCCTGGGGCGCGGGTGGTGGCCACTGGGTCTGGATGAATGACGACACCCTCTGGACCTGGGAGAAGGTCTACGACGCTGAGCTTGACCTCCGCGCACTTCTGCATGACCACGGCTACGGTCACGACCCGGCCATGCGCGCTATCGTGGAGCAAGCGATGCGCGAGCTGCTGCTCCTTCAGGCCTCTGACTGGCAGTTCCTGATCACCACCTGGTCCGCTCGCGATTACGCCGGGGAGCGCCTGGCCTTTCACCACGGTGACTGCAAACGGCTGGCGAACATGGCCCGGCGCTATGCGCGGGGGGAGTGGATCGCGCAGGAGGAATGGGACTACCTGGGGGCCTGTCAGGACCGCGACCGCCCCTTCAGCGACTTGGACCCCGCGTGGTTCGCGGAGGTCAAGAACCCCGCCTAGCCGGTACCTTCCGGCCTGGCACCCTCCCCCCTTGCGGGGAGGATCAAGGTGGGGTCCGTTGGCTCTGGCCGTCTCCCACTGCCCCTTTCGGTATCACTTAGTTAACCGTTTACATACCAGGGTAAATCGGGTATAGTATAGGTGGTGGCCAATGAACCTTGGCCACCTAGCACGTATCCCTTCAGCTACAAGGAGTGATGACTATGAAGCGCTCGGGTTTTACCCTCATTGAGCTGCTGGTGGTGATAGCCATCATCGCCATCCTCGCAGCCATCCTCTTCCCCGTCTTTGAGCGCGCCAAGCAGAAGGCCCAATCCGCCTCCTGCATGAGCAACCTCAAACAGATGGCCCTGGCCACGCTTATGTACTGCCACGACTGGGACGCCATGACGCCCCTTCGGCCGGGGGCCCCCAACCACCAGAGCCCGGGCAGTTTGGAGTTCGTCCCGCCGAAAGGCGACGGCACCGACAACCCGGCCGGCTGGGGCGGCTGGGACGGCTGGATGTGGCCGTACACCCAGAGCGAGGAGATGTGGAAATGCCCCGCAGCCCCCAACATGTCCGGCTACAGGACCACCGGCAGCACCCTGATCATGTACCACTATGTGGGGAATGGGGCCTATGACGCAGCCGGGGGGCCCCGCTCCTGGTGCAACAAGTCCATGGACTACATTCAGTATCCGGCCCACATGGCCATCTTCATGGATGGCTCCTGCAACTTCTATTACCACATTGAGACCCGCATCGTCGGCGGGGTGCCCACGTACTATTCCGTCCATGACAGCGCCTGGTACTCTTCCACCAGCAATGCAGTCGTGCCCAACACCACCTATCCGAACTGGGAGCCGCCGTGTTTTGGCTACATCACCGGCGGCACCCCCGGCTGGCTGATCATGGGCAACCACACGGGCATGGCTAACGTCGCCTTCCTGGACGGCCACGTGGCCCCCTATACCCCGGCGGTGCTCGCCGCCAACCAACTGTACTACTTTGACGCCAGTGGCACCGGCGGCCAGGCCAATCCTTAGCGGAGTAGGAGAGGTCTCTGGCCTATCACAGCCGAAACAGACGCCCGGCGTACCCAGCACAGGAGGTGCTGAACATGAACCGCAAAGCTTTTACCCTCATTGAGCTTCTGGTGGTCATAGCGATCATCGCCATCCTGGCGGCGATCCTCTTTCC
>JAAYIR010000090.1 GCA_012523355.1 candidate division WS1 bacterium
CATAGCTGACCACCGCCGGGTCGTACTCTACCTCCACCGCCTCCACGTGTCCGGTTCCCCCGGTACAGACCTGCTCGTAGCTGGGGTTCTCGACGTGTCCCCCGGTGTACCCCACGGTGGTGCGGAGGACGCCTGGAACCTTATCTAACTGGTACTGCGTCCCCCAGAAGCATCCAGAGGCGAAAACGGTGGTTTTCCTTCGGGTGGCATCCATAGCCCCACAGACGTCTCACGGAGCCGAATAGATCGGTTGCTCGTTCTCGTCGCAGAGCGCCAGCGCGGGCTCGCCATCCATGACCAGCGCCAGCCCGGTGCGCAACTTCTCGGACTTGTCGAATAGATATAGCCCCGGCTCCTGATCCAGACCTAGCGCCAGCCGCGCTCTAATTCTCTCCCCGGTGTCGAAGAGCATCAGCCCCGGCTCCCCATCATCCAACAGCGCTAACCGCACTCTCAGCTTCCCCTCCGCGTCCATCAGCCCCACCATGGGATCGCCATTCTCCATCAGCGTCAACCGCGCGCGCAGCCGACCCTCAGAGTCCCCCAGGTCCAGATCCGGCCGCCCTGCATCCACCAACCGCAGCCGCATGCGCAGCTTTCCTCCGCCATCCCGCAGCGCCATGACTGGCTCTCCCTCTTCGGTGAGTGCCATCCGAAAGCGCGCGTGTCCTTGCTTATCCCCCATATCCAGACTGGGCTGGCCGCTCTCGAGCAGGTGCAGACCCGCCCGTGTCTTTCCCTCGCCGTCCACCAGGCGGTACTCCTGTGCCTCAATGACCGCGCCCACCTGCACCTCGGTGGTCTGCACGCGCAGCCTTCTGCGCAGCAGCCGCGGCCCGAAAATGCCCCCCACAGCTCCTGCCACCAGGCCTAGCACTAGCACCAGGATTACCTGTAAAATTCCCATGGCTGTCACCTCTCCGGCAGGTCTCACCCTGCTCTCCCGGACGTAGTACTTCTTCTCCGCCTTGTGACTCCTATCCTACTGTAGTATAATGCTGTCATCGAGAGCCTGCCCTGCGTTGTTCGTGATTTTCAAAAAAGTCTCGAGCCAACACCCGGGAATAGGGAGCTCGGACTCTGTCGCAGGCGCGGTCGCGGCCTTGCCCGAGGACCAGCCTCGCCCAGGAGAGCACCCACTTTGTTTTCGGGTTCGCAGACTTGAGAAAACACGACACTCGCGGGGCGCTCTCGTCTTGGGGTCCCGCAGCTTCCTCCTCTCCTCCTCAGTTGCGTCGGCTAGCGGGGTGGATTCCGGGGCCTGTGGACCCGCAAATCTGCGTGGCAAGATGACCCAGGACCTGTTCAGCCAATCTGCCGGGGACCATCAGCCGCTCGCGGCCCGCATGCGGCCCTCCCGCCTCGACGATCTCCTGGGCCAGGAGCATCTTCTCGGTCCCGGCGCCGTGCTTCGCAAGGCCCTCGAGGCGGATCGCGTGCCCTCCATGATCCTCTACGGCCCGGCCGGCTGCGGCAAGACCACCCTGGCCATGGTCATCTCCCAGGTTACTCGCCAGCGCTTCGAGGCCCTTTCCGCGGTCGTCACCGGGGTCGCCGACCTCCGCCGCATTGCGCAGGAGGCCATCGAGCGCCGCAAACTCCACGACCAGGGCACTGTCCTGCTGCTCGACGAGATCCATCGCCTGAACAAGGGCCAGCAGGACGTGCTGTTGCCCTACGTCGAGCGCGGCGACTTCACCCTTATCGGCGCCACCACCGAGAACCCTTACTTCAGCGTCGTAACCCCACTCCTTTCTCGCTGCCGGGTCTTCACGCTACACCCGCTGGAGCCGGAGCACCTGCGCCAGATCGTCGAGCGCGCTCTCACTGACTCCGAGCGCGGCCTGGGCAAGCTCCAGGTCTCGCTGGATCCGGAGTCTCTCGAACACCTGGTCACCACCTCCGCCGGGGACGCCCGCGCCGCGCTCAACGCTCTGGAGCTCGCCGTCCAGACCACGCCCCCGGATGAGCGGGGACGCCTGCATCTCACCCTCCCGGCTATCGAAGCGGCCCTGCAACGGCCGCTTCTGCGCTATGATCGGGCCGGGACCGAGCACTACGACACCATTTCGGCCTACATCAAGTCCATGCGTGGTTCTGACCCCCAGGCCGCCATCTACTACCTGGCGCGTATGCTGGAGGCCGGAGAGGACCCGCGCTTTATCGCGCGCCGGCTGATCATTCAGTCCGCCGAGGACATCGGCCTCGCCGATCCCACGGCGCTCAGGGTTGCCGTGGCCACCGCAGATGCAGTAGAATACGTGGGCCTGCCCGAGGCGCAGATCCCCTTGGCCCTGGCCACCTTACACCTGGCCCTGGCGCCCAAGAGCAACTCCGCCTACCAGGCCATTGCTACTGCCCGGGCCTATATCTGCGAGCACGGTACGCAGCCCGTGCCGGCACACCTGGCGGGCGGGCCGCGACCCGAGCAGTCAGCGCGGCAGTATCTCTATCCGCACGCCTACTCCGGGGGCTGGGTCGAGCAAGACTACCTCCCCCCTGCCGTGCAGGGCGAGATCTTCTACCAGCCGGGTGTCAATCAGCGCGAGTCGCTCCTGGCTGACCGGCTCCGCCAGCTACGCGAGCTTGCCCACGGCGATGTGGAACCAAAGGAGGAACGGAATGAGGATCAGTGACCGCAGTGAGGACTTCCTGGCGATAGTCTGCGTCTCCGGCGAGCTCGACCAGGCGACCGTTCCGGAGCTGCGCGAGCGTCTCTCTTCCCTGCTCGATGAGGGCGCCAGGTGGCTGCTCCTCGACATGCGTGAATTGGAGTTCATTGACAGCTCCGGCCTGGGTGTCCTGATCGCAGCCGCGCGTCGCGCCGGGGAGGCCGGCGGCGAACTCACCGTGGTCTGCGCCCGCCCCAACGTCTTGCGTGTCTTCGACATCTCTGGAACTCGCGAGCTCCTCAACCTCCGCCAGGAAGAGGCCCAGGCTCGCGAGCTGCTGGCTGAGTGCCGCCAGCGCGCCACCGCCGCCTCCCAGGCAGGTGATAGCCATGACCCGAACCAGCCTTGAGGTCGTCCAGCTTACCATCCCGCCACACCCCCGCTATCTGAGTCTCGCCCGCCTGCTGGTAGGTGGTCTCGGGGCCCAGTCCAAGCTCACCGTGGAGGACCTCGACGACATGAAGGTGGCCGTCTCCGAGGCCATCACCAACGCCATTGATCACGCCTATGAGCCTGATGCGCCCGGCGAGATCATCATCCGCTACCGCCCCTCCGAAGGGCAACTGGTCGTCGAGGTGGAGGACTCCGGCTCCGGGTTCGACCCCGACAAGCTGGACACCTCGCCGCCGGTCCCGGACCTCGAGGGTGGGCTGGGGCTCTACCTGGTCCGGGAACTGGCCGACCAGGTGAAGGTTGAAAGCGCTCCGGGCAGCGGCACCAAAGTGATTATAACCAAGCGAGCGCACGGGTGAAGGCCATGGCCTCGGAGTGGGAAGGCATGACCACAACCGAGTTGCTGCGTAAGCTGCGGGATACCGGCGACCCGCAGTTACGGGAGTATTTCATCCGCCAGCAAGAGGGTCTCGTTCGTCACGTAGCCAAGGATTACGTGGATTCTGGCGAACCCGTCGAGGACCTGGTCAGCGTCGGCATGATCGGTCTCATAAACGCCGTGGATCGCTTCGATCCCGACCGCGGCGTCAAGTTTGCCACCTTCGCTGTGCCCACCATTCGCGGCGAGATCCGCCGCTACTTCCGCGATCACACTTGGGCCATTCGCGTCCCTCGGCGCATTCAGGAACTCAGCCTCCGGGCCCGTGAGGCCCAGGAGGAGTGGGCCCTGCGCCGCGGCCGGGCCCCTACCTACTCCGAGCTTGCTCAGGTCCTCAACGTCACCCCTGAGGACCTCGTAGAGGCCCTGGAGGTGGGACGCCAGTATGAGTCCGTCAGCCTGGAGAGCACTGCCGAGGACGACCTGGAGGACCGCCCGACCGCTGCCGATCGCGCCGGGGAGGAGGACCGGGAACTCGAGGCACTTCCTCAGCGCGACCAACTTGTCCGGGCCCTGCGCCGCCTCCAACCGCGCGAGCGGGTGGTGATCATCTTGCGCTATTTCCACGACCTCTCCCAACAGGAAGTCGGAAAGCGTCTGGGGGTCTCTCAGATGCACGTCTCCCGTCTGCAGCACCAGGCGCTGCGCAACCTCCGCAAAATCCTCGGCCCCACTCAGGATTAAGCTCATGCCCCAAATGCGTTGGTCCCAAATCTTCTTGGCAGTGGCTCTCGGCGTCCTCGCCGCCCTGTTGGCCTGGATGCTTCTGGTGCGTCTGTTTCCGGTCATACTCATTGCCGTCGCCGGCTTCGCCATCGCCTATCTGCTGGACCCCTTGCTGGTGCACCTACAGCGCCGGGGGTGGTCTCGTGGGCTGGCCGTCGCCGCCATCGCTTTTCTCTTGCTCGGCCTGCTGGCCCTGGCGGGCATACTCCTGGTCCCCGCCCTCGTCAGTCAGATCACCTCCCTGGCCTCTAATCTACCCCGCTATACCGAGGCTTTGATCGAGCTTGCCGGCCCCTCGGCGGAGCTGTTCGCAGACCTGGAACAACGTTTCCCGGACTTCATCAGCTCCGAGTACCTCGAACAGCAGTTCGAGACCGCTCGTGATTGGCTCACCAGCAAAATCCCCTCTGTGCTCAGCTTCCTCAGCACCACGCTCCTGCGGTCCTTCCGCGCCGCCGGGGTCGCCTTCCTCACGGTGCTGGTGGCCCTCTGGTTTATGCTGGCCATGCAGCCCTTCCGGCAACGCTTCGAGGCCCTCTTCTCGCCCGACGAGGCCGTGGAGCTCCGCGCCCTCGACCGTGAGATCAGCCTCATGCTGGGCCAGTACTTGCGCGGGATGACTATCGTGTGTTTCCTTATCGCCCTCGCTACCCTGCTCCTGCTCACCATTACGCACCACCTCTTCGGGACTCAATACAGCTTGCTGATCGCAGTCTTCTCCGGCCTGGCCTACTTGGTGCCCTATCTCGGAATGCTCACTACGGTGGTACTCGCGGCCCTGCTCTCCTATCTCACCGCCGCCCATGACCCCTGGCTCGCCATGGGGCTCAACGTCGCTATCTTGCTGACCGTCAATCAGCTCTTTGACAGTTACCTGACACCCCGCATTATCGGACGCAAGGTCGGCCTGCATCCCCTGGCCATCGTGCTTGCCATGCTCTCGGGCGGCACGCTCTTTGGCCTGTGGGGCATGGTTCTGGCCACGCCGGTCGCCGCGGCGATCAAAATCATGCTCACCCGCTGGGTTCCGGTCATCTCCCCGGCGGCCCCCGAGGAGGAGGGGGCCCCCTGTCGTCCCGCCCCGCTGGCCCTCGATCTCGGCACTTTTGCCGCTCAGACCTGGAAGGCCCTGCGCGACGCCGGGCGTGAGATCAAAGCCGCCGGTCAACGCCTGGGAGACCGGAACCACCATACTCCTGAGGCAGCCCAACCCGTACCCACTACGCACACTGAGGACTCTACCGATGACCACCCAGGAACTACGCACTAGCTTCCTTGACTTCTTTCGCTCCCACCATCATCTCCAGCGCCCCAGCGCGCCGCTGGTGCTTGCCAACGACCCCACCAGCTTCTTCACCAGCGCGGGCATGCAGCCGTACATGGCCGTCTTTCGTGGCGAGGAGCAGCCCCCGGCCCCTCGGGTGGTCAGCATTCAGAAGTGCGTTCGCACCGGCGACATCGAACACGTGGGCCTGCTGAACCGCTACCACACCTTCTTTGAGATGCTGGGCAACTTCAGCTTTGGTGACTACTTCAAGGCCGGCGCCATTGACCTGGCCTGGGAGTACGTTCACGAGGTCTTGCAGCTTCCCACTGAAGATCTCTGGATCACCGTCTTTACCACCGATGACGAGGCCGCCCAGTTGTGGCGGGAGCGAGCGGGCATCGCTCCCGAGCGCATCCTCCGCTTTGGCCGCGAGGATAACTGGTGGCCCAAGCTCCAGTGGGAGGGCCCCTGCGGCCCGTGCACCGAGATTCACGTGGATCTGGGCCCCAGCTTCGGCTGCGAGGGCGGCTGTGGCGTCGGCTGCCCCAGGTGCAATCGCTACCTCGAGGTCTGGAACGTGGTCTTCCAGCAATTCACCGAGGCCCCGGACGGCGCTCTCACCCCTCTCCCCTCCCCCGGCATTGACACCGGCATGGGCCTGGAGCGCCTCGCCCTCGTCGTGCAGCAGAAACGCTACACCGTCGAGACCGACGAGCTCTTCTCCATCCTGACCGCGGCCCAGGCGATCCTCAACGGACAGCGCTCCGCACCCTACGCCTACGGTCAGGACCCTGACTCGGACCTGGCCCTGCGGGTGATTACTGATCACCTCCGCGCCGCCGCCTTCCTGCTCACCGATGGCGTCACGCCCTCCAATGAGGGCCCCGGGTACGTCCTGCGGCGCTTCATCCGCCGGGCCTATCGTTTTGGCCGCAACCTCGGCGCCACCGGCCCCTTCCTGTATCACGCTCTCCCGGCCGTGGGCCAGGCGATGGGCCAGGTCTACCCGGAGCTGCTCCCCCGGCAGGAGTACGCCCAGAGCCTGCTCCGCGCCGAGGAGGAGCGCTTCGCCTCCACCCTGGAACAGGGGCTCGCCATCTTCGAGCAGCTCGCGGAGGACCTCTCCGTCCGTCGTCTGGAGGAGGTCCCCGGCGAGCAGGCCTTCCGTCTCTATGACACCTACGGCTTCCCGCTGGATGTCACCCGCGAGCTGGCCGCCGAGCGCGGGCTGCGCGTGGACGAGCAGGGCTTCGAGGCCGCCATGGAGGCGCAACGCGAGCGTTCCCGGGGGCAGGCAATCGGGCTGCAGCTTCACTCCCGCGCCTCGGAGCTCCCCGCCAGCGAGTTTGTTGGCTACGACCAGGAAGCTGCCGAGGCTCAGATTCTGCTTCTGCAGCACGCCAACGAGCGGGCGGAGCGCGCCACGCCGGGCCAGGACGTCGAGATCGTCCTCGACCGCACCCCCTTCTATGCCGAGAAGGGCGGCCAGGTCACGGACCACGGCACGCTCACCGGCCCCACAGGCACGGTGGTCATTCACGAGGTCATACCCGTCGGCGAGTCTTACCTCCACAAAGGCCGCGTGGCCGCCGGGGAGATCCGCCAGGGCGACACCCTCTCCGCCGAGATTGACCATGAGCGCCGGGCCGCCATCCGCCGCCATCACACCGCCACGCACCTGCTCCAGGCCGCTCTTCGCCAGGCCCTGGGCGCCCATGTGAACCAGGCGGGCTCCTGGGTCGGGCCGGATCGCCTCCGCTTTGACTTCACTCACCACGAGCACGTCCCCGAGGAGGTCCTCACCGCCGTCGAGCGCCAGGTCAACCGTTGGATCGTCCAGGACCTCCCCGTGAGTTGCACCGTGGAACCGCTGGCCCAGGCTCAGGCCGCCGGAGTCACCGCGCTGTTCGGCGAGACCTACGGCGAGGAGGTCCGCGTCATCCGCGCCGGAGAGGTCAGCGCGGAACTCTGTGGCGGCACGCATACCTCCTCCACCGGCGAGATCGGCGCCTTCTTCCTTCTCAGCGAGAGCAGCGTTGCCGCCGGGATCCGTCGTCTCGAGGCGGTCACTGGTCTGGCAGCCCTGGACGAATATCGGGAACAGCGCGAAGTCCTCCGCGATCTCGGGCATGATCTACGGTGTTCCCGTGATGAAATTGTGCCGCGTGTACAGGCGCTGCGCAAGCAGGTTCAAGAGGCCGAGAAGCGCGTGCAGGAGGCCCGCCAGTCCCGCGCTGCCGTGGACGTCTCCGCCTTGGCCGCGCAGGCGGAGCAAGTCGGCGAGATCAGCTTCCTCGCCCAGGCCCTGCCCGACGTGGACCGTGACCTGCTCTCCCAGATCGCTGACCAGATCGCCGCGCAGGCCGGCGAGACCCTCATCCTGCTGGCCGGAACTCAAGACGACCAGGCGGCTTTCGTATGCAAGGTCCCCGACGCGCTGGTCAAGCAGGGGCTGAAGGCTGGAGACATCATCAAGCTGGCCTGCACCGCCGCGGGTGGCGGCGGCGGTGGTCGCCCACAATTCGCGCAGGGCGCCGGCAAGGCCGCGCAAGTCGAGGAGGCCTTCACCGCCGCGAGGAGGTTTCTTTCCGAGTAGGGACACAATTCATTGTGCCCAGCGTAGGGGCGTGATTCATCACGCCCACAAGAAGGGATCCATATACACCCCCTCGCCTGCCTGGACCAGGGGGGTGAGGTCGCCATGCCCATCCAACTCACAACCGAGCGCCTGCTACTCCGTCCTCTGGTGCAATCGGACTTTGAGGCGGTGCATACTTACGCCTCGGATCCCGAAGTCTGCCATTACATGAATTTTGGCCCCAACACGGAAGAGGAGACCCGCGTCTTTCTCCGCGCCTCAGCCCAGGGCTGGGCTGAGGAGCCGCCCGACAACTATGAGTTCGCGGTAACCCTCCGCGGAAATGGCGACCTGATCGGCACCTGCGGGCTTCATCTGGGACCGTTCCGCCGCGCCGAGATCGGCTACATCTACCGCCGCGAGGCCTGGGGTCAGGGCTACGGCACCGAGGCCGCGCGCGCGGTCGTGGACTTCGGCTTTCGCCAGCTCGGCCTGCATCGGGTCCAGGCGCGCCATGATGCTCCCAACGTGGCTTCCGGCAGGATCATGCAGCGGCTCGGCATGACCTGCGAGGGCCGCTTCCGCGAGGCCGTCTACCGCGACGGCGAGTGGCACGATGTGCTCCTGTACGGGATTTTGGAGGAGGAATGGCGCGCCGGCTCGCTGCCGGGGCCAGCCGACCATGCGCACCCTGGCGATTGACTACGGCACGGCCCGCGTGGGCGTAGCCATCAGCGACGCCGCGGGGCGCCTCGCGCTGCCTCTGGCCATCCTGCAGCGCGATCCCGAGGGGGTCTATCTGCAACGCCTGGTCGAGATTATTGCCGAACGCGGCGTGGAGAGAATCGTCGTCGGTCTCCCCTTGACGCTCCAGGGGGAGGCCGGACCGGCAGCCACGAGCGTTAACGAATTCATTACCGCGCTCCAGACCGCCGTGGATACGGAGATTGTGTCCTGGGATGAGCGGCTGACCAGCGCGCAGGTCGAGAAGGCGATGGCCCAGGCGGGCCTCAGCACTCGCGATCGCCGGGGCCGCGTGGATGCCGCCGCCGCGACACTTATCCTGCAGAGCTATCTGGATGCCCATGAACAAGCCAACCAACAATAGGCGCCACCCTCGCAACATATGGAAGCTGGCACTCCTCCTCGCTGTCATTGTCGTGGCGCTCGGCGTCGCCGTCCTGGGCTGGTTGCTGGCGCTGCAGGCCGTGACTCTCGACGGAGCCGCCCAGCCGCGAATCGTCGAGATCGACTCCGGACAGAGCCTGCGCCAGATCGCGCAGCGTCTGGAGGGCGAGGGCCTCATCCGCCACGCCTGGGCCTTTCGTTTGCAGGCCTATCTCTCTAACCGCGCCCGCCGTCTTCAGGCCGGCACCTACCAGCTTTCCAGCGACATGTCCACCTCGGAGATTGTCGCCGCCCTGGCCACCGGGAAGTTTGCGCTACGCAAGATCACCTGCCCCGAGGGCTTCACCCTCCGCGAAACCGCCCAACTCCTTGCCCGCGAGCAGGTCTGTGCCGCCCCGGCCTTCCATGGCGCCGCCACCCGCGAGGCGGTCGAGCAGATACTGGGCACTATCCTGCCCCCCAAGGCTGGCCACGCCGAGGGGTTCCTCTTCCCTGACACCTATCTATTCGCGGTCAACGAGGCTCCCCAGCGCGTAGTGGATACGATGATCACCGCTTTCAAGGACAAGTTCTATGATCCGGTCTGGGTCCCCGCTTCCGCTCATAAGCCCTGGGGCAATCTCTATCAGGTAGTCACGCTGGCTTCCATCGTCGAGCGCGAGGCTCGTGTGGACTCCGAACGTCCGCTCATTGCCGGCGTGCTTTTGGCCCGACTCGGCAAAGGCATGCCGCTCCAGGCCGACGCCACCGTGGAGTACGCTCTCGGCGTTCACCGCCCCCTCACTCTCGCTGACCTGAAGGTCAAGTCGCCCTATAACACCTACCTGCACAAGGGCCTGCCCCCCGGTCCCATCTGCGACCCCGGCTTGCCGTCCCTCAAGGCCGCGCTCAATCCGCAACTCACCGACTATCTCTTCTACTTTGCCCCGCCCGGCTCCCAGACTCACGTCTTCAGCCGCACCTTCGAAGAACATAGCGCCAAGCTCAAGGCCGCCCGGGGGCGATAGCGTGCTCAGCCGCTTCTGCCCCCACCAGATTGCACGCCGCGTCGAGGACATTGACCTCCAGCAACTCCGCGCCGAAGGCGTCCGCGGACTGCTCCTCGACCTGGACAACACTCTCACCCGCTGGCAGAGCGAGGAGCTTTCGCCCTCGGTGACCGCCTGGCTGGAGCAGGCTACCCGCCAGTTTCGGGTCTGTCTCCTCTCCAATGCCGTCCGCGGCCAGCGCGTCCGCCGCATGGCTGAGCGCCTCGGCGTGCCCTGCGTACACGGCCTGGGCCCCTGGGGGAAGCCCTGGCGCCGCGCCTTTCAGGCCGCTCTCCGCCAGACCGGCACCACTCCCGAGGAGACCGCCATGATCGGCGACCAGCTCTTCACCGACATCTGCGGCGCCCGCCGCATGGGCCTCCGCGCCCTCCTGGTGGAACCGGTGGGTCAGCGCGAGTTCCTGCTTACCACTCTCAACCGCCGCGTGGCCCGCTGGGTGGAAGGGCTCCTGCGCCGCCGTGGCGAATGGCCTACTGAGTACTGCTCTAGCCCTTCCCCGCCTTCACCTGCGCACTCTGACCAGGGGGACCATGAGACTGAACGGTAAGACCCAGGTAGTCGGCGTCATCGGTTGGCCGGTGGAGCACAGTCTCTCCCCGCCCATGCACAACGCTGCCCTCGAGGCCCTGGACCTCAACTGGGTCTACGTGCCTTTCGCCGTCTCCCCGGAACGTGTTCCCGAGGCCCTGGCTGGACTGCGCGGACTGGGCCTGCGCGGACTCAACGTCACCATTCCCCACAAGTCGGCCGTTCTGCCCTCCTTGGACGAGGTCAGCGATCAGGCCCGTCTTTTGGCGGCAGTCAACACCCTCACCCACCGCGAGGGCCGTCTCCTCGGGGAAAATACGGACGTGGAGGGGTTCCGGCGCTCAGTCGCCGAGGTGGGCTGGAGCCTGGGAGGGAGCCGGGTGGCGGTAGTGGGCGCAGGCGGCTCCGCGCGCGCGGTTGCTCTCGCTGCGCTCCAGGACTCCG
>JAAYIR010000013.1 GCA_012523355.1 candidate division WS1 bacterium
CGAGCGATGGGAACCTGTGGGCGCTGCTGGAGGACTTCCTGGTGGGCGCAGAGGCAGATGGTTACGAGGAGATTGACTACGTAGCGGGGATGCTGATTGACAAGATACACGAGAAGTATGATGTCTGCTGCATCGGGAACCTGGACGTGCGCTTTGTGCTTACGCGGGGGACACCGGAGGAGGCGCGGGCGCACATGCTGGAGATCCTGGATGCGGGCAAGGGAGAAGAAGGCGGGCACATCGTGATGTCCAGCAACTGCCTGCATGAGGATGTGAAGCTGGAGCTGTACCTGGCGGCGCTGGGAGCGTACCGGGAGCACTATGGATTGCCACCGCTGGATCTGTAGAGAGTTCCAGAAATGGCAAAGAGGAACAAACGAGGAATACGGAGAAGTTGTATTCTTTACGCCACTCGGATTGCATATTGTTTTGGCAAGATGCGAAAGGACGGTACAACATGTCTACGACGGCAAGGACTCTGCTGGTGGGGGTGGCACTGGGCCTGCTCTCCATGAACATGGCAATGAGCGCTGAGCAGGAGTTGACCCTGGTGCGGGACGGAAATCCCGCAGCCACTATCGTACTGGCAGAGCCCGCCGCACGGGCGGCCCAGTTGGGGGCGTATGAGCTGCAGCACCATGTGAAGTTGATCACGGGGGCGACCTTGCCCATCGTGAGGGAACCCGACACCGTGACAGGCACGCGAGTGCTAGTCGGGGAGAGTCGAGCGACGCACCGGCTGGGCGTGAGTCCCGGGAAGCTGAGTGAGCAGGAGTACCTGATCCAATTCTTGCCGGATACGCTGGTGCTGATGGGTGTGGACAAGGCGGATTATGGAGAGGTCGTCTACGACGCGGAGAATCTGGCGGTGTGCAAGGGTTTCCCGGGGTTCTTCGATGAGCAGGGCACCATGCACGCAGTGTACGACTTTCTCCGGCGTTACTGTGGGGTGCGATGGTTTGATTCGACCGAGTTGGGGATGAGCTACCCCGAAACTTCAACGTTGACCGTGCGCGGGAGTGAGGTGCAGCGCAAGCCCTTCTTCCGCTATCGGCACAGTATGGGTTCGTCGAGCAGCAACCCGGTTTTCTATGACCGCGGCAGCACGCCATGGCCGACCGGGACTCCGGAGTACCAGGCCTGGACGGACGAAAGCTACCCGGGATTGCGGGAGCGGTACCAGAATCAGCGGCAGTTCGAGGCGGCACGAGTGACGATGTCGCGTCTGTTCTTGTTGCGCATGGGCGAGGGGGGCGCGCCAGCGGTGTGCAACCACTCGTTGTACGGGTACTACGATCGTTACCTGGAGCAGACCTGGACAGACCGGCTGGCTAACGCCAAGGACGATAAGGAGCGAGAGGCGATACTGGCGCGGAAGGCGCAGAGGTTTGAGGGGGATCACCCGGAATATTTTGCCCAGGGCTATGAGGGGCAGCCGCCGCAGTTGTGCTACACCAACCCGGAGGTCGTAAAGCAACTGGCGCAGGACGCCAGAGACTACTACGACGAGAAGTCTACGGGCGGCGAACAAGGCATTTTCTGGAACCCCACGCTGCCGAACCCGTTCCCGATTGAGGCCATGGATGGCGGCGGTTTCTGTCGCTGTGACCGCTGCCGGGCGCTGTACGAGAAGTCGGCGGCAGAGCGCAAAGAGGTCTACTCCACCGGGCACTACAGTGATTACTGGTTCCAGTTCGTCAATGCGGTGGTGAAGGAACTGAACAAGACGCATCCGGACGCCAAGGTGATTACCCTGGCGTATTCGGGGCATGCGGCGGCACCGAGCTTTCCGGTGGACCCCAATGTGATTATCGAGTTCTGCATGGCGAGCACTTACGCGCCGTACTCGAAGGCCAACTACGAGAATGACCTGCAACTGCTGCGGGAATGGGCGAACGACGGAACGAACCGGGACCTGTATCTGTGGCGGTATGATGCCATGGCGGTGTACTTCGGCAACAATGGGAAGTACCACGCTTTCCCGGAGTTCTTCGCACATGCGATCGGGGAGCAGATGAAGCTGTACCATGAGCTGGGGGTGAAGGGGATGTTCTACTGCGGGAGGCCGAGGGGAGTGGACGCGTACGTGGCCTTCCGGCTGATGGACGATCCGACGCTGCAGGTCGGCGACCTGCTGAACGATTACTTCACGCGGATGTATGGCCCGGCAGGAGAGCCGATGAAGCA
>JAAYIR010000091.1 GCA_012523355.1 candidate division WS1 bacterium
GGATGTGCGGAGCTGAGCGCTATGGCGACCCATTTCTCCTGTAGATCCACCGCGGGCGCTCCGAAAATCCACTCCTCCCCACAGTCTTCCAGCAGGATGTTTACTTCCCCGCTGTGGAGATCCACCCGCAGCAGAGCACACTCATGGGCGAGCACGGCCTGCGCAGACCTGGGCGCCAGACAGACCCGATTTCCGCACAAGCCGCGGCCGTCCGCTTCCGCCCAAGGAAACTCCATGCCTCGGTGGAGGTAGCTGCGATCGCCGAGGCCGGGCGCGCGCCACAGTACCAGCAGTTCGCCAGTGGCCATCTCGGCGCGCAGGAGCCAGGTTGCGCCCTCGCGGATAGAGACCAGCACCAGGTAGCGCCCGTCAGCCGTGAACCCCGAATTGGTGTGGTATGTCGGGGTCATGTTGATCACGCCGGCGGAGGTCAGCCGCCAGACGGGCCGCCCGGTTAGCGTATCCGCGTAGGTTGCCGCCTCGTTCCGTATCTCCCCGATTAACATACGCGTGCTCTCAGCGAGTTTTACGCCCTGCCGAACTGGTGCTCGGCGATGAATTGGGCTACCTGCGCCCGCATTTCCGGCGCTACCTGGCCAGCCTCCACCAGCACTTCCAGCGCCTCCGAGAGCGTCCCCAGTGCATGTAGGGTATAGCCAGCCTGAGCCAGTAGCTCAGCACCCCCCTGTTCGCGGTCCAGCACCACCAAGACGTCGGTGACTACCAGGCCCGCCTCCACAAGCGGCTGAATCGCCTCCAACTTGCTGCCGCCATCGGTGATCAAGTCATCCAGCACCAAAACACGCTCGCCCACAGCGTAATCGCCCTCAATCTGACGTGCGGTGCCATGCTGCTTGACCTCGCGCCGGGGGTAGATCAATGGCAGGCCCCCGGCCAGACTGGCCGCCACGCCCAGAGGCAGCCCGGCGTACGGAATCGCCGCCAGACGGTCACAGCCGATCTCCCGCGCCCGCTCAGCCAGTGCCCTCCCGATCTGCGCGAGCAGGGACGGATGGGAGATGACCCGCCGAAAATCTACGTATACCGGGGAGAGGAGCCCGCTCTTGAGCTTGAACTCCCCGAAGAGCAAGCACCCGGCCTGCGCCAGTCCCAGGTAAAGATCTCTCATCGGCGTGCCTTCCTTTTCTGCTGGCGTTCTCAACGCCTATTTTCTCCAAACTTGGACGTCACAAAAAAGCCCCAGGGCGCGGCGTTTACCTCGACCCCAGGGCGTGACCTCTTCCATGTGCAGCTGCCTCAGGTCATGATCTGCATCGGCATCAGGACATAGAGGTAGTCGTCGCGGGCGGCGGGTTTGAGAGTTCCCGGATTGAGCGCTCCCGTAAACTCGATCACCACCTCGTCAGTTCCCACAACCTCCAGGAAGTCCAGGATGAACCGCGCATTGAAGGCAATCTGTAGCGGCTCTCCATCCAAAGTGGCCGCCACTTGCTCCTCCACCGACCCCACATCAGGACACCGCGCTGAGATGCGCAACTGCCCCGGCTCGACCTCCAGCAAGACCCGGGAGCTGTCATCGCGAGCCACGATCAGCGCACGCCGCAGGGCCTGCTCAAGCTCACCGACCCGGGCCTGGAGGGTCTTGTCATGCGTCTCGGGGATGACCTTCGGGTAGTTCGGGAACTCGCCCTCGATCAACCGGGAGGCTAGCTTGACGTTGTCCACCTCAAAATACACGACGCGTTCGCTGAGCTTGATAGTTACGGGGTCTTTGGAGGTTTCTCCAAGCAGCCGACCCAATTCGCTGAGAATGCGCGCGGATACCACGACCTTGCGTTCACCATCCACGCTGGTGGAACAGGCCATCTCGCGCAAGGCGAGGCGGTACATGTCGGTCGCCACCACGGTGAGGCGTTCCGGCGTAACCGCAAACAGGGCGCCAGTCAGGACGGGGCGGGTCTCATCGGAGGCACAGGCAAGAATGGTCTGGGCCAGGACCTCATGCAGCTCCCCCTCGGGCAGAGTGAACTCCACCTCCGGGGCAAACTCCGGAAACATCTGGAAGTCCGCGGCAGGTAAACCCCGCACCTCGTAGCGTGATGTCCCACACCGAATGGTGAGCTCCCCGGACTCCTCGGTCTCCAGCTCCACTTCTTCATCGGGCAGACTGGCGATGATTTCATTGAAGATGCGTCCGGGAACCGTGACAGCGCCGCTCTCGGCAATCTGCGCCGGCACCGTTGCATCCATGCTCAGGTATTCGAGGTCGGTAGCCACCATCCGTAACTTGCCCTCAAGATCGGATAGATAGATGTGGTTCTGTACGGGTTGGGTGCTACGACCTGATACGCCTCGCGAGACGATCTGTAGAACCTCGTGCAGCTTCCCCTGTGGACATGAAGCCTTCAGCATGGTTCTCCTCCCAGCGAACAAGGGTGCGTTGTACAGGTTGGCCAGCCTGTGACCGCGGACAGGTGGGACGTTGTGGTGGCGGTGGCTGTTTTCGGAAGTCTAAATAGTTAAACTCTAGTAGTAGCAGTAGTAGCGCGGTGTAAAAGGGGGAAAAGCGTGGTCTGACCCCCATCCACGCCCCTTATAAGTGTGTATAAGTATGGGGATGTTCTCTTGGACTTTTCCACCCTATCCCCACCAGGAGAGATTATCCACACCTGCCCCCAAGTTGTCAACCTACACCTCACGACTTTTCTAGCCGGTTGTCTAGTCCTCTTCTGAGTGCTTCTCCTCCCTTCTTCCCGGGGCAAGGTTCCTAGCTCGTGGCCTAATCCCCGCGCAGACCGGCCTTGAGGTCGTTAATAAGCCAGAGCGTCTTCTCGTCCTTGGCGAGCATTTCCCCCACCTTGTTGTAACCGTGCAGGACAGTGGTGTGGTCGCGGCCGCCGAAGTACTCCCCGATCTTGGCGTAGGAGGCGTCCGTCAGCTCACGGCAGAGGTAGATGGCCACCTGGCGCGGCCAGACGATCTCCTGACTGCGCTTGGCCCCCAGCATGTCTTCCACCTCGCAGCGCATCTGGTCGGCGACGTACTGCGCGATCTCCGGGAGGCTCAGGCGCCGCTCGGTGGAGGCCGTGGAGTAGTCGGCGATGATCTCCTCCACCTGGGGGATGGACAGGGGCGAAGGGTCCAACGAGACGTGCGCGCAGAGCTTCATCAGGGCGCCTTCGAGCACGCGGATGTTGGAGATGATCTTCTGGGCGACGAACTCCAGAACCTCGCGGGGCAACTCCGTGCCCTCACTCTGCGCCTTCTTCTCCAGGATGGCGATCCGCGTCTCCACGTCGGGACAGCGCAGGTCGGCGACGATACCCATCTCGAGGCGACTGCGGAGACGATCGTTCATGATCTGCAGATGGCGCGGCGCACAGTCGGAGGCGATGACCACCTGCTTGTTGGTCTGGGTCAGGGTGTTGAAGGTGTGGAAGAACTCCTCTTCGGAGGCCGGGCCTTCGATGGCCGCGATGAACTGAATATCGTCAACGAGGATCACGTCGGCAGAGCGGAACACCTCGCGGAACTTCACCATGCTGTTATCACGCATGGCGGAGATAAAGTGATTCACGAAATCCTCCGCCGAGACGTAGATGACCTGGGAGCGAGGATGCAACTGCAAGACCATGTGGCCGATGGCCTGCATCAGATGGGTCTTGCCGAGACCGACCTTGCTGTGAATGAACAGGGGGTTGTAGTTGCGGCCCGGTGCGCGCGCGACTGCCAGAGCCGCGGCATGGGCAAAGTGGTTGCAGTCGGCGACCACGAAGTTCTCGAAGGTGTATTTGGGGTTCAGAGGGGTTCCGGTCCCGCTGTCGCGGTTGAGAGGGGCCTCCTCGAGAGCCGGAAGTGGGTGGGGAGCCGGGGCGTTCTGCAGGCTTTCGTCCGGCTCCACGATCGCCAGCTCCACGCGTACCGGCTCGCGCAAGACCTCACTCAGACAACTCTCCAAACACCCCGGATGGCGTTCCAGAAGCCAGTTGCGGGCGAACTCGCTGGGTACGCCGATCGTCACCACACTGCCCTCACGGTTCAGAACTCGGGCCGGCCGCAGGAAGCTCTCGCAGGTTGGGGCTCCCAGGCGTTCGGCAAACAGCGGCAAGGCAGCGCTCCAGATTTCGTGTAAGTCTGCTTGATCGGCAGCCAACATCGAGCGATCACCTTCCCTGGCGAGCTATGCCCGCCGCTGATCTTCTGTCATGCGTCCAAGGTGCGCATGATTCTCTCCCTCGGTGGTGCGCCGCAGGAGAGTCGAGTCGAGCGACCCGAAGGCCCGCAAGCAGAAGGCCTAGGCCGATCAGCGGGGGGGGAAGGGCTGCAATATCAACGGTGACGATGGGCGGCAAATGATGGTGATGCTGGTGCCGGTATGATGGCTGTGTTACTGAGGTGGAGTTTTCCACATGAGCTAGAGGCGGTGGAAAACAGCCCTCCCGCTGCGTGAGAAGCATCCTAACAGAATCCTGCCCCCCTGTAAAGCCCCTCTGCAAACAATTTTAGCTGGTCTTGAGTTGCATCCTCGACACATTAGAGCCATATAGTGGGCTTTTATGTGGCAAAAAATAGTGCGAGTGCTCGAGGTTATCCCCTATTTGGGTGCCCTTATCCCCGAAGTTTTCCACAAACCGCGTGTTTATGCACCGCATCTGGGGCGTCCAATACTGTGTGGGAGCCTTGCTGAGCCATGATAAAGATGGCCAAACAGTGAATAAGAATGTCTATCTGCAATAGCGCCAGCAGTAAAGACATCTGTGGGGTAGGTCCGCACTAGCTGAGGATGGCTTGCAGCAGCCACAGTTCGGAACGTACGGGCTGGACCAGGCGGGTGGCGCGAGTCCGGATCACGCAGTGCCTGGCCCGACATTTCCACGGTCTCTTCGCTGCTATCGAAGGCCACCGCACAGTGGCGTCTCACCGCAGTCCCCTGGAACGGAAGCGCCCACACTGCCTGAGAGCTTCGCCTAGAAGCCAGAGCCCGCGGGTCCTGGGCGCATACCCCCAGAGAAAGAAAGCAACATGCACCAAGGGCCGGGCGTCAGCCCTGCCCAGCGTGGGGTGAGGCGAGAGCACGTGTTTCGATCGGCGAGATGGGATATCCACTGCGCGGCGCGAGCCCGGGTGCCGAAGCGTAGGCAGGATGCGCCTCTCGGTCGGGATAAGAGATTCTGCAGAACTTTCAATGGAAGCAGCAGGAAGCGCGGAAGCCCGGAAGGAATTGAACCTCGGAAATGCCGGGCTCCTGCTTCCGGGCTATGGATGGGGGAATCAAATCGCAGAGGCGAGCCCCGGAAAAGCGCGGAAGGCAGCGGACACAATGTCCGTAAAATGGCTTAAATATAAACTTTAAAGCGAGGAAAGGCCAGGAAATCAGACATGCCAGAGGGTTATCTCACTGTCAATGAGGCCGCAGTGCGGCTGGGAGTAACTGCGCGGACGGTACGTCTGTGGCTCACCTCCGGACGGCTTGCCGGAGAGCGGGTGCAGGGGCGTTTTGGTCCTGAATGGCGGGTGGTCGCCGGCGATCTTGAACGACTGCTAAACGCGAGGCCCGAGAAGGCGATCGTCTCCGAGGCCCGGAGTGTGGCGCCTGCGCCGGAGCTGCGAAGTTCGCTGGCGCTGCTGGCGCAGGAGAACGCGGCCCTGCGCGAGGCGCTGCAGGAGACCTTCCACCGGCTAAGCAGTCTATCCTCCCAGATAGAGGCGCTTTCGGTCGGTCTGGAGACGCGGGACAGCGATATACAGGCGCTCCGCGCGGACAACCAGGCGGTACTGCGTAGCGTGGCGGAGGGTTTCCACCTGCGGCAGCGGGAGAGCCAGGAGGTGGAGGGCGCCCTGCGGGGCCTGGCAGCGCAGCTCCATGATGAGCAGGAACTCCTCGGGGAGCTGCGCCAGAAGCTGGACGAGGCGTTGCGGCCGCGTCCCACCTGGTGGCAACGACTCTGGCGGCGTCGGGATGCCGTTTAAGGGCGTGACAGAAGAGCGGAAGCGGGTATCAGAGATCTACCTCGGGGGCGAGGGCGTCAAGGAGGCGCGTGAGCTCCTCGTCGTTATGGTACATGATCTTGATGGTGCCACTGCCCTGGGGATGAGGGGTGATGGCCACACGGGTAGCGAGGGCACGCTGTAGGCGGTCCGTCGCCGCCGACAGGTGCGGATCTTGCCGAGAGGGCGGTGGTGAGGGCTGCTGACGTGGCGCGGAGGCGCGGTCGGAAAATTTCCGAGCTATTTCCTCGGTCTGGCGTACATTCAGCCCCTGGGAAAGCGTGCGCTCGTAGGCCACAGATAGCAGGCCAGGCTCGTCACGGAGAGCCAGCAGGGCGCGGCCGTGACCCTCGGTTAGACGGCCGTCAAGTATGGCCTGCTGGATCTCGTCAGGCAGCAGCAGTAGACGTACGCAGTTGGCCACCGCAGAACGACTTTTACCTACCTGTACGGCAATTTCCTCTTGAGACAGGTGGAACTCCTCGGCGAGCCGCTGGTAAGCAGCCGCTTCCTCAATCGGGTTCAGATCATCTCGCTGCAGGTTCTCGATGAGTGCGACCTCGAGCATCTGAGCATCCTCGAGATTAGTGATAACACAGGGCACCGTGCTGAGTTCGAGGCGTTGCGCCGCGCGCCAGCGGCGTTCTCCGGCGACGATCTGGTAGTCATCGGAGTGTACGTCCTCGCGGACAAGAATCGGCTGGAGAATGCCATGCGCCTGTATGCTGGCGGCCAGGTCGGCAATCTGCTCTTCATCTAGTACCTGGCGCGGCTGAAAAGGGTTGGGCTGTAAACGGCCCACCTCAATATCGTGAATGGTCTGTACCGCGGGGGCATACGAGGTGGAGAGCAAGTCGCTCAGACCACGGCCCAGGCTACGTTTCTGCATTGCCGAAGACCTCCCCATACAGGTTTTGATAAGCGCGAGCACCCTTGCTGGAACGCTCGTAATTGACCACCGGGAGACCGTGGGAGGGCGCTTCTGCGAGCTTGACATTCCGGGGAATGACCGTCTCGAAGACTCTCCCGGGGAAGTGCGCAACGACTTCTTCCGCGACCTCACGGGCGAGGTTGGTGCGCGCATCGTACATGGTCAGTACGACCCCTGCGATCTGTAGCCGGGGATTGATTTGGCCTTGTACCAGCCGCACTACGCGCATGAGCTGGGAGAGTCCCTCCAGCGCGTAGTATTCGCACTGGATAGGGATAAGCACCGCATCAGCGGCGGCCAGGCTGTTGATGGTGAGCAGGCCCAGAGAAGGGGCGGTGTCTATCAGGATCAGGTCGTAACGGTGCCGCGCGGGCTCCAGCATCTGCCGCAGCTTCATCTCGCGAGCAATTGCCGCGGCCAGAGACAGCTCGGCACCGGCAAGCTCGATGGTGGCCGGGAGCAGCCAGAGGTTGGGCAGAGAGGTGGGCACGATGATCTCCGAAAGCGGGTCCGGAACCGTCTCCTTCCATTCGTCGTCCGTGAGCAGATCGTAAATGCAGCGCTCCAACTGGCTGCGGTCAATGCCCAGGCCGCTGGTGGCGTTGCCCTGCGGATCCACGTCTACCAGGAGCACGCGTTTGCCGTTGAGGGCTGCGCAGGCTGCGAGATTGAGCGCTGTCGTGGTTTTCCCGACGCCGCCTTTCTGGTTTACCACGCAGTATGACTTGCGCATGTTGCACCTCCGTTACGGAGTTTGCAGCACGAAGTTGACGCCCGGCAGAGGTTGGCTGCCGGTGTCAGCCGCGAACCGCCAGTTTCATCTGCGATACGGACAGGCCCGGAAGAGAAGTATCGGCAGTCTGCAGGCACTCCCAAGGCGGAGGCGGCTGCAGGAAGCCCTGGTCAGAACTCTGGTGCCAGACTGCAACTGAACCGTCAGGGCGGAGCAAGGGCGCCGCGAGTGCAAGAGCAAGCGGCGCCGGTGCCAGAGCCCGGAAGCAGACCAGGTTGAAAGCCGCAGGACTGTTCTTCGCCAGTGCCTCCGCATCTACCTGCATGGCGTGCGCATTGGGGAGCGCCAGGCGGGCGGCAGTGAGGGCTATGAAGCGAGCGCTGCGGCGGCGGCGATCCGCCAGGAGCACCGAAAGTTCGGGGTCGAGGAGCGCCAACGTGAGGCCCAGGGCACCGCATCCAGCCCCCAGATCCAGGACAGGACCAGACAGCGGCGGTGGCACGAGACAGAAGAGAGAAAAGTTTGGGGACAGGTGGTGCTTAAGGACAGCGGCGGCAGAGGGATAGTTGGTTAGGCCAAGAGGATGAGCACGCTCGGCCAGCCAGGTCGCCAGCTCTTCCAGACGCCGTTCCTGGTCGGGTGTCAGGACCAGGGGACAGTCCGGGGGCAGGGAGTATTCGATCGGCTGATAGTCCGTCATGAGGTGCCTCGTTGGAAGGCACGATGTTTCACGTGAAACACTTCCCAGGGATCAGGCCTCCTCCTCACTGTCGCCAGCATATGTTTCACGTGAAACATGCTGGGACCTTCTGCGCAGCCAGGCTTCCAGGGTCGCAATGTCAGCGGGGGTGACACCCGGGAGCGCCGCCGCCTGCTCAAGGTTGTCCGGGCGCGCTTGTGCTAGCCGTTCGCGGGCTTCCCGGCGCAAGGGCGTCTCGGCATAGGGGAAATCGCACGGGATACGCACGCGGCTCAGATGCAGGGCCCGCCGGAGGTCCTGCGCAGCCTGCTCCCAGTAGGGCTCGTAGCGCAGGCGGATCTCAACCTCAGCCTGTAAGCGCGCAGAGAAGCCCTGAGGCGGTGGATAGGCCGAGAGAAGCTGGGCGTAGGGGAGAGAGTCCGTTCCGGGGAGTGTCCGCAGAGCACGGAGGCGTTCGAGTTCCGCCGCCACCAGGCGCTCCTCGCCCTCCACCCGTTCCATGACCTCAGCCGGCAGCAGCCCAGTCTCCCGTCCCAGGGGGCCCAGCCTTCGCAGGGCGCTGTTCTGCCCCAGGCTCAGCCGGTGCTCGGCGCGCGCGGTGAGCATGCGATACGGCTCATCCGTCCCCTTGGTTACCAGGTCATCAATCAGCACGCCGAGGTAGCCCTGGGCGCGCGAAATCTGGACAGGGGGAAGGTCGCGCAGGAAGCGGACGGCGTTGAGGCCGGCAACCAGCCCCTGGGCGGCCGCTTCTTCATAGCCCGAGGTTCCATTCACCTGGCCCGCCAGGTACAGGCCGGTGACGGGAGGGAAGGCCAGAGCGCGGTCGAGTTGCCGCGCGTCCACGCAGTCATACTCTATGGCGTACCCGGGCCGGATCATCTCCGCGCGCGCCAGGCCGGGCACGGAGCGCAGCATCTCCAGTTGCACAGCCGGGGGCAGAGAGTTGGAGAGCCCCTGTACGTAGATCTCCTCGGTATCCCACCCCTCCTGCTCTAGGAAGACCAGGTGGGAATCGCGGTCAGGGAAGCGCAGCAGCTTGGCCTCGATGGAGGGGCAGTAGCGCGGTCCGGTACCCGTGATGCGTCCGGCTACCAGCGCGGACAGGTGCAGGTTCTCTCGCAGGAGACCGTGGGTCTCCGGAGTGGTGCGCGAGATCCAGCAGGCGAGCAGCTGTCGCTCCGGACGCCGTACCGGGGAGTGGTGAAAGCGCAAGGGGCGCTGGTCGCTGGGCTGGACGGTCAGTTCGGAGAAGTTGAGCGAGGACTTGAGTATACGCGGGACCGTGCCGGTTTTGAAGCGCTGGAACGTAAGCCCCAGGGCTTCCAGACTAGCTGTCAGGCTGGTAGCAGCGAACTCGCCCGCACGTCCGGCCGCGTAAGAAACCTCGCCGAGGTGGATAAGCCCGTTGAGGAAGGTGCCCGCGGTAACCACCACGGCTCGGCATGGCAGGTTCAGGCCTGCGGCGGTTTGTACGCCGGTAATCTGGTCTCCGACAGCTTGCACGCCACTAACCATGTCTTGCCACAGGCTCAAACCGGGTTGGGTCTCCAGGGCCTGCTTCAGAGTCTGCCGGTAGAGTGCCTTGTCAGCCTGGGCGCGGAGGGCCTGCACCGCAGGCCCCTTGGCGGCATTGAGTACGCGGATGTGGGTGAAGCAGCGGTCGGTGTTGCGGCCCATCTCTCCACCGAGGGCATCAATCTCGGAGACCAGGTGGGCTTTACCCGGGCCGCCGATGCTGCAGTTGCAGGGCATGTGCCCCACGGAGTCCAGATTGGGGGAGATCAGGAGGGTGCGGACGCCCAGGCGTGCGGCGGCCAGCGCCGCCTCACAGCCGGCATGGCCGCCGCCGATCACTATGAGCTCAAAATCGTCGCCCCTGGAGCGCAGCATGAAGTAAGGCCTCTCCTGGTGCGTGATTGTACCAGAGACATCGGCGCCAGGGCAAGCTCGAGGGGAGGGCACCGGGCAGGCAGAGAGGCGCAGAGCCAGGGCGCAAGCGGATGAGGGGCAGGGGGCGCAGGGATATTTGCAGATATGATTGTGGAAAACCTGGTGGATTAAGCTAGGTAATGGGGGAAAAACCTACCATAGCTTATCAGATAGCAGGCATGAGGTCTGGAACAGGAAGCTTCTGGGGAAGCGGGTCCAGATGGACTAAGAGTCTGGAGAACTCAAGTCACCCACCTGGAGCAGCGGCTCATATTAGCGGGGCTGACTCATGGTCATCAGCAGCGGTGCCGGTCGGCGGGGGAGGGTTCAGGAGCGAGGATAGGCGGAGTGTATGAAAATATTTTGACGAAAACGTCTTGACAAAGACACAATTAAGGGGTAGAAGTACGTACATGGCAGCCGGTGACTTCCGCCAATAGAAGGAAGTCAGAAGACGCCGCCGGCAGTGAGGTTGACAGGGTGAAGAAGCCATCCGCACAACCAGACCACGCTCCACGCCGGATCCTGGGCGGCAGGAGACGGGCTGGGCAAGTCCAGGAGGAGGTCTCCCCAGCCTGGCTCGCGCGCCTGGGTAAGGGGATTCCCCTGCTGCGGGTGCAGACCGCGACCGGGAAGATTCTCTGGGCCAGCGCAGCGGCGGAGGAGTTATTCGGCGTGCCGCACGGGCTGGCAGGCCGCGCCTTGGCGGACCTGAGCCCGGAATGGGCGGGTAGCCGGGTCCGTCGGCTGCTGTCCAGGCTGGCAGAGGGGCAGGAGGCGGTGCGAGAGCAGGCCGAGCCCTGGCTGCATGCGGAGGGCGAGTTTCTCTGGGCTGAGGTTACGGTTCTGCCGCGGGAAGAGGGCACCGAAGAAGCGTTCCTGGTGCTGCGCGAAGTCTCGGACATGCGTCGGCTTGAACACGAGCTGGCCGAGGCGACCACTAGCTTGCGGGCCGCTGCGCGGGAGGTATCAGCCCTGACCCGGAAGCTGGCCGCGGCGGAGGCACAACGCGAGGCTTTGTGGGAGAATCCCTTCGTGGCGGTGCTGTGGGCGGAGACAGAGAGCTATACCATCCGCGCAACTAACCCCCGAGCCTGTGAACTGCTGGGCTATTCCCCGGAGGAGCTCGTATACCGGCCTCTGAGCGACCTCGATGCCTCGGAGAGCCTGGAGTATTCCCCGGCGCTTGTCAAGTGCGTGAGTGCGGGACCGCAGCAGCTGGAATACGCGGTTTTCCGCGGTGCGGGAGGGGAGAGGCTTCAGGTGCAGGCGGCGGCTCGGCCGGTACAGGCGGGCGGGGAGACGCTGGTCCAGGTCGTCTTCTATCCGCTGGAAAGGACTTATCGGCTGGAGGCAGCGTTGGAGGAGGCCACGAGGCGGATGCGGCAGCATGCGCGGGACCTGGAGCGGACTAACCAGGACCTGGAGGCGGCCAACCGCGCCAAGTCAGAGTTTCTGGCGACCATGAGCCACGAGATTCGCACACCGCTCAATGCCATTATCGGCTTTTCGCAACTGCTGGAGATCGCCCCCGAGGAGCACCTGGCGCCGCGCGAGCGGCAGTATGTACAGGACGTACGGCAGGCGGGCGAGCACCTGCTCGCGCTGATAAACGATATCCTCGACCTGGCCCGGGTGGAAAGTGGGCGCATGCAGATCGAGCACGAGCCGCTGGCCCTGCGGCCGTTGATTCAGGGGGTGTGTTCAGTGGCGCGATCCCTGGCCGAACCCCGGCGCATCCCACTGCAGGTGACGGTGGAGCCGCCGGACCTCGGCGCCTGGGGGGACGAGCGCCGGGTGAAGCAGGTGCTATTCAACCTGCTGAGCAACGCCATTCGCTACGGTCCGCCGGAGCAGCCGATCGAGATTGAGGCCCGGCCGGAGGGAGATATGGTCCGGGTGGAGGTCCGGGATCACGGTCCGGGCATCCCGTTGGAGTACCAGGAGCGTATCTTCCTGGAGTTCGAGAGCCTGCCCACCGAAGGCCTTCACGAACCGGCCGGCACCGGGCTGGGGCTGCCGCTGAGTCAGAAGATGGTCGAGCGGATGGGAGGCAAGCTGACACTGGAGAGTGAGGCCGGACAGGGCAGCACCTTTGGTCTCACCTTGCCCCGGTATGTGGCACCTGGCGTGGGAGAGGGAACGTCGCAGGTGGAAAATAGCAGGGATGATGTGCGCGGATAGCCCTGCGGAGGAGGACTGCATGGTCACTGCTCTGGCCCATTTGTGCTTGGTGGTTCGCGATCTGGAAACGTCCGAAGCCTTCTATTGCGGGTCTTTGGGGCTGAAGCCAGCCTTCGAGTTCCGCAATGACCGGGGGGAGCGTTTCGGGCTGTACCTGCACCTGGGCGGTCGGAGCTTCCTGGAACTATTCCGGGGGGAGCCCCGGCCGGTGGAAAATGCCTCCTTTGCCCACTTCTGCCTGGAGGTGGACGATCTGGAGGCCACCGTGGCCGCGCTGCGGGAGCGGGGGTTGGAGATCACGACGCCGGCCCTGGGCTCTGATGGGAGCTGGCAGGCCTGGCTGGCGGATCCCGACGGCAATCGCATCGAGCTGCACATGTACACGCCGGAGAGCAAGCAAGCGCCGCATTTGCGCTAGGAGGTGGGTGGGCGCGGAGGCCCACCCCTCCCGCGACGGGAGGGGAAGGCAGAGGCGGAAGGTGGATGAACGGGCGGCTTTTCGGCGTCCGCGCCGATTTGCCGCCCCTACGGGAGAGGGGGGAGGCCCACCGCGACAGCCACCGCCGGGTGCGATAAACCGCACCCCTACGGAGAACGAAGAGGGCCCCCTCCGGGTCCGGCTAGCGAGCTTCATCCGGCGCGAAGACGACGACGCGGTCATTCTCCGAATCAGCTACGTATACATTCCCGGCGGCGTCCACGGCGAGGCCGGCAAACATGGTGAAGAGATCCGACCCCTCGTGGCCGGCGCCCCAGCGGGTCAAGAAGCGCCCCGTGGCGGTGAACTGGACCAACTGGCTCAGGAAGTCCTCGCTTTCCCCGGTGATGAAATCATAGGCGTTGTCGTCAGAGACGTAGACCTGACCCCGACGATCCACGGCGACACCCCAGGGGCCCATCAAGCGGCCGGGGTTGTAGCCTCTCTCACCCCACTGCATCACAAACTTGCCAGCACCAGTGAACTTCTGAATGCGGTAATTGAAGGTGTCGGCGACGTAGACATGGCCCTCGGGGTCCACGGCCAGAGAACGCGGGGTGTGGAACTGGCCGGGGGCCTCGCCTTTCGTGCCCCACTGCAAGAGAAACTTTCCTTGGCTGGTGAACTTCTGGACGCGGTGGAGGTAAGTATCGCTGGCGTAGACATGGCCCTCGTGATCCACAGCGAGACCGCTGAGTCCGCCGCCCATGTCCGGCTCGTAATAGAACTGCCCCGGCCCGTCGCCGGGGCTGCCCCACTGCCGGAGGAATGCGCCGTTGGTGGTGAAGACCTGGATGCGGGCGGTGTCCTCATCGGCCACGAAGACCTGCCCCGCGGCGTCTATCGCGATGCTGAGGGGGGAGGAGAACTGTCCGGGGGCGGTGCCGTAGGCGCCCCAGGTGGCGAGAAAGTTGCCCTGGGGCGTGAACTTCTGCACGCGGTGGTTCTCCTGATCCACGACGTAGACCTGGCCCGTGGCGTCGAGGGCGAGGGCCTGAGGGCTCCTGAACTCTCCAGGGGCGGTGCCTCGTGAACCCCACTGGCGAAGGACATGGTAGCCTTCCGCACACACGGGCTTGGGCAGCAGGGCGAAAATCAGAAGTGCGGCAAGCAGCGAGAGCAGCTCTCCCGAGTACTTGAGTCGTCCATAGGCGAGCATAGGGGCGAATCCTCCTCCAGCGGCTAATCGCACGGGGTGTCTGGTTCCCTTAGAAACCGCGGGTAGGCCTTTTGTTCCTGCAGGAGGCGGGCAATCTCGGCCATCACCTGGTCAGTGATCGCCTGTAGGTCGAGTTTGGTCGCGCGGCCTGCGTTGTCCCGGGTGCGGGTCTGGAGGGGCGGGGCAAAGCTCACCTGGATGAATCCGCGGTGCAGAAACTTGGCATGCAGGGGCAGGACCTGGTCAGTGCCGGAGACGGCACAGGGGATTATAGGGACGCCGGCGCGAGCGGCGATGAGCGCCGCGCCGCGGCCCCCGGCTTGCAGGGAGCCATCCGCACTCCGGGCTCCCTCGGGAAAGACCGTGAGTAACTCTCCGGCTTTGAGAAGCTCAATGGCGCTGCGGAAGGCCTCCTTGTCGTCACCCTCGCGATTCACCGGGAAGGCGTAGCAGGAGCGAATGAGACTGCCGAAGAGCGGGATCTGAAACAGCTCTTGCTTGGCAAAGTAGTAGGTGCGCCGGGGGAGGGAGCTACCCACGGCGGGAGGGTCAAGGTAGGAGAGATGGTTGGCGGCAATCAGCGCCGGTCCCTGGGGAGGGATATGCTCGCGCCCGGTGAC
>JAAYIR010000092.1 GCA_012523355.1 candidate division WS1 bacterium
TCGTCGACGAGGCGAATGAATCAGGAGAGCAGTACTGGGACCGCTTCCACGCCATCAACGAGTACATCTACGAGAACGCACAGATGACTCGTTTCAGCATCACCGGGGGCAGTAGCGTCAACTTCACCGTCACTGTCGGTGACAGGACGGACGCAGCACAGTTCCTTCTAGTCATCGTCCACAGCCCCGCTCTCTCCAATGTCTCAGTATCGGGCCTCCCGCCCGGCGTCAGCATTGAGGGGGCCGGCGGCGCCATGGCTGGCGGCTTCCAGCCGATGGCCGGCATGGAGCCCGGGATGGAGCCCGGTATCGATCCCGCGATGGAGCCCGGCATGGACCCGGGTATGGCAATGGGCGGCCCGACTCCGCAGGCGTCCGCTACCGGAGACATCACTCTTGATGTGACCGCTACGCTGACTGAGCCGATCGAGGTACCCGTGCCCGGCGCCGGTGCAGCCGCGGCCGGTGGAATGCCCGGGATGGACCCGGCCATGATGGATCCAGCGATGATGGACCCTGGCATGGCCCCCGAGGCCGGTGCACCGCCCGGCGACGACATGGCAATGGAGTAATGCATCAAGGCGGCAGCACATAGCCGCATGACCGCAACGTAGGAGCAAGCAATGGGCCGCATACCAACCTGGGCAGTCATACTCATAGGCGTCTTCCTGCTCGCAGGAGTGGGAGCGCTCGTATTCATGCTCATGATCAAACCCGAGCGTGAGCGCCTGGCAGACCTTCAGACGCAACTTCAGGCGCAGACAGAGATTGCTGACAGGCTCGACGCCACCAAGGCGAGGCTCGAAGAGGTCACCGACCAGTGGCTCGAAGCTCAAGACCAGGTCCAGGCACTTCGCGAGGCCCGGAGCATTCCGATCTCCTTCGGCCACCCGGCCGGCGCCATGATCGCCCTTTGGTATGAGTACCGTCACGATCTCGTCCCGCTGATCGAGGACTGGGTCAGGTCCACCGGGTGCACCATCGAGAGCGGAGCGACCTTCCCGGCGCCCCCGATGACACCGCCCACAGCTCCCGCCAGCGGCTTTATGCAGATCCCGGCGGAGCAGCCCGTCTCGCTGACCGTATCGGGGACGCTGCAGCAGATCGAGCGCCTCTACCGGTCGCTGGATCAGTTCCCGCGCGTGGTCACCATAAGCGACCTCGTCCTCATGCCAACGGGCGAGGGCGACCGTTTGCAGGCGCCCATCGAGCTCGCTATCTACTTGCTGGTGGAGGCTCCCGCAGCCCCGGCAGCAGCCGCGCCTGCCGCCGGAGGGATGGAGCCGGGAATGGACCCGGCCATGATGGATCCAGGCATGGCCCCCGAGGCCGCCCCGATGGAAGAGGCTCCGCCAGATCCGGGGATGGATGCAGGTGCCGGTGGCGGTGACGCAGAGTTGGACATTTGACGCACCGATGAGCCCTGCCGGTCCGCACTGATGACTGCCGTTTCCAAGACCGATGTAGTGGAAGGGTCCGACTGTGATCGAGGAGCAGAAGGCAAAAGCCCTTTTCGCTGGCGGCGTGGCCCTGTTCGTAACCGGCCTTGTCGTCCTCATGCTGTTCGTGATCCCCGCGGCCAGGCACACACAGGTTGCCATGGCGCAGGACGAAGGCGATATGGCGGAGCCACCAGCCGACCCTGGTGCCGAACCTCCCATGGACCCAGCCATGGATCCGGCCATGATGGACCCCGCCGCCATGGACCCTGGTATGGCACCCGGTATGGGCGGTGCGGCTCCGGCCGCCCCGGCAGCAGCCCTGCCGCCTGGACAGATCCTGGACCCGCTGGAGGCCAGCCGCGCGAACCCGTTCGCTCCGAGATCGACCATCGCCGCTGTGGGAGCGGCAGCCGCGGCCATGGTGCGGCCCCACTACGGGCCCGACTGGAGTCAGCTTCCTATCGCCGAGCGCGTCGCGTTTGTCAGGCCGGAGATCCCGGCGGCACCGACTCCGCCGCTGCCGAGCCTGCAGACCACTGCTGAGGGCCAGCTCCGCGTCACGAGCGTCCTTTGGGATGCCTCAGGTCAGGCTATCGCGGCCTACGAGGACCCCGAGGGGGAGCGCGGCGAACTGCGGCCCGGCGATCGCGTACCGGGCACTGGAATGACTGTCCGAGAGATCACGCGCACAGGTGTCGTGCTTGAAAACGCACGAACCGGCGAGAGTCAGGAACTTGAGTTGCGCCCGCGTGTTGAATCGACTCAGCGAGAACAACCCTCAAGGAGACAGCCCCGCCCGGGCACCACGCGCGGGCGGACGGCTCCTGGCGGAGGCAACTTCCCCGCGGCCCCACCGGCGCGCTAAGAGACGCACATCAGGCGGGGAAGCAGGAAGA
>JAAYIR010000093.1 GCA_012523355.1 candidate division WS1 bacterium
CCCAATACTCGGGCAGAACGATGGGGTAGCGGCGGACCCAGTCGCGGCAGCGCTCCAGCCAGGGCTCGTGCTCTCCAGAGGACACCACAGGTAGGGCCGAGAGACAGGCACGCAGGAAGTCTCCCGCATCAGCGGGGGCACCTACCATATCCACCATGCGTAGCTTGAGAATCTCGGCGGGGTCCACGTCCACGACGAACTTGCGGGCATGAGGCGCAAAGTTTTCGTGGTTGAAAGCAGTTTGAGGCAGGTCCAGGCGTGCCCCCAGGATGAGCATGGCCTCGGCGTTCTGCTGGGCGAAGTTAGCCGCACGTTGGCCGATAGCTCCCGGGCGGCCGATGTACAGCGGATGGTCCTCCGGTACCAGATCCAGGGCCTTCCAGGTGACGAGGATGGGGAGCTGCAGGGCCTCGGCCAGTTGGAGAGCTTCACGGGCAGCTCGGGCAGCGCGCACGCCGTTTCCCATGAAGAGCACGGGGCGTTCGGCGGCGGCCAGAGTTTTTACTGCTTGCTGCGCCCGCTCCTGCATCTGGGCTGCGTCAAGGAGATCTGACGCGGGCAACTCCGTCGGCGAGAAGCCCTCCAGTTGATCCTCGTCAATGGCGATCGCCTGCACATCGAGCGGGATGTCTATCCACACCGGCCCTCGCCGTCCGTGAGTGGCCAGATACACCGCCTTCTCCAGATGATAACGTATGGACTCCGGCTCCGTCACCGTGACCGCGTACTTGGTAATGGGCTTGACGATGGAGACGATGTCCAGCTCCTGCTGTCCCATGGTGCGGACGCCACTGGAGGCGAGGAGATCCGCGCGCTTGACCTGTCCGGAGATAACCAGCACGGCGTCTGACTCTGTCCAGGCGCCAGCGACGCCGGTCAGCGCGTTGGTTCCGCCGGGCCCCGTGGTGACCAGCGCCACGCCCAGGTGATTGGTATATTGCGAGTAGGCCTGGGCCGCGAAAGCACACGCCTGCTCATGCAGACAGGCGATGTACTCCAAACCAGGGGTATGTCCGGCGGAGTCGGCCAGATGCATACATCCGCCCCCGGGCAGCATGAACAGGTGCGGAACCCCCTGACTGACCACGAATTGCATGACATATTCGGAAAGCTTGATGGTAGCAGGTCCTTTCAGCCAGGCCGGGCCGAGCACTCAGGCGACTAGTCCTGAGCGTACGGGGGGGCATCACCTTCGACGCCCATCCAGTAGGTCACGATGGTCTTGCGCCGTTCGCGGTCGAGAACATCGGGGTCGGTATAGAAAGAATCTCCCCCCTGATGTTTGGTGGTGATTTCCTCCATCACCGCGCCGCCGACTGAGCGAAAACTATGTGGTATGCCCGGGTCAATCTGAACGATATCCCCGACACTACATACGCGCGTCTCCTCGCCCAGGGTAACGATGGCCTCGCCCTGCACGACGATGAAGCTCTCTCCGCGTTGTACGTGGTAGTGCTCGGGGTGATCCTGACCCGGCAGCAGGATGATAAGCCGCTTGCAGTAGTCCTGGTTGACGATGGTGACGAAGCAGCTCCCGTACTGCGTGAACTGGTCAATCCCATAGTGATGGGAGATCTCCAGGTCCACCTGTTTGGGGAGAATGACGCCGCCCTCACGCAGCATGCGGTTGACTTGGCTCACGATCTGATACACCTGCTGGCGCGTTTCTTGGCTGTTCACCTGGGAGTGATGGATCGGCGCCTGCGCGGCGATCTCCTCGCGCACGCGATGTTCTGTGTACTTCGATAGGTCCGCGGCCACGAGTTGATCGTCCTCGCATGGATAGGCGAGCAAGACATTGGCGGGGGTCAGCCGGTCGCCCGGATGCAGGGCCTCGCGGGTAAAGACTCCGCGGGCGAAGCCCCGCAGCGGCCCGGCCTCCTCCGGGGAGACTCGCCGCTCTCCGGCCCCGCCACAGGTCACGTAGGCCGCCTGAGCCGCCTCCAGCCAGCGCCGGGCCTGCTCCGGCGTAGCAGAGTAGGCATTCAGCTGGAAGTCTGCTGTGGGTACGCCCACGTGCTTCTCGAAAATCGTTGCTCCCTTGGCGATGGCCAGGCCGATGGAGTGGTAGTTGTCCGGCGCCTCGTGCGTCGAGTAGCCGACCTCGATCCCCGGATAACGTAGTTTCAACAGGTCAATCTGGTTCAGCTCCAGACGCTCAGAGGGGGTGGGATACTCACCAACGCAGTGCAACAAAGACAGCGGGCGCTTGCGGTGGGTGAAGAAGGAGACCACGGCGTCAATCTCGTTCAGCGTCGCTCCGGCGACCGAGGCGATGATGGGGAGCTGGGACTGCGCAATGCGCTCCAAAAGCGGCCAGTCGGTGAAGGAACAGCTGGGGATCTTGAGGTAGTCAAAGCCATGCGTCTCCACGCGGTCCACGGAGGGTTCGTCGAAGGGCGTGCAGATGGCGAGGAAGCCCGCCTCCACGATGGCGTCCTTGAGTTCCAGGTATTGCTCTGGGCTGAGTGCCGTCTCGGTGAAACGCTTGACCTGCTTGTGATCCATCCTCTCGCGGTAGGCGGGATGGATGTAGGTGGCGAGGTCCCGGTACTGGAGCTTGAAACCAAAGTTGAAGGCAAAGTCGCGGACGACGTTGGCGAACTCACGGACAATCCGTTTGCCGTGCTCCACCTGCCCCATGTGGTTGTTCGCCATCTCGAAAACGAAAAGTGGTCTGGCCTCAGGGTCTGTCATGATGTCACCTGTCCTCGAATTCCGCTTCCCCCGCCTCGGAACCTTCCTCCGGTAACGCCTGCGGCTGGGAAGGTGCGGTGGGAAAGGGTGCAGACTCCGGGCTGGCGGGTCCCCCGTCCACCCCCTCCACTTTGCTCTTAGACTGCTGGCCACCAGCCAGCGTTCCCGTCAGCAGAGCGCCCAGGCCGGCTAGGCCGATAACTAGGTAGCCCACCACCCAGCTCAGCAGGGAGTAGGCGGTGGAAGCGCGCAACTCCATCCCCTGCAACCGTAGCACCAGGACGGCAAGATACTGGCTGAGGCCGATACCGCCGGCCGCGCTGGGCACCGAGAGGCCCAGCCCGATCACCGCGACCATGAAGAGCGCGCCGGAGGGGGTCAACTGCAAGCCCAGGGAATGAGCGATGGCCATGTAGAAGCCGCCCTCAATCGCCCAGTTTAGCGCCGTGGCAAGAATTGTGAGGCCTAGCACCCGGGGCCGGCGCAGCAGGCCACAGGTCTCCTCCGTCACGCGCGCCAACTTGGCCACCGGCCGCCCGGCCCGCGACTCCCGCCGCTCGCACCAGGCGGTCATGGCCGCGGCACGCCCCGAGGCCGCCAGGACTATGAGGGTGAGCAAGACCAGCCCCGCGACCAGCGCGACCGCTCGCAGAGACTGAGCCAGCAAGTGGTCCTGCGAGAGATAGGCGCTGCCGCAGATCAAGGCCAGACCCACCAGCCACCACACATCCACGACCTTCTCCAGCAGTAGACTGGAAACGGCGGATTTCAGGGTGCAGCCTTCGCGGACCGCCATCCCACCACGAAAGATATCCCCCGAACGCAGCGGCAGGAGATTGTTGAGGAGATAGCCGATGCTGGTGATACGCAGCAAGAACCGGAAGGAGGGCGGGCGATCGGTGTAGAGAGAAAACAACTCTCCCCAGCGCCAGGACACCACGACCAGCCGCCAGGGGTAGAGGACTGCGCCCAGCAGGATCAGCGCCAGGTTCGCGCCGTCCATGGCCTGGACAATCTCGACCCACTGCACCTGCCGCAGCACCGCCCACAAGGCTACGCCGCTCACGACGAAGCCCAGCGCCACGCGCAGCGGTGGGCCCCAGCGCCGGGGTCGCCGCCTCGCCCGGGCTGGAGCGCTCATGGTCTCCCCTGGAAGAATCGGTCGAACACCTCCATCACCCAGGCCGCTCGCGCCTTGTCAATCCCTGGGTAGACACCGATGAAGAAGGTGCAATTCATCACGAGATCGGTGTTGGCCAGCTCACCCACCACCCGCCGCGGCAGGTCAAGGAATGCCGGCTGGCGCAAGAGATTACCCCCGAACAGCGTGCGCGTTTCGATCTGGTTCTGCTCCAGGAAGTCGGTGAGCTCGCCCCGGGAGAACCCGGCTCCAGGTCGCACGGTGATGGGGAAGGCGAACCAGGCCGGCTCACTGCCCGGTGTCGTCTGCGGCAG
>JAAYIR010000094.1 GCA_012523355.1 candidate division WS1 bacterium
CCGTCCAGCGAAAGAAGAAGATGCCAGTGGCCAGCACCAGGAGAAAGCCCACAAATACTCGCGTCTCGTCATTCTCAAGCCACCATTTCCAGGCCAGCCCCAACAGCGTCATGCGGACCACGCGCTCCATGACCCGCTTGGGAAAGGACAGGCCGACCAGATGGGCCGCGTCCAGACGCGCCTGGGAAAACAGCCAGCCCACTACGGTCTTGTTCCCGATCTGCCCCTTCGTGGTGAACACCTTCTGACCCTGGTACAGCACCTCGTCGGGGTTGATGTCCTTCGGCAGGTAGACCAGGACCCCCAGTTCAGTGGTGCCGGTGAGAAACTTGGCGTCGTACCAGGTGGGCGTGATCCGGAACGAGGCGTTCTCCTTGTTAGTGGTGTCCTGGAAGACCAGGTTGGGGATGGTGAACTCGACAGTGAGCATCGCCTCCTCGCCGGCGCTGATGGAGGGTGAGAGGTGTACCTCCACGCCAGGATGCACGTATTCCGAGTGGCGGATGTCGGTCTGTGGCTTGCCGTCTAGCGCCGCCTTCACCTTGTCAAGCTCGTAGTCCCCGGTGGGCATGCCGACATCCACGACATCAATGGGATGAGCGCCGGGGTTACAGCGGAAGGTGAGGTTATACTCGATGCGTACGGATGCGTCAGGATTGACCCAGACCTCCATCACGGCCCGGGGGATAGCGAAGGAGTAGTTCTGCGCAAGCGCAGGAAATGCAGCCAGCAGTGCCATGAGGGTCAGGGCAGAGAGTGTAGCGAGTCGTTTCACCTGGGCCCACCGCCTTCCAGCATGGTGTCGTCACTCCAGGCTCGAGGGTCCTTCGGGCAGTCAGCCCGGCAGAGGGGCAGGTCCGGGCAGTCGGGACAGCGCTCCGGCTGCTCGAGGCGCCCGCGGTAGCGGGCGAAGCATTCGTGGTTCCAGATCTCCTCCCACGTCTGCGTCAGCAGATTGCCCGTGCACTGGCGCGGACCGCGCGCCGGGAAAACACTGCCGTCGGCTTCCACTCGCACGCTGACGTCGCCGACGGCGCGCGGCCCAGCCCGCACGTGGTCCGCGAGGCTGCGGCGAGGGTCGAAGCGCACCGGGGGCGCCCAGAGATAGCGGGTCTGGCCCTCCTCCGCGGCCTCGGTAATCGCGACCGCCACGGACACGACGCCTCGGGCGGGAAGCGCGCCGGCTGCCTGCGCGGTCGTGTCGTCATTGGGGCACGCGAGAGCGTAGAAGCTGAGGTTGGTCACACTACGGCGAGCGAGCGCGGCCATGAGGTCGCGAATGGCGCTCGCGTTACCCGCAAAGAGTGGGACCTCCGCCACGGGGGCCAGTTCCAGGTCGTGGCACTGGGCGAAAGCAGCTCCGGCCGCCTCCCAGTCTCCGGGGGCGGTGACCGCCTCATGCGTCGAGGCGTCTTCAGCAACCCACACCACGTCGAGGTGATCCAGACCGGCCAGCGCGGCCTCACGGATCACGTCGGGGCTAAGCCAACTGGCAAGGGCCCGCAGGCCGGCGATCATTCCCAGGTCCTCGGCAGCCTCGACCAGCCGCACCAGCTCGGCAGGAGGGCGCGCCGGATTGGCCAGGAAGGTAGTGTGGGGAATACCGACCTCCCAGAGACGGTTTAGAAGGTCTCGAATAGTCTCCGGATCGCCCTGCACAACGTCCGCACGGAAGGGGGCGGCCAAGACGCGACCCCTACCCGCGGGGTGATCCGTCAAGTTGGTGACGGGGTAGTTGTCACCGGGCTCGGAGAGGTCAGCGACCATGGCGTGGATGCCCGCCAGATCGGCAGCCATTTCCGCCGAGCTGGCGCCCTGGTAGCGCTGGCGGAGACCATCCAGGATCGTCTCGTCCGGCGTATCCTCCAGCACCTGGTGCACCATTTCCACACCCACGGGAGAGAGATAGGCAGCCTCCGCGGCGTTGGCCAGAAGCAGGCCCCCACCGTCAGGATCCACCCGCAGGTGGAAGCGTGTCGGCCACTCACTCTGCAAACGCTGGTAGTGATAGACACCGGGACCCAGCGGAGCGGCACTCGCCGGGGGTTGAATCCAGGCATGTTCCTTGAGCCATCGCTTGGCCTCGGGCCACTTCATCAGACGTCACCTCGGGAAGAAGCCAGAATCAAGGCGCGGCCACCACGAACGCAAGCTGTAGTGTAGCACAGGTAGTGGCGAGACTGCGGTTGCACCCCTGCACGACAGATTCTCTCGTCAGCGGCAGAACTCCTTTCTCCAGCTGCCGAGCTTCCCGCGTGCAGCCTTTCCCCTCTTCGCCCTTGGTGAATCCATCAGCATCACTTGCCACGGCCAGAGGCAGATGTGCAAGGAGTCGCTGGGCCAGATTCCTGCTCGCCTCCTCCCACTGCCAGCTATGCACATTGCTAACTCAGATTGCTTGTCCTTTCCCCTTTCGGTGCGTTCCCGCTTCTGTTACACTGGTGTCAGAAGCAGGCGTAATACAGGGGGCGAGTTCGGAAAGGCATGGTGGACACAGATGAAGTCACCCAAGACCGGGAGAAAGACTCTGTGGGTGGTTCTGTTGTTGGCAGGGCTGCTGGCTCTTCTGGCTAGCGCATGCCCGGCACAGGAGGGCGCTGCGAACGAGGAGGGAGCCACCGGGCTTCGGCCCGCGGAGATCTTCTGCGATGAAATGGTGTTGCAGCGCGACACGGTCGTCCCCGTATGGGGCTGGGCGACTCCCGGCGCGGAGGTAACGGTGCGCCTCGCTGGGCAGGAGAAGCAGGCTGTTGCCGACCCGGACGGACGGTGGAAGGTCGTGCTTGATCCCATGCCGGCCTGCGCAGACCCCACCTCCATGACCATCAGCGATGGCCAGCGAGAGAAGGTCATTAACGGAGTCTTGGTGGGTGAAGTCTGGCTGTGCTCAGGGCAGTCAAACATGGTCTACCCCTTCGGGAACTACCCCTCCGGCTTTAGCACGAACTATCCTCTGATCCGTCAGTTTACCGTCCCGCGTTCGCTTTCCCTGGAGAAGCAGACGACCTTCCAGCCGCCCCGGGCGATGGCGGGGCATGTATTTGAGAGGGCGACGAGCTGGGTCCCCTGTACACCCACCACTGCCGGGAGATTCACTGGGGTGGGCCTATACGCCGCTATCGAGATGTTCAAGACGCTGCAGGTGCCGCTGGGGATCATCAACTGCTCCTTCAACGGCTCGAGTGCGGTGTACTGGGTTCCACAGGAGGCCGTGCGCGAGGATCCTCGCCATGACTGGGTCCTTGAGGACGCCGAGAAGGGGCTCGAGTCCTACCAGAAGACCATTGACCAATACGAGCAGGATCAGAACTTCTTCCTGAGCATGAAGGAAGAATTCGACCAGGCCGGTGAGGCCTCGTCAGATTTCGCGGATACCGAGGATCAAGGCCTCCGTGAAGGCTGGATGAACGCGGAGCTTGACATAACGAATTGGACGAAAACACCTTGGGGCTGGCCCAATGTCTCCCCGGTTTATCTCTGGGATGGCGATTCCATCGTGTGGTTCCGGATTCTGTGTGCCCGCATAAAGGCCGAGGGTGAGGTAAGACTGCGCGGAGGGGAGTTCCGTAACTGTCAGGTAAGATACTTCTTCAATGGGACCGAGCTGCAACCCTCGGGCGAAGTGGCAGGAGGGCAGCTCGAGTTCGTCATCAAGCGCTCAGAGATCCAGGGGGATTCCGGGTGGCTGACAATCCGGGTTTTCAGCAACCACAAGGTGGCCAGCATGTGGCGCGTGCCGAGTTCTCCGGACATGTTGACCCTCCTCACGCCTCAAGGAACATACCGCGTCTCTCAATCGCGGAAGCCTGTAGAGGAGTTCCGCCTGGCGGGACACAAGTACCCACCGCCGGGTTTGTCCAAGTATCCGGGCACACGCTTCAACGCCATGGTGAATCCGCTTGTCCCCTATGCGCTGAAGGGGTTCATATGGTACCAAGGCGAGAACGAAGCTCAGTCGGGCATTCGACATACCAGATTGTATGCACATACCTTGCCACTGCTGGTGCAGACCTGGCGCGAGGTCTGGGGAGGCGAGGAGAAGCCTTTTATCGTGGTCCAGTTAGCAGGTTACGGATACAACCCGCAGCAGTCGTTCCTGATGGAGATGCGGGAATCGCAGAAGGCAGTTCTGGCAATGCCCCCCACGGCGGTTTCGCCCTCCATGGACATTCGGGAGCCCGGCAACGTGCACCCCAGCAACAAGTACGATATCGGTACCCGCGCCGGGTGGGCTGCCCTCGCCGTCGGCTACCAGAAGCCGGTCCCCTTCTCCGGCCCGGTCTATACGAGGATGGAAGTAGAAGACGGCCGGGTACGAGTGCATTTTGACCATGCGGACGGAGGCCTGGTGCTGGGAGAGAAGAACGGCCTGGAGCCGGTAAAGTTCCTGCCGGAGACGGAGGTGCCGCACTTTCTCATCGCGGGCGCCGACATGAAATTCGTCCCCGCCCAGGCAAGAATCGAGGGCGACAGTGTAGTAGTCTGGAATGAGACTCTTGAAGAACCGGTGGCGGTTCGCTACGCGTGGACGAATATGCCAGGGAATCCTCTGCTCTATAACCGGGCGGGGTTGCCGGCCTCCTCCTTCCGCTCGGACGCGGGGGACTTCCAGGACGAATAGCGAGGTGCACGAATAGCTCGGCGAGTGCGGGCAGGTCCTAGGGGGTCTGGTGGCCAAAGATGCTCCTGCGTTGGCAAATCTCTGCCCCAGGAGCTTGAGGTTTCATGCTGGCACGCATCAACAGCGCCACTCTGCTCGGAATAGACGCCGTTGGCCTACAGATCGAGGTAGACATTTCCCGCGGCCTGCGCGCCTTCACCATCGTCGGTCTCCCGGACCCGGCAGTTCGCGAGAGCCGCGAGCGCGTGGAATCCGCCATTCGCAACTCGGGCTTTGAGTTCCCTTTAGAGCGGATCACGGTCAACATGGCGCCTGCGGATATCCCCAAGCGCGGGCCGTGCTTCGATCTGCCCATCGCCTTGGGTATACTGGTCGCCACCGGACAGGTCAGCATCGAAAACCTTGATGAGGTGGTGCTGGTGGGGGAGCTCTCGCTGGACGGGCAGGTGCGGCGAGTTTCCGGCGCCTTACCCACCGCCCTGGGGGCACGGGAGTGGGGCTGCCGGGCCATCATCGTTCCGCCCGACAATGCCCGCGAAGCTGCGGTGGTGGAGGACCTGGAGGTCTACCCCTGCGAAACCCTCTATGATTGTGTTACCCTGCTGGAGGAGGGGCTGCTGCGCGATCCGGCGCACATTGACGTGGCCGACCTGGAGCTGGACCTGCCCCCCTACTCAGTAGACTTCAGTGACGTCAAGGGGCAGGAGCACGTGAAGCGGGCCATGGAGGTGGCCGCTGCCGGGGGACACAACATGGTCATGATCGGCCCGCCCGGGTCCGGGAAGACCATGCTCGCCCGCCGCCTGCCGACCATCCTCCCGCCCATGAACCTGGAGGAGGCCCTGGAGGTCACCAAGCTCTACTCCGTCTCCGGCCTGGTGGGGCGCGACACAGCGCTCATTACCACCCGCCCCTTCCGCCATCCGCACCACACGGTCAGCACCGCGGGCCTGGTGGGCGGTGGGTCCATTCCCCAACCGGGCGAGGTCAGCCTGGCGCATCACGGGGTGCTGTTCCTCGATGAGCTGCCGGAGTTCTCCCGCGCCGCGCTGGAGGTCATGCGCCAGCCGCTGGAGGATGGGCACGTGACCATCGCCCGGGCGCAGCTCACTCTCACCTTCCCGGCGCGGTTCCAGCTCGTCGCGGCCATGAACCCCTGCCCGTGCGGCTACTACGGCGACCAGGTCAAGCCGTGCGCGTGCAGTGCCGGGGCCATTGCTCGCTATCGCAACCAGATCAGCGGCCCGCTGCTGGACCGGATTGATATCCACATCGAAGTCCCGCGCCTGCGCCCGGATGAGCTGCTCAATCGCGAGCCGGGCGAGTCCAGCGCGGTGATCCGGGAGCGCGTCATGGCTGCCCGCCGGCGTCAGGAGATGCGGTTCACCGCCCAGCCTTTCTTCTGCAACGCGCAGATGAGCTCGCGAGCGCTGCGGGATTTCTGTCCGCTCAACGCGGAGGCAGAGGGGCTGCTGCGAACGGCAATAGACCAGTTCGCGCTCTCGGCGCGGGCGCACGATCGGATCGTGAAGCTGGCGCGGACGATCGCGGACCTGGCGGACAGTGAGGACATCCAGGTCCCGCACCTGGCCGAGGCCGTGCAGTACCGGAGCCTGGATCGGAAGTTGTGGGGGTAGACAACTCTTTAGAAGAACGAAGTGCGTCTGCCGCAGACAAGGTGATGTGAATGCGGGACTACGAGGCACACGCATGGGAAGCAGACGAACTAGACCCCACCAACGCGGACGAACTCCACAACGCTGTAGAACAGAGAACAGGAGACGTCTTGTTGGCCAGTTCAATGAAGTACCAGGCTCTGGAACCGGGGCCCCTCAACGTGCGTCTCGCGCGGTGTGGGGATAGTGCGAGCAGCCCTGTGGTCCTAGGGACTCTGGCAGGATTTGTCCGTCAGTCGTGCCGGAATGCAGACGCCGCCGAGATATGTGACCGCTTGCAGGAGTTCTTCAGGTGGGACTTTGGGTTCTGCGCGGTCCGCGAGGGTATGGAGATTTGTGGGGATGATCTGGTGCGGGAGGCGGTGATGGCCACCTCCCCTGTTCCCAGGGACGTCGTGGAGTTCATTTGGCTTATCGGTCTCCTGCGGTTAGCAGGACTCTCGGAGCCCTCCGAATTTGCGCGCAGCGCGGCTGAGGCACTCGCAGAGGGAGGAGCTGACATACGTAGCGTTCACTCGACAGTACTCGCGACTGCTGACCGAGGATTTGTGGACTTGGCGCGGGCGCTCCTGAGAGTGACCACCACACCATGGAGCAGTCGCACGGTGCACCTGTGGTACAACGCCCTGGCAATGGCGGCGAGGAGCACAGATAGGGCGCTTCGCGCACTGCTGCACCAGGCAGCACTGCGGGGAAAGCCGCTTCTGAATTGGGGGGCGAACAGGGACTTCCGCGACCGAGTGGGTAGAGACACTTTCGCCCGCTTCCGGGACACCCCTCCGCACATCAGCAAGAAGATCCCCGAGTTCGGCGAGTTGCAGATCTTGTGCATGGATGATCCGTTGGTGATCCTGAATCTTGGCAATGCATTCGACACCTGTCTGCGATTGGGAGGTCCTAGCAACGGTAAGCTAGTAGGATGGGCTACGAATGCGAACATACGCATAGTGGCCATCGTTGCGGAGGACGGCAAGCTCCTTGCACGACACACCATCGCGTTAGCAATTGGCCCGCCGGCTGCTGTAGTCAAGTCAAAGACATACCCAGCTGGAAACCACCTTCTCGAGGCGGAACTTGATGCGTTCCTCGAGGAATTCCTACGCCAGACCGGCTTCGAGGAGAGGCCAAAGCAATGTGCCGAGGTTCTTACCCTATGTGCTCCTTTCTATCGGAACGACTTTGTCTGAGCACACTCAGTACAGGGCATGGTTCACCCCGAACCCCAGCGGCCCCGGCGGGGTAGTCGTCCCGCGCTCGGCGTTGTAAGACATGTCAGGACCTCTCTGCGTGACGCGCAGGAATTTTCCCCTGGGTGGCCAACAACTCCTACAGCATGTGCCAGGGGTCTGGATGAGACCCCCAGGAGGAGGCATTGTCATGGACCTCAACGATCTGATATGCAAACTCCAGCTCTCGGATTACCGCGTCGCCCTCTCGGAGGGCTGGGAGGGCGCACAGGCGTCCCGGCCTGAGGAATTGTCCTTCCTGAAGCCGGAGTTTCTCGCCGAGGTGGGTGACTGGTGCTCCCTGCCGGAGGAAGCCGTTGGGGCGGTTACAAGTGCCGCGCAGCGGATTGCCGCTGTGCCGGAGCTGGCCGCGCTGGCCTGGTATTTCCACCATCAGATGTACCTTAACCCGGCCTTCCGGCGGGCGCAGATTGGCTCTTGGCCACCGAACACGTACTTCGAGTCGGTATTGGGCGAAGAGGCCGGGATGCTCTACCTGTTGGCGCTGGTCTCTGGCCTGCCGCATGTGCTGAGCTTCCATCGTGACCATGAGCTGCCCGAAGAGCTCTCCCGCGCTATTCTTGCTGACGTCAATCGCTTCGCAAGCCAGTCCCGGGAGGAGACCGGGCATTGGGGCCTGTGGGGGCCGGACCGCCTGAACTGGCTTATTCGTCATTTCCAGGGTGACATCTACCGTCTGGGCCGACTGCAGTTTGAGTTTGGCCCTTTTATCGGGCGTCTTGTGGTCTTTCGTCATACCCGGACGCGCAAGGTCCTGGCTCTGGCCGAGGATGGCGTCCGCTACCTGGCCGATGGACGCCTGTGGACCGAAGCTCGAGATGGCCCCGGCTCCTGGACCGCCCGGCTATGCGTGGAGCCGGAGAAGATCACTGGCCATGTGGTGACAGTATTGGGGCATGCACAACCGAAAGCAGTGACTCTGCCTGCCGAGGAGTGGGTGCAGGTTCTGGCCAAGGGCGATCCGGTGCTCAATATCCACATCCCCCCGGGGAGTCCTATGGCTCACGACGCTTGTGGCGACTCCTTTCGGTGGGCGGAGGAGTTCTTCCCCTCGCACTTCCCTGATCGGTCCTTCCGGGCCTATTGCTGCGACTCATGGCTGCTCGATACGCAACTGGCGGAGTTCCTGCCACCCGAGGCGAACATGGCGCGTTTCCAGCGGGAGATGTACTTGTTCCAGACTATTGGCAGCGACGAGAACCTGATGCGCCCCATCTACGGACAGGTGCGCCAGTTCCAGCCGGCCCCCAAGAACACCTCGCTGCAGCGCGCCCTGAACGAGTTCCTGGAGTCGGGTGGGGTGCTGCGGGGTGACGGTGGCGGCAGCTTCATCCTGCGCGAGGACTTGGACTGGGGGAGGGAGGTCTACCGGCGGAGGATGGCCGACCCGCGGGCCCTCGAGGAGTAGCCATTGCACCACGATATACTGGCCTCTTGGCAAGACGAGTTCATATCATGTAGCCTATTCGTCTGGGGAAGATCAGGAAGGCGTTAATCCCCTGGAAAGAAGTGTTCACGGGCGGGAGGGTCCTCAATGTCTGAACCGATTCATCCTGGGTATCACGGCAAGCTGCTGTGGATTGATCTCACTTCACGCACCGCGCGTTGGGAGGAGCGTCCGGAGGATTTCTTCCGCCGCTACCCGGGTGGGGGGCTACTGGGCACCCGCCTGTTACTCGACCACACCTCGGCAGGAATTGATGCCTTGGGCCCGGAGAACCTGCTGATCTTCGCTTCCTCAGTGATTGCTGGACAACCCGCCCCCGGTCTGGCACGCTTTACGCTTTGTGCCAAAAGCCCTCTCACTGGGGGCATTGGGGAGACTCGCTGCGAGGGGCCCTTTGGCGTGGCGCTCAAGGCCAGTGGCGCGGATGCCATCGTGGTAACCGGAGCCTCCTCCGAGCCAGTGGCAGTGCTCGTGGACAACGGCGAAATTGTTTTTGTAGAGGCGCTAGAGTGGTGGGGTGGGACAGTAGGGGAAACAGTGGACCGGGCGGAGACGCTTTGGGGCGCTGATCTGGCCGTGGCCGCCATCGGGCCGGCCGGGGAGAAGCGGGTGTGCTTCGCCTCCGTGGTAACGAATCGTGCTTTTCAGGCTGCGCGCATGGGCATGGGTGCAGTGATGGGCAGCAAGAACCTGAAGGCGCTGGTGCTGCGCGGGGGAATGCTCCCGGCAGTTGCCCATCCAGAACGCTTGCGTCTACTGGCAGACGTCTTCGCCAAGCGTATGCCGGAGAACGAGCTCAGCCGCTGGCAGAAGGAGCCGCCGGGTTTCTCCTGCTGGCTGTACCTGCACGGTCTGGACGCCGCGTTGTGCGTCAACAACTACTCCCTGCCCATAATGGAGGGGACGGAGACCTTCAAGGAAGAAGAATTCCTCAAGCGCTACCAGGGCGACGCCGCCTGTCCAGGTTGTCCGAATGATTGCATCAAGTTTCTGCATCCCCTCAACGCGCCGGACCTCGACCCTCGCGCGAGTGGCACCCATCAGGAGGTCACCGGCAGCATGGGTCCCAACCTGGGTATCGCAGACCTGGATTGGGTACTTCGCGCCAATAACTTCTGCAACCAGCAGGGCCTTGATCCGACCTCGCTCGGTTTCACGCTCTCCTTCGCCATGGAGTTGTATCAACGCGGCCTTTTGACGGAGGCTGATGGCGAACCGGTGAGCTTTGGCGACATGGACGGAGCCATGCGGTTGATGGAGCAAATCGTGGCGCGGGAAGGCCTGGGCGACATCCTGGCGGAGGGCACGCGCCGGGCCGCAGAGAGAATTGGGCATGGCGCGGAGAAATATGCCATGCAGGTCAAGGGCTTAGAAATGACCGTGTTCGAGCCACGCAGCCAGGCCAATCTGGGACTAGGTTACGCGGTGGCGCCCATCGGCCCCCGCTATGACATTTGCGAGCATGACTGGGATTTTGACACTCAGGCCGGCTGGGAACACAGCCTCAACTTGGCCCGAACCTTGGGTATCCTAGAACGTATTCCCATGAATTACCTGGGGCCGCAGAAAGTACCCATGTATAAGGCCTTGGCCTCGCTGTGGTCCGGAGCCGATGCCTTGGATTTCTGTCTCTTCGCCACCGCTCCCACGCGAGTCTTCTCGATGCCCGAGATGGCGGCAGTACTCGCAGCGGTCACCGGCTGGGAGACCAGCGACTACGAAATCATGCGAATCGGGGAGCGCCGGTTGCACTTGATGCGCTATTATAATTGGCGCGAAGGGTTGACCGCTGAGCAAGACACCTTGCCTGATCGCTTCTTTGAGGAACCACTGGCTTCGGGGCCGCGCCAGGGGGATGTGCTCAATCGGGAGCGCTTCCGAGAGTGCCTGCGCATGTACTATCGTATGATGGGCTGGACAGACGAGGGAAGCCCCAGCTCGGAAACCTTGCTCGACCATGGATTGGAGGCAGACGCGACTTGAGGATCTGGGTGCTAGCGGTGATGGCGCTGGCCTTGGCCGGCTGTTATTTTGGGTCACCGCCAGGGAATATGCACTCCTCCTCACAGGGACAGGAGGCGTCCCTTGAGGCTGTGGCGCCTGGTAGAGGTGCAACCTCCGGCACTGCCACTCAGCCCGCTCCATGGGCCCGCACTCAGGGAGAGGTACATTCTCTCCCGACGGTACGGGGCGGTAAGAGTCGGACAAATAACGCTCAGCCCCCAGCTGCGCCCTCGCTTAAGGTGATTTCACGCGGGGACTTGACTGTTCCCACGGTTGCTCTGACCTTTGATGATGGTCCGCACCCGGAGTTCACCCCACGAATCCTCAGAATTCTGGCGACACATAAAGTTCGAGCTACCTTCTTTGTCGTCGGTAAAATGGCGCTGGCCCATCCTGCCTTGGTACTGGCCGAGCACTGCTCTGGACACGCGGTTGGCAATCACACATATAACCACTTTGACCTGTCGCAGATGGCACCTGAGCAGGTGTATCAGGAATGGTGGACTGGCGCGGCAGCCTTGGAGAGCGTCACCGGCGTCGCCCCGCGTTTTTGTCGGCCACCCGGGGGCAACCGCAATTCAACCGTGGTACGGTCCGCCAACACATTGGGTATGACGGTCGTCATGTGGAGTGATTATGCTGCTGACTCAGCCCGGCCAGCCTCCGCGGACATCTTGCGGCGGGCGCTGGCGAAAGCCGGGAATGGGTCCATTATCTTGTTGCACGATGGTATCCCCGAGACGCTGGAAGTGTTACCCGACCTTATCGTCGGGCTGAAGCGCAAGGGTTTCGCTTTCCAGACCGTCGCCGAGATGGCCCGCCACCTGCAGACTCAGGAAGTAAATTTCTAAGGAGGCATCCCCATGTCGTTGTCCTCAGACTGGAAAACCGCCGGAACCGTGGAAACTCGGCATGCCCCACAATTCCGCCTGCAGTCCGTTCCCTTGCGCGCCGTGACCCTGGCCGAGGGCTTCTGGCGGCAGCGGCGCGAACTGAATACGCGTCGGGGCATGCCAAGGTTCCTGGCCTCGATGGAAGAGCATGGCGTGCTTGACAACTTCCGCTATCAGTCCGGTAGGAAGACCGGGCAGTTCAAACAGGCCAGCTTCATCAGCGACTCCGACGTTTACAAGTGGCTGGAGGGGGCCTGTTGGACGTTGGTCACCGAGGATCTTCCCGAACTGAAGGCTTCCGTGGACGCAGTAATTGATGAGATTGCCGCTGCTCAGGGCGAGGATGGTTACCTGGCGACGCATGTGCCGCCCGAGAGACGGTGGAAGGGCCTGGCAGGTTCACACGAGCTGTATTGCCTGGGACACTTGATCCAGGCCGGTATCGCCCACCATCGCGCCACTGGCGAGGAGACACTCCTCGGGGTGGCCCGTCGTTTCGCTGATCTGGCGGTGCGTGAATTTGGTCCCGGGAAAATTGAGACCCCGGACGGCCATCCCGAGGTGGAGATGGCACTGGTGGAGCTGTTTCGAGAAACGGGAGAACAAAGTTACCTGGACCTCGCCGGTTTTCTGCTCCATCAGCAGCCCTCCGAGGACACGTACCCGCCGCTTGCGGACCGTGACGCTCTGGTCGGGCACTGTGTGCGCTCTGGTTATCTCTGTTGTGGCGGCGCTGACTGGTATGCCGAGACCGGGGAAAGCGGTATCTTCCAGACTCTCGAGCGGCTGTGGCAGGACCTCGTGCAGGGGAAGATGTATGTCACGGGTGGAGTGGGGCAACGCTTCGACGGCGAGTCCTTCGGCCTGCCCTATGAACTGCCGAATCGCGCTTATGCAGAGACCTGCGCACAGATTGCTCATGCCATGTGGGCCTGGCGTATGCTGCTGCTGACCGGGCAGGCGCGCTTTGCCGACGTCATGGAGTTGATTCTCTACAACGGCTTCCTCTCCGGCGTCTCGCTTTCCGGCGCCGAGTACTTCTACATGAATCCGCTATCCGCGCAGGACTATCAACGCTCTCCCTGGTTCCGCTGCAATTGCTGTCCGCCCAACATCCACCGAACCCTGGCCATGCTTCCGGGTTATATGTTCAGCACCAGCTCTGAGGGCGTCTGGGTTCACCTCTATGACGCCTGTGAGGCCCTGCTAACCATGCCTGACGGCACGGTGGTGCGCCTCGAGCAGCAGACGCAGTATCCCTGGGAGGGAGAGGTGGAGCTGATTGTGACTCCCGCTGCGGAAGTCGAGTTCACTCTGTTCCTGCGCATACCCGGTTGGGCTGAGGCTGCGCAGGTGACGGTCAACGGCCAACCCGTCTCTGCCGCCGTCGAGTCTGGCACTTATGTGGAGCTGCGCCGCCGCTGGCAACCCGGCGACCGTGTGCAGCTCTCACTGCCTATGCCTCCGCGCGTCGTGGAACCGCATCCGCGTATTGCGGAGGTGCGTGGCTCGGTGGCTCTAGCGCGAGGGCCACTGGTCTACTGCTTCGAGAGCGTGGATAGTCCGGCTGCAGAGATCCTGGATCTCGCGCTGGCGCCCACGGATGCTGCCGGCGGTTTCACTGCTGAGAGCGAGCCGGAGCTTCTCGGGGGAGTCACTGTTCTGCGCGGTACCGGGCGCGCGGTGTGCAGTCCCTGTGCGCAGCTCGATGAGCTGCCACTGTACCGATCGTTGGGCAGCAGGTCTCTACCCCCGCGTCACGACGTCACGGCGCTGGCTATTCCGTATTATGCCTGGGCTAATCGCGGACCCTCAGCGATGCGGGTCTGGCTGCCCAGAGAGGTGTGACCGTGACCTACGCTGCAGCGGCGGGAAGGCGGCACCGCAGCTACCCGCCCGTTGTGAACACTGACCGGGGCAGATTGTCCCGCACACATAACAGGTACCGGAGGTAATTGCCATGGCCAAGATTCTCGTAACTTATTACTCTCGCACCGGCAACACGGCCCAAATGGCCGACCTGGTCGCGCAGGCAGCGGCCTCAGTTGAGGGCGCGGAGGTAGTCACCCGCCCGGTGGAGGAGATCACCCCGCAGGACCTGCTGGCCTATGACGGGCTCATCATGGGGTCGCCGGTCTACTATGGCTTGCCCGCAGCGGAACTGAAGAAGCTGTTGGACGATAGCGTACAGTTCCACGGACAACTTGCGGGGAAGGTGGGCGGGGCCTTTGCCAGTTCCGGCGGCCTGGCCGGCGGCAATGAAACCACGATCCTGGCGATCCTGCAAATGCTGCTGGTGCACGGGATGATCGTGAAGGGGGAGGCCTCGGGGGATCACTACGGCCCGGTCGCCGTGGGCGCCCCGGACGGCCGTTCGGCGGGGGAGTGTGAGAAGCTGGGTCGCAATGTCGCCGCGCTGGTCGTAGCGCTGTTCGGGTAGAGAGTAAGCCTGCCAGGGCGGGCGGAAGCTAGGGGTTCAGCACCCAGACCTGGTAATTCAGCACTGCGGCAAAGCTCACCCAGGCGAGGTACGGGATAAGCAACACTCCCGACACCAGCCGCTGTTTCCAGAATACTACCAGCGTCCAGAGTATGGCGAACCACAGGAGCAGGATCACCAGCATTCCGCCTGCCGGAGACTGGCTGCCAAAGAAGACGACTGACCACAGGCCGTTGAGGAAGAGCTGCACCATGTACGCGGTCGCGGCGGAGCGTCCCGCTCGCGAGTCGCCCTGTCGCAACCACACCAACCAGATGGCCACCGCCATCATCAGGTACAGAACTGTCCACACTGGGCCAAACACTGAGTCGGGTGGTGTCAGTGAGGGACGGTTTAGTTTGTCGTACCAGTCGGGTATCCCCGCCGCAGTCGCGCGTCCCCCGATCATTCCTATGGTGAGAGTAAGCAATATCCACGCCACCAACCCGAGCACTGGCCGCAGCCTGTCCGCTTTAGGCTTTGTCTCTGCCTCCACGCTCGACATGCGTTCTCGCTCCCTTCTCTCTGTCTGCGGCGGGAGCACCGTGCTTGGCTGCTGGGCTCCCTACCTATCTGGCGTCGTCGGTCTTCTTCGCTGAAGCAGCCGTGAGTCCCTTCTCTTCCAGACCAAGACTTCTCCGAGCAGGAGGGAGAGCAGAAGCCCAGCGGGAATATACTCCTCCATCCTGTCCGTGCCATCACGAGAACTGAGGTGTCCTTCATGACCGACAGCACCGCAGACTTCTATGTATCTCCGGCCGGAGATGATTCCTGGTCTGGCCGCCTGCCGGAGCGGGACCCGGCAGGTACCGACGGCCCCTTCGCCACCCTGAAGCGCGCTCAGCAGGCCGTCCGCGCCCGCGAAGATCACGACCAACCGGTAACCATCTTGCTGCGAGACGGCACTTACTTTCTCACTGAACCTGTGGTCTTCGCGCCGGAGGATTCCGGGACTGCGGCTGCCCCTGTGACCTACGCGGCCTATCCCGGTGAGCAACCGCGGCTGAGCGGCGGATTCTTGCTCAGCGGCTGGAAGGAAACCACCTTCAACGGCCAGCCAGCTTGGTCCGCTCCGGCTCCCGAGGCCTATTTCCGGCAGCTCTGGGTAAACGGTGAGCGGCGGGAGCGCCCCCGACTGCCGAAGGAAGGCTTCTACCGTTTTGCGGGTCTGGCCCCCGGTGTCGAAGCTCCGGAATACAACTCCGGACAGACAGAGTTCCTGGTTAACCCCGGTGAGGCCCAGGTCTGGAAGAACCTCACCGATGTGGAGATGATCATATTCACCCTCTGGGCGGAGTCGCGTCTGCCGCTACTGGAAGTTGACGAGAAGCAGAATCTGGTGCGCACCTACCTGCGTTCAGTTTTCCGGCCTTTGGACGATCATTCTGAACTGATGGCGCGCTATGTCTTCGAGAACGTTGGCGAAGCTCTGGACACGCCGGGCGAGTGGTATCTGGACCGCAGCGAGGGGCGCGTTCTCTATCTCCCGCTGCCGGGTGAAGAGGCGCAGTCCGCTGAAGTGATTGCTCCCCGTCTCACCCATCTCGTCCGTCTGGAGGGCGACCCTGACGAGGGGGCCTTTGTGGAGCATCTGCACTTCCGGGGCCTGACCTTCTCGCACACCGAGTGGCGTTTGAACCAGGAAGACCTCAAGCCCGGCGAGCCTTCTGGCGACTCCCAGGCTGCGGTATCTGTGCCCGGCGCCTTCCAGGCCGTCGGGGCCCGCTTCTGTGGCTTGGAGCGGTGCACGGTGACCAACGTGGGCACATATGGGATAGACTTTGGCCGCGGCTGCTGGGGCAACGTAGTGGATCATTGTGACCTGCGGGACCTCGGGGCGGGGGGAATCAAGCTCGGCACCCGGGAGGTCGCGGACGGCAAGATCAGTGGCTTCAACACCGTGACCGACTGCAACATTGGCCCGGGTGGTCTGGTCTATTACAGCGCCATCGGCGTATGGATCGGCCAGAGCCCCTTCAACTCGGTGCTGCATAATCACATCCATGACCTCTACTACTCCGGAATCTCCGTGGGTTGGACCTGGGGCTATGCTGAGTCCGCCGCCGCTCACAATGAGTTCGCCTATAACCACATCCACGACCTGGGCAAAGGACTGCTCTCGGATATGGGCGGCATCTACACTCTAGGTATCTCGCCCGGCACCACGATACACCACAACCACATCCACGATGTGGTCAGCTCCACCTATGGCGGCTGGGGCCTGTACCACGACGAGGGCAGCTCGTACATCGTCAGCGAGTACAACCTGGTCTACAGCAACAAGTGCGATGCCTTCCACCAGCACTATGGACGCGAGAATAATTTGCGCAACAACATCTTCGCCTGCAGCCGCGAGTTCCTGGTATCTCGTACCCGCGAAGAGGAGCATCTGTCCTTCATGTTGGAGGGGAACGTGCTGTATGTCTCCGGCGAGGGGCTGCTGGGGAGCAACTGGACCAACGGTAACTTCCTCTTCCGCCGCAACCTGTACTGGGATGCCCAGGGCCGTCCGCTGAAGTTTGGTGAGCCGACCCCCACCCTCGAGGAATGGCAAGCGCGCGGGCAGGACGTGGATTCAGTGATCGCCGACCCCAAGTTTGCCGACCCGGAGCACAACGATTTCACTCTCGCGTCCGACTCCCCGGCGTTTACAGAGATCGGCTTCGAGCCGTTTGACCTCTCGACCGTAGGCCCACGAGGAAGAGTGGGGGCCTGAAAGGACATCATGTGCAACTACTATCCAACGATGTTACTCATTCTGCTGCTCGCTCTGACTTCAGTTATGGCGATTGCGGACCAGCGCCTCGACCCCTCCCTGGTCGCCTGGTACGGGTTCGAGGAGGTGGAGGAGGGCAGGATCCGCGACCTCTCTGGGAATGGCCTGGACCTGGAGATCGTGGGCACTGTCGGCCTCGGCGAAGGCAGGCTGGGTCAGGCCGCTGAGTTCACTGGTGAGGGGTACCTGGAGACCCCTGACCACCCGCTGCTCGCGCTTGAGAAGGCCGTCACGCTTGAGTGCTGGGTTTGGCTCCCACCGGAGGGGAGCAGCGGACGCCTGATTGACAAAGGTCGTGCGGGGAAGATCGAAGCCTACATGCTGGATCTCCACCCGGGTAGCACACCGCGCTTCATTGCCCGCAGTGGCCTCCACGGTGATGTCAAGCTGCCGCCAGGCCAGTGGAATCACGTGGTTGCCACTTACAACATGCGTAACGGCAACCAGATTCTCTATGTAAACGGCAAAGAGGTCGCCGGCCAGATCGCCTACGGCAGTCTCTCTGTCACCTCACTGCCCCTGCGCCTGGGCGCAGACAGCCAAGGCACCAGCCAGCTCCGCGGCCGTCTCGATGAGGTCCGCGTCTATTCTCGGCAGTTACTTGTCCAGGAGGTTCAGGCGCGCTACGAGGGACGCGAGATCTACCAGGCGCCCTGGCGTGATCCTGTCCTCTCCGACACGATCGCTCTCCGCGACGGCTCCCTGCAGTTGGATTACTCGGCCCTGGTCGGGCACAATGACGTGGTCTACCTCACCCCGGCGTTGTATCCCTTCGAGGCACTGCCGCTGGGTAACGGTAACCTGGGCGTAGCGCTCTGGAATCAGGGCGGGATGTACCTCAAGTTCAACAACGGGAGCTTCTGGCGAGGTGACGCCGGTGGCATGCAGTGCTCTTCTGGGGAGGCTCAACTCACGGCCGACCCGGACCTGTTCGCAGAGGCGACCGAGTTCAAACAGCGCCTATCGCTCTACGAGGGGGCGGTCTACACTCGGGCGACGACCCCCACGGGGGACATTCTGGTCACCAGCTTCGTCGCTGAAGGCCAGGACCTGGTGGTCATGCACGTAATGGACGGCCGAACGGGCCCCGTGAAGCGGGAGCTCATTCTCTCTCATTGGCGTGACGACGTCCAGTTTGTTGCTGATGAGGGCGTCATCGCCATGGTTAGCGACTCTGGCCTGCCGAGGAAGACACCTTCCTTGACGGGATTACCCCTCCCCACCACCTCGGTGGTCGCAGCCTGTGTGGAGGGTCTGTCCGCCAACGCTAGCCCCGCGGCGGATAAGACAATCAGATTGACCCTCGGCGAGACGGGCCCGGTCGAGTATACGCTCTACTTCGCCGCCCCCGCTGTCCGGGCTGAGCAGGGCGATCCCCTGACCTACGCTCGTGACATGCTTGAGCAGGCCCGCCAACGCGGTTGGCGCACCCTGTTCTCTGAGCACAAGCGCTTCTGGGCTGACTTCTGGAGCAAGTCCGCGTTATATCTGCGCGGGCCCGATATGACCGCGGAGTACCTGGCGCAACTCTGGTACCTGAACCTGTACTGGGCCGGCTGTCAGTCCCGAGGGCCTTATTGTCCTAAGTTCAACGGCGGCAATTTTCTGCTGGACAAGGACACACGCTGCTGGGGCGGTCGTTACTGGTGGCAAAACACTCGCGAGCTATTCTGGTGCTTGCCCGCCGCCAATCATCCCGAACTGGTCCAGCCGCTGTTTGATCTCTACATGGATCTCTGGCCAGTCAGCCGCCAGCATGCGCGTCAGTATTTCCATGTCGGCGGCCTCCAGGTACAGGAGACCAGTGGGGTGGACGGCGGCTTCTCCGGCGGTCCTTTTACCTTCCTCGTTCTCACCAACGGGCTGGAGACCGCGCTGCAGTTCTACCAGTGGTGTCAGTACACCGGTAACGACGCGCTATTCGGCGAGAAGGTCTATCCCTATATGGTGGAAGCTGTGCAGTTCTTCCTGGAGTATGCCAAACGCGGTGAGGACGGTAAGTGGCATATTTATCCCACCAACAGCCGTGAGACCTGGTGGCGGGTGCAAGATGCCGCGCCGGATCTTGCTGGCCTGCGCTCCTGTCTGCCGATCCTGATTCAGGAGAGCCAGCGTCTGGGCCGCGATGCCGCGCTGCGCCCGATCTGGCAGGAGTTTCTTGATAACTTGGCCGATTTCCCGACCGACCCGGAGACCGGCGCCTATCTTCCGTGTGTGTACGTGCCGGAGCCGCGTCCCACTGATCTCCGGGTGGTGGAAAGCGTCTACGTGGGTAAGAACGTGAGCCGCAGCTCCGCTGACAGGAAGAACTCTGAGTCCCCGGAGTGCGAGTTCATTTTCCCCTGGAACCTGGCCGGCATCGGCAGCCCCAACCACGAGCAGGCCCGGACAACCTTCCTCGCACGGAGAGGGGGCGGAGCCGGTTGGGACCCCAGTGGTGTGTGGGCTGCGCGTCTGGGGCTGGCAGAGGAGGCTCTTAAGGTCGTGCTCGCCCACGGGGGCAATCAACGCTGGCCCCAGGGGTGGTGGAACACGCCTGCCACCACGTTCTGGGCCAAGTCGTTGATTGACTCCCCGGGTTTTGACTCCGCCGGCGCCAACGCCACCGCCCTGACAGAGATGTGCCTGCAGTCGTACGATGAGCGGGTGCGTCTGTGGCCGGCCTTCCCCGCCGAGTGGCGGGGCTTGCTCCGTCTGCGTGCGATGCCTGGCTTCCTGGTCACCTCTGAAATCTTGAGCGGACAAGTCGCCTACGTAGTGGTCGAGAGCGAACGGGGGGAGGAGTGTCGACTAGTCAATCCCTGGGACGGCCAGTTGCGCGTGAGTGGGCCAGAGGGCTTCAAGTTGGAGAGTGAAGAGCGCGTAGTTGTCTTCCCGACGCAGGCCGGGGGCACGTACGTTGTCGAATCAGCGGCGGCGCCTCTGAGTACGCTCTCCTTCACCCCGCTCAAGCCTTCAGTGAACGAAGGCCCGCGCTGGCCCGGCATGACCAGTCCGGAGGAACGTTGGCGTCCCGGCCAGCCCATCATGATCGGCCTGGCGAAGGACGGCCATCCCCTGCGTCTGCGGCTGCAGGAGAGTCCAGAGTCCTAGCCGTTCAGCCGGGTGGCGGAGGCGGGGGAGCGGGAGCGCTGCGTACCGGCTGCAGACGCTCCCAGTCCACCTTGGCGGTCACCTGCATCAAGATGGCCAGGGTCACGATGGCCCCCACCGTCAGGCTCAAACCCGTGTAGCCGGTGAAGAAGAAGGTATAGGAGAACAGAATCAGGTAGACCAACTGGGCAGGTGCGGCCACCTTCAGCGCAAAGCTGGCTCCCGCGGCTCGAATCAGGTAGCTCACCACTAGGGCCACCGAGACCAAAGCGCAGATCAGAAAGGTCAGCTTCAGGTCCAGGTGATCCGCCAGGTAGGCCATAAGCAGGTGGAAAGAGAAGAACCCGCCCCCCACGAAGAGGTAATGCATGGGGTGCAGGCTCTTTCCCCACCTCAGGCCCACAATCACCAGAACCGCGATAAAGAACAGCAAGCCCACGGGCGCAAAGAAACTGATGCGGGAGACCAGAGTGCCAGGATTGAGCTCCTGCGGCGCCTCCACCCCAACCTGGAACCCCGTAATCAGGTCCTTGAACTGCCAGATCAGCTCCCAGCCGGTGCCAGCGAGCCGCTTCTCGCTGGGCGAGATGGACCGCGCGGGGAAGTCCACCCGCTGGAAGTCCGTAGTGGCCGCGAGCTTGAAGTGTCTGACCTCGGTGACTCCCGGACCGAACTCGTAGGCCCAGCTATCCAGCCCCCGCGACTTGTAGTGGACCTTGATGGTCGCTGTCTTTCCCGGCGGCAGAGAGAAGGTCTTGGTCAATTTGCCAGCCGGAAGACCTGGCTCCGACGGTTTGCTCTTGTCACTGCTCCCGGAGGGCACCAGCGGCGCCTGCGCTCCTACCGTCGCCCTCTCGCCATTTACCGAGAAGAGGAACTCGTCGTAGAGGGCCTCGCTGGAGGGGAAATGAAAGGTGGTGACCAGCACCGGCTTGCGCGTAGCGGAATGGGATACGGTGTAGGTCGCGTCGAACTCCACCGCGTAGGTCCGGTACCATAGCAGGCCTTTGCGCCGGGCGTCGGACTGGAGACTGACCTTGACGTCGGAGGAATCGGGGACTAACGCGGTGCTTTCGGTCCGGGTCTGCCGGTTGCCCTTACCATCCGTGTAGGAGACGGTCTCCTGCACTTGCAGGTCCGGAGCACGCTGCTTCATGGGACTGCCCCACAGCCCGGCCACCTGCTCGCGCAGCTCCTTGAAGCTGTTTTCCGTCCGCACCGTGACACTGCTGCCGAGAATGGCCCAGGCCAAAGAGATCAGGATGTACACGAAGACGAGTCCGGCAATCTGTCCCGAGCGCATGGCCCTACCTCCCAGTCATCCAGCTTGCTGCTGTAATGCCAAACGCCGGCTCGCCTCTGCCTGGTTCCGCTATCTGGACCGGGGCAGGCGTCCGACAGGAGCCCGGGAGCAGCTTTGGCCATGCGAGCCACCACGAAGATCCAGGGACAGCAGATTCATCTTCCCCGTTTTGCGGCTCATCTAGCCCCGTCTTCCGCAGGCGGGCGCGCCTTCTCTGCTCCTCAACCTCTTCGGCGTCACCGGTGCGGGTCCTGCCTATACGCCGCTTTGTCGAATTAGGGACACCATACTTAACTCGCCCCTTAGGCCTCACCGCGTCAGGATCGCCACCCCGCCGGGCGGCAGCTCCACAACGACCTCATTGCCCTGGCGAGGTGCAGGCACGGCCTGGCTGAGCCAGGAGGCCACGAGGTACTGCGCCGGGTCGGAGGTCCGGTACGTCGCCGAGCGCTTCCCGGCGTTGTGCAACACCAGGTATTGCCGCGTCCCGGCCTGGGCGCGGAGGATCGCCAAGTCGCCCTGTGTCTCGCGCGAGATGCCACTCCAGGTGATGCCGTTCAGCGGTGAGACCTGCACCAGGCTGTAGCGGCTGTACGCGGCGGGATAGGCGTGCGTCTCCGGCAGCTTGACCTCCGGCTTCGGCTGCCCCTCCGCTGGCGGGTCCAGCGCCACGTGCAGGGGCGAGCGGTCCTGATCCGAGAGCGTCACCTGCCAATCCCGGCGGTCCTCCGCCGAGAGGGCAGAGCGCCGTGCGCGCTCCAGGATGGTGAAGGGCAGGTCGGTGGCCCAGACCTTGAACCGTATTCCACTGATCGCCCAGTCCTTTTCTCCCAGCTCCTCGCCCTCGCCCATGGGCTCGGAAGGGATGAAGCGGAACTCGTGGTGCAACTCGCGAGCCTCGTTGGCCTCCAGGACCGTGCTCTCGATGAGCCCCACATCACCCTCGGCGGTCAGCAGCCACACCTCGCGCATTTGCCACGGGGCCTCGGGCTGCTCGTCGGCCCAGGTGGCGGCGGTCAGCGCCGGGGAGTACACCGTCGCCACAGCGGCCGCCCGCGTGCCCAGCGCCGCGTTGTAGAAGGCTCCGCTCCTCCCCAGCGTGTTGTAGTCACGGTCCGATCTGGTAAGTGGCGAGGTCACCACCACCGGGCGGGCGAGGTGGAGCGCAGACCAGTGCTTGTGATCCTCGGCGATTGCCATGGCACTCGCGCGGGTGAAGGTGAAAGAGCTGGTGGTGAAGGTGGAAGACCAGCTCCCGAAGCGTAGCCGTACCCCGCGAATGTCCGGATCCTCGATCAGGTACTCGTCCCGCACGGGCTTTTCCTCCACCTGCCGTAAGCCCATCTGTTGGTAGGCGTGCGCGCCCAGGGGGAGGTCAATCCGGTCGCCGCTGATGCCGTCCCGCGCCATGTCGTTAGCGATCTTCGCGTTCTCGCCGTCGCCCGTCACCGCCGCGACCATGGCGATATGCTCCGGCCAGAAGGTGCGCCACTGATCTTTCCACCAGATGTCCGCGCCGTCGTTGAAGTAGTAGGGCGGCTCCAGGTTCAGGGGGTAGTAGGGGACGGACTTGCGGAAGATCGCCTCGGCCTCCTGGCTCCCCGTAGCCCACCAGTACAGGTACAGCCCGCGGAGGTCCATGTTGTGGTAGTACATGGTCTCGAATTCCTGATGCCGCGGGCCGTATATCTTGTACCGGTAGGGGAACATGCCGTTGGGGAGCTGGTCGCGTCCCAGGATGTGGACGATGCGGTGGGCCATCTGCAGGTATTTCTTCTCGCCGGTCAGGATCCAGCCGTGGATGTAGACGGCCATGGGGTGGACCGCGGGGTTGATGTAGGTCTCCGCGCCCTCCATCATCTTATTGTAGTACTCCGCCGAGCCGTAATGCCGCACGTTCTCCAGCACCAGCTCCCGGAAGGCCTCCACGCGCTCCTCCCCGAGCTTGGCCTGCAAGTCCGGGCGGTGGAGCACCTCCAGGAGCGGCTGGGTGTACTCCAGGAAGCCCCAACTATTGAGGCGGCGGGGTTGCCAGGTTTGGGCTTTCTCAGGGTCAGTGGGGGCCGTGGCGACGGTCTTCTGCAGGGTATCGAGCCAGGTCTGGCTCATGGTGATCATGCGCTGGTCGCCCTGGAACCTGGAATCCGGCGAGAGATAGCCCCACATCGCCCAGTTGAAGAAGAAGGCAGAGGTCTCCCAGGGGCCCTGCGCCGCGGTCTTCTCAAGCTGATTATCCAGGGAGCGTTGGAGGAACCAGTCAATCCACTTGGCGGAGTTATTCGGCTGCCCCTCAGGGGTCTTCGCGTTCTCGTCCACGAAATGATCATGCCAGGGCTTGGCGGGGAGGGGCTCGGTGGGGACGACGAATTGGTAGCCGTCCTCGGTGACGAGGGGGGAGGCGAGGGCAACGACACAGAGAAGGAGCAACGCGAGGGAAGTGAGGGGCCAACCCTGGAAAGTCATGTGGGACACCTCCTGAGCAAGGTCACGGTTCCGATGTAGGGGCGGCGGTTACTACCGCCGCCCGGCGCTGATCTCCAGCCTTGCGCTACCCGCAGCCGACGTCATGGGTCATTGACCGAGGACAAGCCCGATTTGCGGGGCTTGGTTTCTGCCTTGGCCATGCCCGCAGACGTGCAGATGGTACTGGCAGCCTTTTCAAGCTGGTCTTCCGGAGGAATCTCCAAGTCAGCGAGGGCAGCCGCCGTGTCCTTCAGATAGACCAGTTGCAGCCATAAGGCGAGCAGGAGTCTCACAGCCACGGTGGCGGTTTCCTGCGCTTCCTCTTGCGGGTCCGCTATGCCAAACTCAGTCGCAAAACCTCCAGACGCAAATGACAAAGAGTCGGAGTGGACATACGGGCATAGCGACATGTAGTGCATGACGTACGTGTACGGCGACTGAAGGCTTGCCTGCTCCCAGGTGTCACGTATCGTCAGTCCGTTCCACGTGTTCTTGCACTTCGGTGTGCCGTCCGGCTTGCGGGCTCCCTCCCATAGGTCCGCTCGGAGTTTCTCGAACTGCTTCACTCGCTCGTCAAGTGCTCTGCGTTGGCGGGCGGACTCCCGGTCATCTTGGAAGCGGTCCGTGGCGCCACATTGGTCGAGGGTTACCTGCATGCGTTCCTGCTGAAGGGCGAAACTCAGTTTGTACAGGGCGGCATATTGCTTCTTCCGAGGACCTTTCGCGTGGATGTACCCAAGCACAGCAGTGTCTTCCCAGACAGCTCTAACAATCAGAGCGGCGGCCTCCCAATGGCCCGAGTCGAGCAGGTTGACCGTGGCTCGCGCGTATTTCTGGCTGCGTGCGAGGACCTCACGGAGGGTCGCCTCAGACTCCTGCTTCCCCTTGCCGGAAATGACGATTTCCTGGAGGTCAGCACCGGCCTTGCCATGTTGCTTGATGAGATTCCTCACCGGGATCAGAAACACGGCCATGGCATTCTCAGGCTCCAGATGTGGAGCTCCTCGCGGGCGGCAGTCGTAACTGCCGCCCCTACATTCGGAGTGAGCGCACCCTCATAGGGAGGCCCGCTGCTCTTTCCACCCCTCCGCCTGTTCGTAGGCGTATGCTATCCTTAACATCTCCGCCTCGCCGAACGGCTTGCCGATGATTTGCATGCCGACGGGGAGGCCCTCCACAAACCCGCACGGGAGGCTCATCCCCGGCAGGCCCGCCAGGTTTACCGGGATCGTGCAGATGTCCGCCAGCTTCATCGCCAGCGGGTCGTCTGCCTTCTCCCCGATCTTGAAGGCCGTGGTGGGTGAGGTCGGCGAGAGCAGCACGTCATACTTCTCAAACGCCCGGTCGAAATCGCTCTTGATCAGCGTCCGCACCTTCAGCGCTTTCACGTAGTAGGCGTCGTAATACCCCGCGCTCAGCGTGTAGGTCCCCAGCATGATGCGCAGGCGCACCTCTGGCCCGAAGGCTTCCGCGCGCGTCTTGCTGAACAGGTCGTAAATGTCGCTGACCGGCTCTTTAGTCCGGTGCCCGTAGCGCACACCGTCATAGCGCGCCAGGTTGGAGCTGCACTCCGCCGGGGCGATGATGTAGTAACAGGGCAGCGAGTAGTCCACATGCGGCATCTCCACTTCCTCGCACTCCACGCCCAGCTTCTGGAGCTTGTCCACCGCTGCCAGGAGGGTGGACTTCACCGCCGGGTCAATCCCCTCCCCAAACAGCTCTTTCGGCAGGCCAGCCTTCAACCCGGTGACACCTTTCTGCATCTCGGCGAGGTAGTCCGGGACCGGGTCCGTTACGCTGGTCGCATCATGGGGGTCATGTCCGGCGATGACCTGGAGGAGCAACGCGAGATCCGTGACGTTGCGGGCGAAGGGGCCTACCTGGTCCAGTGAGGAGGCGTACGCAACCACGCCGTAGCGTGAGACGCGGCCATAGGTAGGCTTCAGGCCCACGATCCCGCATAAGGAAGCGGGCTGGCGGATGGAGCCGCCCGTGTCGGTTCCCAGGGCCAGGGGAGCCTCGCAAGCCGCGACTGCCGCGGCGCTCCCTCCCGAGGACCCACCCGGCACGCGCTCCAGGTCCCAGGGGTTAGCGGTGATCTGAAAGGCCGAGTTCTCCGTGGAGGAGCCCATGGCAAACTCGTCCATGTTGGTCTTGCCCAGCATGGGTAGGCCGGCCTCGTGACAGCGCGCGACGACCGTGGCATCATAGGGAGGCACGAAGTTCTCCAGCATACGACTGCCGCAAGTAGTGCGGAGGCCGTTGGTGCA